>CBINNP010000009.1:0-31701 GCA_966252075.1 uncultured Solimonas sp.
TCCCGGGCGCCGTGACCAAGGAGCAGGCGCTCCGGCGCCCGCGCCAGGCGGCGGCCGGCAACCTGGTACTGGACTCGCACCGCGACATGCGGACCTGGCGCATCGCCAACAAGACCACGCTGCGGTGGACCGGCGCGGTGCTGGAGGCCGGGGCATCGGCATCGGAGAAGCAGTTGATCCATCCGATCTTTCAGTATCTGGACTACCAGTATCACGACTTCGCCGGCTTCGGCCGCGTGCAGCTGGATCTGCCGATTGCAGGCTGGGCCAATCGCCTGACGGCCGGCGTAAATCTGATCGGCGGCTGGGTCGACAATCAGCAGTTCGAGAATCTGCCGGGTCGGCAGCAGGGCCGGCTTCTGTCGGCATCGACCGATCGATCGAACAACACCGTCGTCTACGTCGAGGATGCCTTCAGCCTGCACCGCGATCTGCAGCTGATAGCGGCGGGCAGCTATGTCGACGCCGAGCGCAAGCGCGGCGATCAGCTGGAGGCCGCGCCGGATACCTCCGGCACGGCCGATTACGCGTTCTTCAATCCCAAGCTCGGCCTGCTGTGGCAGTTCGCGCCGTCCGCGCAGGCGTTTGCCAATGTATCGAGGAGCGGTGAGGCGCCCACCTTCGGCGAACTCAACTTCACCAATGTCGCGCTGGCCGACACGCAGGCACAGCGAGCAACGACCGCAGAGATCGGCACGCGTGGCGTGCGTGGCCGGCTGCGCTGGGATCTGGCGATCTACCGCGCGACGCTCGACAAGGAATTCCAGTTCTTCGATCTGGGCGGCGGCAGCTATCAGGTCACCAATGCCGACAAGACCCTGCATCAGGGTGTCGAACTGGGGCTCGGCGCGGAGCTGCTGCGGTCGGTGCTGGCCGAGTCCGACGCCGTCGATCTGGACGTCGCCTGGACCTACAGCGACTTCCGCTTCGACGGTGATGCGCAATGGGGTGGCAATGATCTGCCCGGCGCGCCGCGGCAGTACCTGCGCAGCGAACTGCTGTACCGGCATCCGGCCGGCTTCTACGCCGGCCCGAACGTCGAATGGGTGCCGCAGGGCTACTTCGTCGACAACGCCAACAGCCTGCGTACCGATGCCTACGCCTTGCTCGGCCTGCGCGCCGGCTACGACAGCGGGCGGCACTGGTCGGTCTATGTCGATGGCCGCAATCTCGCCGACCGCCGCTACATCGCCAGCAGCAGCGTTGCCGCGGTGGCGACGCCGGCGTCGATGCTGTTCGAGCCGGGCACCGGCATCAGCCTCAGTGCCGGCGTGAACCTGCGCTGGTAGGCGCCGTTCCCAGCCCGCGTCGCCTGGCGCGCGGGCTGGGACTTACGGCTTCTGCGTTTTCAGGCGCTCGTCGAGAAACACCGGCTGCAGCCAGGCCCGGCGACCGTCGGAGTCGCTGACCTCTGCGCGGACATACGTCTCGTCGCCGCCGAAGCGATAGGCCGGCGTGCGTCCGTAGGCGCGCGCCAGCTCGCGGCCGTCGCGGCCGATGAAGCGTGTGAGGAAGCGTGAGTCCGGCGCCACCGGCAGCGGCGGATCGAGCCCGGCCGTCGGTGCGATATCGATCTGCAGCTGCTTGCCGTCATTGCGGATGTCGTCGATGCCGATGCCGGTGGATGCGTAGAACGCGCCGTTGCGCAGCGCGGCGAGGATCGCATCGCGTTCAAGTGCGGCGGCGCGAACGACGATCCAGCCGTGTCCCGGCGTCAGCGCATGGCGCTTGTCGAAATTCGTGTAGTCGTGTGCATCGTCGCTGGCCACGCCCCAGACCACGCGGCCGGCGCTGAGCAGGCGATCCCACAGCGCCGTGGTGGACGGCGCTGTCTCGCCGCCCGCCGTGCTGCCGCCGGCGTTGTTGGCGAACGCAAAGCTGTTGGCGATCTCCAGCAGATACGGGCCTTCGAGCGGCAACAGATCCTCGGCGCGCACCGACCAGTGCAGGTTGGGGTGGTTGATCTGCGGCACGCCGTGCTGGGCCCGCACGGCGGCCAGATTGCGGCGGTAGGCGTCCACCGGCGCCATCTGAGGCGCAGTCTTCTCCAGCAGCGCCCTGAACTCGGCCGGCGTGCGGGTCTTGCTGCCAGGCGGCGCCGGCTTGCGCGCCGGCTGGATCACCGCGGCGGTGCCGAGCGCATTGACGTGCAGATGACGCAGGCCGTCCGGATGCGAGCGGTCGCGAACGATCTCGGTGATCTCCTGGCCGGGGATCAGCAGAAAGCCCTTCGGCAGATGCTGGAACTCCTGCAGCGACAGCACGCGCTCGTGCTCGGTGGAAACGACGAAGTCGAAGCCGTGGCTTGCGTACCAGTCGCTGATCACGTCCGGCGCATAGCCTTCGACGACACCGTGCACGTGCGTGTTGCCGCGATACCAGTGCAGCGGTTCGGCGGCGGATGCCAGGCCGCTGCCGCAGGCCATGCCGATGAGCAGGCGAGCAAGAAGGCGCATCGCTAGATCTCCAAAGTCGAATGACGCGGGCGCGCCGGCGCCAACAGCGCCGCTCCCGGCGCCGCAAAGTCGGCGAAGCACGCCGGCGCGGCCTCGCGCCCGTCGATGTCGGACAGCCCGTAGCCGTGCGCCATCAGGGCGATGCCGACGCCGGCGCGCTGTGCACAGGACAGGTCGACGGCGCTGTCGCCGACCATCAGCGTCGCGGCCGGCGCCGCGCCGGCGCGCTGCATCAGCCAGCGCAGCGGCAAGGGATCCGGCTTGCGCTGCGCCAGGCTGTCGCCGCCGACGACCTCGCGGAACAGGCCGTCGAGATCGAAGGCACGCAGCAGCCGCGCCGCGTGCGCCTGATCCTGGTTGCTGCAGGCAGCCAGCCAGATGCCGGCCTCCTGCAACTGTTCCAGTAGCGCGCGGGCGCCGGCGAACAGACGTACCGTCTGCGCCGCCGATTGCAGGTAGTACTCGCGAACGCGTGCCGGCGCGCCGGCCGGCAGTGCCGGTGCACCGGCGAGTGCGGCGGCACGGTCGAGCATCGCCCCGAGGCCGAAGTGCAGCGCCTCGCCGAGCTGGGCGGCGCTGGCCGGCGCCAGGGCGTGCTCGGCGAGCACGCTGTTGATCGCCGCCAGCATGGCCTCGCGCGTATCGAGCAGGGTGCCGTCCAGGTCGAACACGACACAGCTGTAGGGTCCACCGAGAGCAGAAGGCATCAGAAGCTGTACGCGTAGGTGAAGAACAGGCTGCGCGGCTTGGCCTGGAAGGCGTACGGGTAGTAGTACTCGGGGTCGGCGGGCGTGACGTCGCCGCGCACGCCGGCCGAGCCGTACTGCAGGTTGCCCCACAGGCCGCGATTGCTGTACTCCTCGTCGAGGATGTTCTCCAGGCGCAGCTGCAGGCGGTGCTCGCGCTTGTCACCGGCCCAGTACTGGCCGGTCGCGTTGAGCACGAACCAGTCGCCCCAGTTGTAGGCCGGCAGGCCGGCGATCGGCGCGGTGGTGATGGTGCGGCCCTGCAGGCGCGGCAGCAGGTTGAACTGCCAGCGGCTGTCGCTGCTGGTGTAGCGCAGCTGGCCGGTGGCGAACCATTCGGGCGTGGCGTCGATCTGCCGGTCGGTGCCCTTCACCTCGGCTTTCTGCTGCGTGTAGGCGGCGGCGAGCAGCCAGTTGCTGCCCAGACGCAGCTCCAGATCGGCGACCACGCCGCGGATCTCGGTGACAGCGTCGTTGTTGAAACGCGTGTTCGGCGTCAGCCCGGTGGTGGCCTGGATGCGGTCGCGGATGTCGGTGGCGAAGCCGCCGAGCTCGGCCTGCAGCCGGGCGCCGCCGAATGCCAGGTTGGCGCCGCCGCCGTAGTTCAGCGTCTTGGTCTTTTCCGGCTTGAGGTCCGGATTGCCGACCATCGTGTCGGTGTTCGAGTACAGCTCGTTGGTGCGCGGCAGGCTGAACGAGTTGCCGCCGTTGATGCGCAGATAGGTATTGCCGGGCAACTGCTGGCGCAGGCCGTACTTGCCGATGGTTTCGGTGCCGAACGACTTTTCGTTCTCGACGCGGCCGGCGATCGACACATTGGTGCCGGGGCTGAAGCTCGGCGTCAGGTGCAGGTCGGCGATCAGCGCGTTGCTCGATACCACGTCGCCATCGATGCGCACACGCGGATCGGAGGCATCGCGGTAGTTGGTGGACTGCAGGCCCAGCGTGATGCCGACGGAAGGCGTGAACGTAATGTGGTTCAGCGCGGTGGCGATCAGCTCCTCGAAGCCGGCCGGAATCGAGTTGCTGCCGATACCGCGCTGTACCTGCGGCTCGAGCCGGCCGGTCCAGTGGCCCCACTCGATCATCTGGTTCGGATTGGTGGCGCTGACGCAGCCGTCCTTGTTGCGGCAGACCTCCGGCAGGAACTTGGTGTTGAGCAGTTCCGGCTTGCGGTAGGAGGCGGTGACATCGGTGCGGACCTTGTCCGACCAGGTCTTGTTGTAGCTGAGGTTGAACAGCGGCATCTTCGAGCGCGTCGGGCCGTAGATCGTCGTGTTCGGGAAGGTGTCCTGGAAATCGATCTGCACGAACTGCAGGTTGGCCAGCAGCTGGCTGCTGGTGTCGATCTTCCACAGGTACTTGGCGCCGATGTCGTCGCGCGAGTTGGAGTAGTCGGTGATGCCGCCGGCCGCCAGATGGTTGTCGGTCTGCGACTCGCGCGTGAAGATATCCGGGCCGTCGGTGGCCAGGCGGCCGCCGTAGAACATCACGCTGTGGCGGCCGGCGTTGTCGAGCGGGAACGAATAATTGCCCCAGACCTCGCGCGTGTTGAAGCTGCCGTAGGAGAAGCCCATTTCGCCCTTGCGCGTGCCGTCCGGACGCTTGGTGCGGATGCTGACCAGGCCGACGCCGGCGTTGCTGCCGAAGTACAGGCTCTGGCCGCCGCGGAATACCTCGACTGATTCGATCATGTGCGGATCGATCAGCGTCGAGCCCCAGATGTCCTCGACACCCGGGCCGCGGTCGTACAGCGGCACGTCGTCGAGCGTGACCAGGGTGTCGCGGTCGCCGCCGCCGTCGAGGCGGATGGTGAATTCGCCCTCGTCCGGCGAGTAGCCGACATAGGCGCCGGCGATCAGGCCCTGCGCCAGCTCGGCCATGTTGGTGTAGCCGCCGGCCTGGACTTCCTCGGCGCTGATCACCTGCACCTGGTTGCCGTACTGCGTCAGATCCTGGGCGATCGCCGTGCTGCGCTGCTCGTGACCGATGACGGTGATCTCCTCGACCGACGGTGTGCCGGATTGTGCGAGCGCGGTTGGCGCGGGCGCTGTTTCGGCGGCTGCCGTCGATTGCGCCAGTTCGGCGGCCGAGCCGTCGCCCGCCTCGCTCGCCGCGGACTCGACGCCGTCGACCGGCGCGATCGCGGCGAGATCCGGATCGGGCGCCGCGGCTTCGGCGACCTGGGCCTGTGCGGCCTGACTGAACGTGGCGGCCACGGCGAGGCAAAACAGCGTTCGCCGCAGCGGAACGCGGATGAGGGCGGCAGACATGGAAACGACTCCTTCGGGCGGTAAGGGCATCGGCATCCGGTCGGGACGCGCGATGGCGGCGCACATGGCAGGCGCGCGTCCCGCGAGGCGGGACGGCGCGCCGGATGCACCTGACCCTTCAAAGTCTGCGCAGCGCGTCTTTCAGAAAAATGTATGGAGAGTTAAAAATTCACGCATATTCATGCAGTTAAGCATTGGGTCGAATTCATCTATAGATCGCCCGCCGGCGCGCCGGCGAGCGCGGCCCTGCGTGCCGTGGCCAGCTCGCCGCGCAGCTGGTGCACCAGCTCCAGGAACGACATCACCAGCCGCGACTTCATCCGCTCGCGCAGGCAGATCACATGCGAATGGGTGGCGGCGTCGAGATCAAGCAGCCGCAGCGTCCGCAGCCGGGGGTCGTCGACATAGGCGACTTCCGAGACCACGCCCAGGCCGATGCCGCTGGCCACCGCCTCGCGCAGCGACTCGCGGCTGCCGATCTCCATCACCACGTTGACGCGCACGCCGGCCTTGGCGAGCGCGGCATTGAACACCGCCTGCGTGGTCGAGCCGGATTCGCGGACCACCATGTCGCAGCCATCGAGATCCGCCAGCGACAGCGCCGGCCGCTGCGCCAGCGGGTGCGCGTGGTGGGCGAACACCAGCAGCGGCTGACGGCGGTAGGGGATGCTCTCGACGCGCTCGTCCTGCACGTCGTGCACCAGCACGCCCAGATCAGCGTGGTAGTTGAGGATGCGCTCGACGATCTGCGAGGAATCGCCGACCGACAGCGTCACGTAGATGCGCGGATGACGTTTCTGGAACGCCGCCAGCAAGGGCATGACGTTATAGGGGCCCACCGCGCCGATGCGCAGCTGCCCGCGCAGCAGGCCGCGCGCTTCGAGCAGCATGGCATGCGCTTCTTCTTCCAGAGCAAACAGGCGATTGGTGATCACCAGCAGGCTGTCGCTGAACTCGGTGGCGACCAGGCGGCGGCCGAGCTGCACGAACAGCTGCACGCCGAACTGCTGCTCCAGCGCGCTGATCTGCGAGGACACCGTCGGCTGGCTGACGCCCATCTCCTGGGCGGCAGCCGTCGTGCTGCCGCAGCGCGCGGTGTAGTGGAAGGCGCGGAGGCCGGTCATCAGGCGCATGGCGGACCTATCGATGCTGTCTATGAAAGGTGCGCGAGTTAACGCCGTTTTCTTGTCGGCGGCGTGACAGCCACTGCGCCGCCGCCGGCATGCATTGAAAAAAGCGATGGCTGCCGCGGTTTCGCCGATTTTTCCTTCACCGGCCTGCAATCCGTTCCACCTAGGCTGCGCAGCGTCTCCATCGTCCCTGCTGCCATGTTCACGACACTGCTCCGCCTCGCGGCGGCTGTCTGCGCGCTGCTGGTCTGCTGCGGTCCTGTCGCCGCCGCGGCGCCCGACGGCAGTGCCGCGCAGCCGCTGCGGGTGATGCTGATCCCCGCCGACGGCGGCACCGCCAGCGGCACGCTGGCCGACTTCCAGCCGCTGTTCAAGGCGATCACCGCCGATACCGGCCTGCATTTCTCGCTGCGCGTCGGCAGCAGCTATTCGGCGGTGGTCGAGGCCATGAAGGGCCGGCTGATCGACATCGCCTGGTTCGGCCCGGTGTCCTACGTGCAGGCGCGCGCAGCCGCTGCCGCCGAACTGCTCGGCGTGTCGGTGCAGAGCGGCGAATCGGTCTATTACGCCGGCATCTTCGTGCCGGCCGCCGCGCCGGCGCGCACACTGCGTGATCTGGCCGGAAAGCGGCTGTCGTTCGGCGACATCAACTCCACGTCCAGCTTCTCGTACCAGGTCGCGATGCTGCTGGAAGCCGGCGTCGATCCGGCCCGCGATCTGGCCGAGCTGCGCCTCACCGGCAGCCACGCCGCCAGTCTGGCGGCGCTCAGCGGCGGCCTGGTTGACGCCGCCTGCCTGAGCTTCAACTCCTACCTGCGCGCCGTCGACAGCGGCGCCATCCGTGCCCAGGACTACCGCGTGCTGGCGCGCAGCGAGGCGATTCCGAATCCGCCGCTGGCGATGAGCACCGCGCTGCCGGCGGCGACCAAGGCGCAACTGCGCCGCGCCTTCGGCCGCGTGCACAGCGCCGGCCATATTGCGCCGGCGCAGCTGCGCGGCTACGGCAGCAGCCCGGTCGACCGCTACGACACGGCGTTCGCCGAAAGCGCCTTCGACCGGCCGGCGCGCACGCTGCAGCGCATCAGCGACGACGAGCTGGCGGCGATCCTGCGCAAGGCGGGTCAGCGATGAGGGACGCGCCGCTGGTCGAGTTCGACGCCATCGGCAAGCGCTACGCCGACGGCACCGCGGCGCTGTCGGCGATCTCGCTGGCCATACCGCGCGGGCAGTTCTGCGTGGTGCTTGGCCCGTCCGGCGCCGGCAAGTCGACGCTGCTGAAGCTGCTCAACGGCCTGGCGCAGGCCGACAGCGGCACGCTGCGCTTCGACGGCCAGACGCTGACGCCGGCGCGGCTGCGCCGGGTGCGCGCGCAGCTCGGCAGCATCCACCAGCACTACGCGCTGGTGCCGCGACTGACAGTGCTCGACAACGTGCTCTGCGGCGCGCTGCCGCAGCTGGGCTCGATCCGCGCGCTGCTAGGCCTGTTCACGGACGCGCAGCGTCGCCGCGCCTGCAGCCTGCTGGCGGAAGCCGGGCTCGACGAAAGCCATCTGTACCGCCGCGCCAGCGAGCTGTCCGGCGGCCAGCAGCAGCGAGTCGGCATCGCCCGCGCGCTGATGGCGCAGCCGCAGCTGATCCTCGCCGACGAACCGGTCGCCAGCCTCGATCCGCGCATCAGCCGCGAGATCCTCGATCTGCTGCGCCGCGCCTCGCGCGAGCGCGGCGCCGCGGTGCTGTGCACGCTGCACCAGCCGGAGCTGGCGGTGGCGGTGGCCGATCGCATCGTCGGCCTGCGCGCCGGCCGCATCGTTTTCGACGGCGCGCCGTCGGCGTTCGATGGCCGGGCGCGCGATGCCCTGTACGCCGCTGCCGAGCCCGCCATCGCGCGCGGGCAGCCGTCGCGCGGTGCGGCCGCCGAGTGGTCGCATGCCTGAGTCCTCGCCCGTGGCGGCGGTCGCGCGCGGTCCGGAGCAGTGGGCGCTGCGCCGCCGTGTCTCGCCGCTGACGCTGCTGGGCGGCCTGGTGCTGCTGGTGCTGCTGACGCTGTCGGCGCGGCGCACCGAGATCGACCGCATGCTGCTGATGACGGCGCAGGCGGTGAACGCGGCGCTCGGCACGGGCGCTCCCTCGCAGGTCGCCGACGGCGTGCAGCGCGTCGCCGCCTCGCTGTGGCCGCCGCAGGTATCGGAGACGCGCGAGCTGGCGCGGCTGGAGAACTTCGATCGCCAGCGGCTGCCGTTCGGCGCGCACATCGAGAACCGGCCGGCGGTGGTGCGCCAGCTCGATCCGGGCACGCTGCAGCTGCAGGAGCGGATCGTCCAGCGCGAGGTTCTGGTGGAGCCTTGCGGCTATCTGCGGCACGTGCTGGCGCTGATGCTGGAGACCATCGAGATGGCGCTGTGGGGCACGCTGGTGGCGCTGCTGCTGGCCCTGCCGCTGAGCTGTTGCGGCGCGCGCAACTACGCGCCGCATCCGGCGCTGTGCGTGCTGGCGCGCGGCTGCAGCAGCCTGCTGCGCTCGGTGCCGGACCTGATCAGCGCACTGTTCCTGGTGCTGGCTTTCGGCTTCGGGCCGATCGCCGGCGTGCTGGCGCTGGGCCTGCACAGCGCCGGCTTTCTCGGCAAGTTCTTCGCCGACGGCATCGAGCAGGCCGATCCGGCGCCGCAGCAGGCGCTGCAGGCGGCCGGCGCCACGCCGCTGGAAACGCTGCGCTACGCGGTGTGGCCGGAGCTGCTGCCGGCGGTGATCGGCCAGCTGCAATACATCCTGGAGCGCAACGTCCGTACGGCGACGGTGATCGGCATCGTCGGCGCCGGCGGGATCGGCCAGGAACTGAAAGGCCGCTTCGAGATGTTCGACTTCGGCCACGTCGCCACGCTGCTGCTGGTGATCTTCGTCACCGTCGTCGCACTGGAACACCTGGCCGGGCGCCTGCGCGCGCGGCTGCTCTAGATTCGGAACGCACACTCATGACCATCGATAGCAGGCGCCGCGATTTCCTGCGGCTGGCCGCCGCCAGCGCCGGCGTCAGCGCGCTGCCCCTGAGCATCCGCGAGGCGCTGGCGATTCCGGCGCGCCGCGAAACCGGCACCATCCGCGATGTCCAGCACGTGGTGATCCTGATGCAGGAAAACCGCTCCTTCGATCACTACTTCGGCGCGATGCGCGGCGTGCGCGGTTTCGGCGACCGCTTTCCGGTGCCGCTGGAAAGCGGCAGGTCGGTGTGGTGGCAGTCCGATGGCGCGCGCGAGATCCCGCCATACCACCTCGACAGCGCGCGCATGAACGCGCTGCTGGTGCCGGACACCCCGCATGCCTACTCCGACGCACAGGCGGCGTGGAATCAGGGCAAGTTCGGCTACTGGCCGAAGTACAAGACCCAGTACGCGATGGGCCACTACCGTCGCGCCGACATTCCTTTCCAGTACGCGCTGGCCGAGGCCTTCACGATCTGCGACGCCTACCACTGCTCGGTCACCGCCGGCACCGATCCCAACCGCATCGTGTTCTGGAGCGGCTCCAGCTTCGATCCGCAGCTGCGCGCGCGCGGCATCGACAGCACCGATGTCGACTCCGAGCCGGACAACCTGCGCTGCTGGGTCACCGGCGCGCTGCCGGAGCCGGGCTACACCTATCAAAGCAATGCGCTGACCTGGCCGACGATTCCCGACGTGCTGCAGCAGGCCGGTATCTCCTGGCGCGTCTACCAGAATCCGAACGACAACTGGACCGGCGCGATGCACGGCTGCCTGGCCTTCAAGAGCTTCCGCGAGGCGCAGCCCGGCTCGCCGATCTACCGCAACGGCATGTCGCCGTGGTCGCTCGACGATCTGATCCGCGACGTCGAGCAGGACACCCTGCCGCAGGTCAGCTGGGTGTTGCCGACGCGCATCCAGTCCGAGCATCCGGGCGCGCCGTCGAGCCCGCAGCAGGGCGGTCACTTCACCAGCCAGGTGCTGAGCGCGCTGACGCGCAATCCGGCGGTCTGGGGCAAGACGGTGATGTTCCTGACCTTCGACGAGAACGACGGCTTCTTCGACCACCTGCCGCCGCCCGCACCGCCGTCCTTCAATGCCGACGGCTCGCTGGCCGGCGCCGCGACGCTCGATCTGGCCGGCCACTATTTCCACGATCCGTACCGCAACCACCTCAAGCGCGAGGACACGATCAGCGGCACGCGGCGCCCCTGGGGCCTGGGGCCGCGCGTGCCGATGTACGTGATCTCGCCGTGGAGCCGCGGCGGCTGGGTCAACTCGCAGGTGGCCGATCACACCTCGGTCGGCCAGTTTCTCGAACGCCGCTTCGAGCTGCGCATGCCGGCGATCAGCCCCTGGCACCGCGCGGTCTGCGGCGATCTGAGCTCGTGCTTCGACTTCGCGCAGCCCAACGTGGCGCGCTTTCCGAGGATGCCGCACACCGCCGACTACGCCGAGATCGAGGCCGCGCAGCGCCGGCTCGCCGACCCGGCGGCGCCGGTCGCGCCGCAGCCGGTCTGGCAGGAGCGCGGCATGCGGCCGTCACGGCGCTTGCCCTATCAGCTCAGCGTCGATGCACGCCTCGACGGCGCGGCGCTGCAGCTCGATTTCGGCAACAGCGGTGCGCAGGGCGCGGTGTTCCAGGTCTACGACCGCCTGCGGCCGGCGGCCATCCCGCGGCGCTACACGGTCGAGGCCGGCAAGGCCCTGGCCGATCGCTGGACCGCTGTCGACGGCGCCTTCGATCTCTGGGTACACGGCGTCAACGGTTTCGTGCGGCATTTCAAGGGCCGCGCCGATGCGCTGGCGCCGGTGCCGGCGATCCGCCTGCGCCATGCCGGCGACGGTTCGCTGGGCCTCGATGTCGACGCTGTCGACGGCGAGGCGCCGCGCCTGCTGCAGATCGCTGACAACGCCTATGGCGAGGCGCCGCTGAAGATCCGCCTGAAGCCGGGCGCACCGTACAGCCGGCGCTGGTCGCTGCGGCGCAGCGCGCACTGGTACGACTTCAGCTTCAGCCTCGACGGCAGCGACTGGAGCGAGCGCCACGCCGGCCGCGTCGAAGCCGGTGTGGACAGCTTCAGCGATCCGGCGATGGCGACCGGCCCGGCGCTGTTCGACTCGCCGCGCGCCTGAGCGCTTCCCGTTTTTTCCTGGTCTCGCGCCGCGGGAGCAGGAGGCGCGCGCCCGCGCGTGGCGGCCCTCACCCCACCATCGGCTCGCCGATGGTTCCCCCTCTCCCGCGAGGCGGGAGAGGGGCGGGGGACAGCCGCCGCAGGCGGCTGGTGTTGTTATGGCTCCAGGCGGTCGATCGTCCAGTTGCCGTGGCCGCCCCGGTAACGGAAGCGGTCATGCAGGCGACCGTGTGCGCCCTGCCAGAACTCGTAGCAGTCCGGCGTCACCAGATAACCGCCCCAATAGTCCGGCAGCGGCACGGTCTTGCCGTCGTAGTGGGCAAGATTGTCGGCGTAGCGCTGGTCCAGCTCGGCGCGCGAGGCCAGCACGCGGCTCTGCTGCGAGGTCAGCGCGCCGACCTGCGAGCGGTGCGGGCGCGTATGGAAGTAGGCTTCCGAATGCGCGTGGCTGAGCCTGGCGACGCGACCTTCGATGCGCACGGAGCGCTCCAGCCGGTCCCACCAGAACACCAGCGAAACCTGCGGATTGGCCGCCATCTCCTGGCCTTTGCGGCTCTCGTAGTTGGTGTAGAAGCTCAGGCCGTGCTCGTGAAAGCCCTTGAACAGGACGATGCGCGCCGACGGCCGGCCCTGTGCGTCGACGGTGGCCAGCGTCATCGCCGTCGGTTCGAACATCGGCAGCGCGGTGGCTTCGTCGAGCCAGCGCTGTAACTGCACCGTGGGCTCGGGGTCGAGCTGGTCCAGCTCCAGCGGCGGGTGGCGCGTGTACTGCCTGGCGGGCGGCGGATTCACGGTGAGATTGGGCGGCAGATCGGGTGGGGTCATGGCGGGTGGGGCGGGCAGGGAGCGTGTTTGGCAGAATGTCCGGCCTATTTTCCTGCGTTCCCGGTCCTGCCGGGAAGCGCGGCGTCATTGATCTGCTGGAGAGAATCTGATGAGCAGCTTCCGCGCCCTGCGCGTGCACGCACCCGAGAAGAACCGTACCGAGGCCCGTTTCGAGAACCTGACGGTCGACGATCTGGACGCCGGCGAGGTGGTGGTCCGCGTCGCCTGGACCGGCATCAACTACAAGGACGCGCTGGCCGTCACCGGCAAGGGCCGCATCCTCAAGTCGTATCCCAAGGTGCCCGGCATCGACTTCGCCGGCCACGTCGAGTCCAGCAGCGATCCGCGCTACAAGCTTGGTGATGCGGTGCTGGTCACCGGCGACAACATCGGCGAGATCCGCGACGGCGGCTTCTCCGAGGTGGCGCGCGTGCCGGCCGACATCCTCGTGCGCAAGCCGGAAGGCCTGACGCTGCGCGAGACGATGGCGCTCGGCACCGCCGGCTTCACCGCGGCGATGGCGCTGCGCCGCATGCTCGAAAACCATCAGGCGCCGGAGATGGGCCCGATCGCCATCACCGGCCCGACCGGCGGCGTCGGCTCGGTGGCGATCCAGCTGTTCAAGGCCGCCGGCTTCACCGTGCATGCGATCACCGGCAAGGCCGGCGTCGCCGACGACTATCTGAAGATGCTCGGCGCCGACGAAGTGGTGTCGCGCCAGCAACTGCAGATGGGCAGCAAGCCGCTGGAGACCGCGATCTGGGGCGGCGCCGTCGACAATCTCGGCGGCGAGACCCTGGCCTGGCTGACGCGCACGACCAAGTTCTGGGGCAACATCGGCAGCATCGGCCTGGCCCAGTCGCATGAGCTGCACGGCACGGTGATGCCGTACATCCTGCGCGGCGTGTCGCTGCTCGGCATCCACTCGGTGGAAGTGCCGCGCGCCTGGCGCGAGGACATCTGGCAGAAGCTCGGCACGAGCTGGAAGCCGCGCGCGCTCGACAAGCTGGTGACGCGCGAAATCACGCTCGACGAGCTGCCGGCCGCCTGCGAGGACCTCGTCGCCAGCCGCGTCACCGGGCGCACGCTGGTGCGCATCTCCGGCAAGGAGTAAGCCGTGCCCGACGCGGCGCTATGCGCGTAGCGCGTAGCGCCGCGCCATCACCGAGCAGACGATCAGCTGCAGCTGGTGGTAGACCATGATCGGCAGCATGATCAGGCCAAGCGTGCCGTCGCCGGCGGCCGCGCCGAAGATCAGGATCGCCATCGGCGCGCCGACCGCCAGGCTCTTCTTGGAGCCGCAGAACACCGCGGCGATCTCGTCCTCGACGGCAAAGCGCAGGCGCCGCGCGACGAGCCGGGTCAGCAGCAGCACGAGCGCCAGCAGGGCGCCGGTCAGCAAGGCCGTGCTCAGCAGCGGTCCCGCGCCGTGGCGCGTCCAGACGCCGGCGGCGGTCGCATCGCAGAACGAGTTGAAGACGATCAGCACGATCACCGCGCGGTCGAGTTTGCCCGCCGCCGCCTTGTGCCGGGCCAGCCAGTCGCCGATCCACGGCCGCAGCAGCTGGCCGGCGATGAACGGCAGCAGCAGCTGCTGGCCGATCTTGAGCAGCTGCTCCGACAGCGGCAGGCCCTGACTCGCCGCCTGCAGGTAGATGCTGATCAGCAGCGGCGTCAGCACGATGCCGATCAGGCTCGACAGCGTGGCATTGAATACCGCGCCGGCGACATTGCCGCGGCCCAGCGCGGTCATCGCGATCGACGACGACACCGTCGACGGCAGCGCGCAGAGGTAGAAGAAGCCGATCAGCAGCTCGCGCGGCAGCAGGCCGTCCAGCGCGCCGGCGACGGCGATGCCGATCAGCGGGAACAGCACGAAAGTCGACAGCTGCACGAACAGATGCAGGCGCCAGTTGCTGGCGCCGGCGCGCAGCTTGTCCGGTGCCAGGCCGGCGCCGCTGAGCAGGAACACCAGCGACACGCCGATCGCGGTGACGGTGTCCAGATGCAGCGCGCCGCCGCTGACGCCGAGCTGCGGCGCCAGCAGCGCGATGCCGATCGCGATCAGCATCGACAGCAGGAAGCCGTCGAGAAAGGGAATGCGCATGAGCAAGTCGCGGCAACAAAGCGCGCATTCTAGGCGCGCGTGACAGCGCGTTTACAGATAGGGCGAAAACAGCCAGCACAGCGAATCGCGCAGCCGCACCGGCAGCGAGCGCTGGCGGGTCTGCTCCAGTGTCAGCTCCTGCGCGCGCTCCCACAGCGCGCTGAAGTGCGCCGACATCTGCCGCGCGAACGGCGGGTCGTAGTTCTCGACATTGAGTTCGAAGTTCAGCAGCAGGCTGCGCGGATCCCAGTTGGCGCTGCCGATCTGCAGATAGGCCTCGTCGACGACAAACAGCTTGGCGTGGCTGAAGGGGCCGGGCTGGAAGCGCACGCGCACGCCGCGTTCCAGCAGCACGTGCAGTTGCGCGCGCATCGCCCAGTCGACGTACGGCAGGTTGTTGTGCAGCGGCAGCAGCACCTGCGTGCGCACGCCGCGCAGCGCCGCGCCCTGCAGCGCGGCGATCAGCTCGGCCGACGGCAGGAAGTACGGCGTCATGATCTGGATGTCGCGCTTGGCGGCCGAGATTGCCGCGTGCAGCACGAAGTCGAGCTGGTCGAGATCCTCGTTGGGCCCGTCGATGATGACGCGGCTGATGGCGGTCGCTTCGCCCTGCGCCGGGATGGCCGCCGGAACCTGCAGCCGCTCGCCGTCGGCGAAGGCCCAGTCCTCGGCGAAGATCTCCGCCATCTGCGCCACCACCGGGCCGTGTAGCTCGAAGTGCAGGTCGATCGCCGGCCTGCGCTTGCGCGGCCGTGCCACCAGATGCCGCGCGCTGAGGTTGATGCCGCCGGTGAAGCCGATCGCGCCATCGACGAGCAGCAGCTTGCGATGGCTGCGCAGGTTCAGATGCAGCGACGGTGGCATCAGCCGCAGCGGATTGAAGCGGGCGACGCGGATGCCGCGCTTGCGCAGCAGACCGCCGATCCGCGGCATCGAGTACCACTCGCCGGCACCGTCGATCAGCACGCGCACCTGTACGCCGCGTTCCTGAGCCGCAGCCAATGCATCGGCAAACTGCCGGCCGACCTCGTCGCGGTCGAAGATATAGCTGGCCAGCCACACCGACTCGCTGGCGTGCGCGATCGCTTCGAGCATGCGCGGATAGGTTTCGTCGCCGCTGTGCAGGGCCTGCAGGCGGTTGCCGCCGAGCAGCGGCCGGCGTGTCATCACATCGGCGGTACGCGCCACCTCGTCGAGCCAGCCGGGCACCGGCGGATGGCTGGGCACGGCATTGCGCACGTCGCTGGCGTGCGCCGGGCCGATGCCGTGGCCGCGACGGTCGACGACGAAGCGCCGTGCCCGCGTACGCAGGCGGTTGACGCCGAACAGCAGGTAGAGGCCGGGGCCGGCAAACGGAAACAGCCAGCAGACCGCGATCCAGCCCCAGGCGGCGCGCGCGTCGCGGCGCGTCAGCAGCGCGTGGCCGGCCGTGGCCACGGCGATCAGGAACCACAGCCCGAGCAGGATCGCCGACAGCTCGATGCCGGCCACGCGCTGTTCGAGCAGCGCCTGCAGGTGCTTCATCGGCGCTTCGCCGGCGGCTTGGGCAGATGCAGCTCGGCGGCGACCGCCAGGTGATCCGACAGCGGCGTCGGCACCACGTGCGAATGCGCGACCTGCAGCCCCGGCGTCGCCAGCACATGATCGAGGCGTCGCTGCGGCTTCCAGCTCGGAAAGGTCGGCGCGCCGACGATCGGATGAAGGCCGATGCCGGCTAGCGGCGCGCACGCCGCCAGCTCCTCGGCCTCGCAATTGAGATCGCCCAGCAGGATCGCCTCGCGGTCGCCGTGCTTGAGCGCCGCCAGGTATTCGAGCTGCTTGCGCCGCCAGTTGCGGTTCAGCGCCAGGTGGGTGACGAGGACTTGCAGGGGATCATGGCCGGGCAGGGCCAGCAGCGCGCTCAGCGCGCCGCGGCCGGGCACGCGGCCGGGTAGCGGGAAGTGCTGCGGATCGAGCAGCGGCTGGCGCGACAGGAAGCCCAGACAATGCTGCGCAAACGGGCCGAGGTTGCGGTTGACGGCGACGTGCCAGTGCTTGAAGCCGGCCTTGTCGGCGAGATACTCCACCTGATTGAGCTGGCCGGTGCGCAGGCTGCCGGCGTCGGCCTCCTGCAAGGCGACGAGGTCGAAGCGCGAGGCGAGTTCGGCGATGCGGTCGAGATTGGCACGCACACCGCGCGACGGCAGCACGTGGCGCCAGGCGCCGGTGAGGTAATGGCCGTAGTGTGCAGTCTGCAGGCCGACCTGGATGTTCAGTGTCAGCACGCGCAGCCGTTCTGCCGGATGGGACTCCGCAGGCTTGCTCATGGGGTGCGTCTCCTCTGCTTGCATTATGCGGCCGGGGAGACTGTTTCCAAGCTGAAGCTGGCTGGGGGTTACAAGGCGCTTTGGTTTCTTGTTGATGGGTCGTCTTTCGCCCTTGCGGGGCGACTTCCTTTTCTTTGCTCGTGCAAAGAAAAGGAAGCAAAAGAAAGCACGCCCCGATGTCCGCGCCGCCGTCCTTTGGACGGCGGTGCCCGGACGCAGCGCCGTGCTCGGGGCCGGGGCTTATGGGACATCCCTGTCCCATAAGCCCCTTTCGCGGCCGTCCTGGCCGCTCCCCCCTGCGCGCGGCGCCGCGACCGGCGCTGCCATAGGGGCCCCGGAGTCAAAAGCAACGGCAACAGCAACCCTCACCCCCAGCCCCTCTCCCGCAAGCGGGAGAGGGGCGTCTTGTCCTTCTCCCCGCCCGCGGGGAGAAGGTGCCCGCAGGGCGGATGAGGGGCAGCTTTTGACGTTGGGGCCCCCTTTGCGCTGCGCCGAGGCGCACAGCGGCGTCGGGGCTGTCCGGCGCTGACTGTCTGAGCGGCGCAGCCGCGAGTTTCAGCGACGGCCGACGCCGCGAGCACCGCAGGGAACCGCTGCGCAGCAGCGGCGCAGAAGCCAGGGGTGTGCTTTCTTTTGCCTCCTTTTCTTTGCACAAGCAAATAAAAGTAGGTCGCCTCACAAGGCGAAAGGCAAGCTACGCAAAACAGATAAAGAAGGCGCGTTGTAACTAACCCGAAGCGCAGGTCTCAACTGAACCGCATCAACAACGCCAGCAACCGCTGCGTCAGCTTCGTATACGGCGGATACAGCAGCCGCACCGTGTTGACCCGCCCCCGCAACACCGCCCGCTGATGCGAGAACGCGCGAAAGCCGAACTCGCCATGCGCATTGCCGATGCCGGAGTTGTTGACGCCGCCGAACGGCAGGTTGCCCTGCGCGTAATGCAGCACCACCTGATTGATGCAGGTGCCACCGGCGCTGGTCTGCTGCAACACGCGGTCGATGTGCGCCTGCCGGCGACTCCAGATGTACAGCGCCAGCGGCTTGGGCTGCGCATTGATCTGCGCGATGGCCGCGTCGAGATCGGCGTAGCCGATGATCGGCAGCAGCGGGCCGAAGATTTCTTCGGTCTGGATGCGTGCATCGGCCGGAATCCGGTCCAGCAGCGTCGGCTGGATGAAACATTCATCGGTGCTGGATTCGCCGCCCACCAGCACGCGTGCGCCGCGCCGGCGGGCGTCGTCGAGCAGGCCTTGCAGGCGCTGCGTGTGCCGCGCATTGACGATGCGCGCCAGCTGGCCGCTGCGCTTCTGCGCGTCGGCGCTGTCGCCGTAGGCCTCGCCGATGACTTCGCGACAGGCTTCGACGAAAGCCTCGCGCACCGACTCGTGGACGAGGATGTAGTCCGGCGCGATGCAGGTCTGGCCGTTGTTGGTGTACTTGCCCCAGACGATGGCCCGCGCGGCGGCCTTGAGGTCGGCGGTCTCGTCGACGATCGTCGGCGACTTGCCGCCGAGTTCCAGTGTGACGCTGCTCAGGTGCTGCGCGGCCGCCGCCATCACCAGCTTGCCGACCGCCGGCGAGCCGGTGAAGAAGATGTGGTCGAACGGCAATGCCAGCAGCGCGGTGGAGACCGCGGCATCGCCTTCGAAGATCGCCACCTCGTCGCTGGGGAAGATCTCGCGGACGATGCGCGTCATCAGTGCCGACAGATGCGGCGTCATCTCCGAGGGCTTGAGGATCGCCGTGTTGCCGGCGGCCAGGCAGGACACCAGCGGGCCGAACGTCAGGTTCACCGGGTAGTTCCACGGCGAGATGATCAGGCAGCGGCCGCGCGGTTCGTGGCGGATCCAGCTCTGCGTGCCCAGCGTGATCCGCGACGGCCAAACGCGCTGCGGCTTCATCCAGCCCTTGAGCGCGCGCAGCGCATGGCGCGCCTCGGCGATCACCGGCAGCAGTTCGGTGCTGTCGACCTCCGCCGGCGGTTTGTTGAAGTCACGTGCGCCGGCTTCGTAGAAGGCCGCGCGGTTGGCAAGCACGGCGTCGAGCAGGCGGCGGATCCGTGCACGGCGTTCGTCGGCAGTGGAACTGCGCCAGCGCAGGGCAGTGGCCTGCTGGGCGGCGAAGACGCGGGCGATCTCGCTATCGCCCGTGGATGCCGGCGTGCCGGGCAGATAGGAAACGACGGTGTTCATCATGCGGCTCCAACGGGGACAGGCTGAATTGAACGCCCGTTCTATTGGCCGAGTATAGGCCGCGCCGGCGGCCGTCCCGATTGGCTTTGGCGACAGCCGCGCCGGGCCGCGCCGGTGTGTTGGCGGCGCAGCGGCGTGCCTACACTGCTCGCGCAAACAGAGCCGTGGAACGGCCTACTCCCGCACATGAAACCGATCAAGCCGCTCGACGCCGCCTGGCTCTATGTCGACACTCGCGAGACGCCGATGCAGGTCGGCTGTCTGGCGATCTTCTCGCTGCCGGCCAAGGCCGGCCCGGCGTTTCTGGCCAGGCTGGTCGAGCAGTTCCGCAGCGCGCGGCAGTTTGCCGAGCCATTCAATCTGCGGCTGAAGTCGCCGCGGCTGCGCTACCTGCTGCCGGTCTGGGAAGAGACGCGCGACATCGATCTGGAGTACCACTTCCGGCACTCGGCGCTGCCGCAGCCGGGCGGCGAACGCGAGCTGGGCATGCTGATCTCGCGGCTGCATTCGCACCCGATGGATTTCGCGCGGCCGCTGTGGGAATGCCACCTGATCGAGGGCCTGGCCGAGCGCCGCTTCGCGATCTACATGAAGGTGCACCACTCGCTGATCGACGGCATCGGCGGCATGCGCCTGCTGGCACGCACGCTGTCGGCCGACCCGAAGGCACGCACGGCCGCAGCGCCGTGGTCGGTGGGTTTTGCCGATGCGTCGCGCGGCACGCGCGCGGCCGTGGCGCCGGCCGAGGCTGTGCAGGCTCTGCTCCGCGCCCAGCTGCGCACCGTGCCCGGCGTATCCAGGGCACTCGGCGAGCTGGCCCGCGAGGCCCTGCATCCGCGGCACGCCGACTGGGCCTTGCCGTTCAGCGGACCGATGTCGGTGCTCAACGGCAAGATTTCCGGCCAGCGTCGCTTCGCCACCCAGCACTACGCCCTGCCGCGCCTGCGCCGCGTCGCCCAGCAGGCCGGCGTCACCATCAATGACGTGTTTCTCGAACTCTGCGCGTCGGCGCTGCGCCGCTATCTCAAGGAAATCCGCGCGCTGCCGCAGCAGGCGCTGACCGCCGGCGTGCCGGTGTCGGTGCGGCCGGCCGACGACGAGCGCGCCGGCAACGCCATCAGCTTCATCATCGCCAGCCTCGGCACGCAGTTCGCCGATCCGCTGACGCGGCTGCGCGCGATCCACGATTCGGCGCAACGCGCCAAGCAGCACCTTCAGCAACTGTCCAAGCGCGACATCGAGCCCTACACCGCACTGTTCATGGCGCCGTTCATGGCGCAGCTGCTGAGCGGGCTCGGCGGTCATCTGCGGCCGATGTTCAATCTGACGATTTCCAATGTGCCGGGCCCGGATCGGCCGCTGTACTTCAACGGCGCGCGCATGGAGCAGATCTACCCGGTGTCGCTGCTGGCGCATGGTCAGGCGCTCAACATCACCGCCGTCTCCTATGGCGACCGGTTCAATATCGGCTTCACCGGCTGCCGCGATGCCCTGCCGAGCATGCAGCGCCTGTCGATCTACGCCGGCGAGGCGCTGGACGAACTGGAGCGGCGCCTCAGCGAGGGCTGAGCGGCGCGCGCGCCAGCTCGATCGCGGCGATGCTGGCGATCAGCCAGGCGCCGGCGCAGAGGAATCCGGCGAGCACGTCGCTGAAGTAGTGCACCTGCAGGACGATGCGGCTGTAGCCGACGAGCAGCACCACGGCGATCGTCAACAGCGTGATCGGCAGATGCCAGGCGCGAGGCGTGAAGAGGATCAGCAGATAGGCCAGCATGCCGTAGGCGACTAGCGCGCCGGAGGCGTGGCCGCTCGGAAAGCTCCAGCCGTGCACGAGGCCGTAGCCGTGCTCGTGCAGCGGCCGGCTACGCTCGAACAAGGCCTTGAGCAGCCGGTTGAGCAGGCCGTTGCCGGCCAGCCCGGCAAACCAGCCGAGTGCCAGCAGGTAGCGGCGGCGCCACAGCAGCAGCACGGTGACGGCCAGGCACAGCGCGCTGAGCCAGATGAAGTCGCCCAGATGCGTGACGGCGGCGAAGATCTGCAGCGTGCGCGGCTGCAGGCGCTCGCGCAGCGCCGAGGCGAGGTGATCGTCGAAGCGGCCGAGATCCTCGTCGAGCGCGATCTCGTCGGCCACGACCAGAAAGGCCGACAGGCTCGCCGCGACCACGGCGAAGCCGGCGAGCAGGTCGAGCAGCAGGTGCGAGCCGCGCAGGCGTGCCGGCACGCGCAGCCATGGCAGGCGCGGCGCGCCGTAGCGTTGCCAGCCGGTCGCCGTCCATTGCCACAGCGGGTGACGCAGGCGCTCGACCATCGCCCAGAGCAGGCCGGCGAACGCCAGCAAGCCCAAGGTGAGCAGTGCGAAGCAGATCAGCGGATGGTCGGCGACGAAGACGGCGAGTGTATGCATGGCCTCAGGCCGCCGGGCGGTCGAGCAGGATCAGGCTTTCGCTATGCGCCTCGAAGCCGGCACCGTCGCGATAGTCCCAGCGCTCGACGCGACACTCGCCGCCGCGGTGACGGATCAGGTTGACCGAGTTCGGCGCCTCCCAGCGGGTGCGCGACGACAGCGCCGTGCCGGCCTGCACGCACCACAGCTCGCGATGCAGGTCGGCATAGTGCTCGCGCAGCGGCCGCACGTAGGGCAGGTGGATGTGGCCGCCGAGGACGAGATCGGCGCCCGCCGCCGCCCAGGCGCGCACGGCGGCCTCGCGGTTGTGCAACAGGTTGTGCGCGTCCTGCTCGCGGTAGACATGTACCGGCTGATGGGTGACGACGATGCGCAGCTGCTCGCGTCGGGCGCCGCGCAGGCGGTCGGCGACGCGCGCGATCTGGGCGGCTGACACCTCGCCGTCCTTGTGGCGCCGCGGCCGCGTGGTGTTGACGCCGATCGCGAGCAGGGTCGCGGTGTCGAGCACCGGTTCCAGTTCGTCGCCGAAGGCGCGACGGTGGTGGCCGTAAGGACAAAGCAGCCGCGTCGGCAGATCGAACAGCGGGATGTCGTGGTTGCCGGGCAGCACCAGGCGCTGCGGAATCCGCAGCGAATCGACGAACTGCCGGGCCGCCGCGAACTGCGAGCGGCGCGCGCGCTGGGTGATATCGCCGGACAGCAGCAGGACGTCCGGCCGCTGCTGCCAGGCCAGCGCCTGCAGCGCCGCGGCGACCGTCGCCCGCTCGGTGCCGAAATGTGGATCGGAAATCTGCAGCAGCAGGCTCATCGCAGGCTTATTCCACCGCGACCCGGTCGTCCTCGGCGGGCATCATCAACAGCAAGGGTTCCGGCGAGGGCTCGAACACCAGCGGCGAGCGCAGCCAGTGAATCTCGCCGTCTGCAGCGAGCTTGACCAGGCGGTGGTCGCGCGGCCGCACCGTCAGCCGGCGCACCGCAAAGCTCTGCAGGTGCTCGGCGTCGCCGAGGCGGCCGAGCGCGCCGCGCAGCGCCAGGCCCAGCATCGCCAGCGTGCCGATCGGCTTGACGACCACGCCGGCCAGCTTGCCGTGGTCAAGTGCCTCGGCCGGCTGGTCGAGGCCGATGCGCTCGAACTGCAGGCGGTTGTTGCCGACGAACAGGGTCGGCGTGCGCAGGCTGTAGGTCCTGCCGCCGGTCTCGATGTCCAGGCGCAGCTGGCGGCGTTCGCGCAGCAGGGTTGCCAGGCCGGAAATCAGCGCGACGAAGCGGCTGCGGCCGAGCTGCTGCTTGTAGGCCTCGCGATCTTCGAGCAGCTGCGGGTAGAGGCCGAGACTGGCGTTGACCAGGAACACCTGGCCGTTCACGCGGCCGACCTGCACCGGCTGCGGCGTGGCCCGCAGCAGCGCGCGCGCCGCCGCTTCGGTGTCTTGAGGGATGCCGTTGGCGCGGCCGAAGTAGTTGAACGTGCCTTGCGGGATCACGCCGAACGGCCGGCCGCTGCCGAGCACGGCCTGCGCGACCGCGTTGAGCGTGCCGTCACCGCCGGCGGCGACGACGATGCCGTCGTCGGCGCAGGCCTGCGCGACCGCCTGCCGGGCGATCTCGCTGATCTGCGCGCTGCGCTCGATCATGAAGAAACGGTGCGCGCGCCCCGCGTCATCGAAGACGCGCTTGAGGGTGTCGATGCGCTGCTGCTGATCGCCGCGGCCCGAGCCGGCATTGATGACGATGCACAGCGGCGGCGGGCCGGAAGGGTCGAAGGGGGCGGGCGGGCTCATGGCGGCAGCTTAGCGCCGCAGTCTGTGCAAGCGATGAATCGTCGCCCATGCTGCAAATGCCGCCGCTCCGGCGGCGACGGCGTTCGGGATCGCCGGACCGCTGCACGACGGCAGCCTCGTAGTCGATGGCGGCGCCCGTCTACAATATCGGCATGAAGCTGCACTTCACCAAGATGCACGGCGCCGGCAACGATTTCGTTGTCATCGACGCCACCCGCGAGGCCTTCCAGCCGACTCCCGCCCTGCTGCACCGGCTCAGCGACCGCCGCTTCGGCGTCGGCTGCGACCAGGTGCTGGTGGTGGAGGCGCCGTCGTCGGCGGATGTCGACTTCAATTACCGGATCTTCAATGCCGACGGCAGCGAGGTCGGCCAATGCGGCAACGGCTCGCGGGCGCTGGCGCGCTTCGTTCATGAGCACGGCCTGTCGGACAAGCCCAATATCCGTGTGCGCACGCAGACCAGCGTGCTGGAACTCGCGCACGTCGAGGGCAACCGCTACCGGGTCAACATGGGCGTGCCGCGACTGGAGCCGGAGCAGATCCCGTTCAAGGCGGCGGCGCGTGCGCTGCACTACAGCCTGACCCTCGACAACGGCGAGCCGGTCGAGATCGGTGCCGTCAGCATGGGCAATCCGCACGCGGTGATCGCGGTGACGGATGTCGATCTGGCGCCGGTGCACGAACTGGGCAGGGCGCTGCAGGAGCATCCGGCGTTTCCGCAGAGCGTCAATGTCGGCTTCCTGCAGGTCCGCGGCCGTGACTGGGTACGCCTGCGTGTCTATGAGCGGGGTTCCGGTGAAACCCTGTCCTGCGGTAGCGGCGCCTGCGCGGCCGTCGTCGTCGGCCGCCTCTGGGGCCGGCTCGGTGAGCGTGTGCGCGTGCAGGTGCGCGGCGGCGAGCTGCAGATCGAATGGGCAGGCGAGGGTGAGCCGGTGCTGATGACAGGACCGGCCGAAACCGTGTTTGAAGGGGAGCTGGAATGGCCGAAGTGAGCGCGCCCAAGGAAGCCGGCGTCGTCAAGCTCAATGAGCGCGAGCTGGTGGCCTATCTGAAGGCGCACCCGGATTTCCTGGCGCGGCATCCGGATCTGCTGGAGACCATCGAACTCAAGCATCGCAGCGGTTCGGCGGTGTCGCTGATCGAAAAGCAGGTGGAGATGCTGCGTGCCAAGAACCAGCGCCTCGAAGACCGGCTGGAGCGCCTGCTCGAGGCGGCGCGCGACAACGAGCGCCGGCAGGATCATGTGCACCGGCTGGCGCGCACCCTGATTCGCGCGCCGAGCCTGGCCGCTGTCGCCGCCGGTCTGGGCAAGTGCATGCGCGAGGACTTCGACATCGATGAGTCGCTGATCGGCATCAGCACCAGCCACTACAAGCGCCACGACATCGACGGCGTGGTGCCGGTCGAGGGCGATGGCAAGCTGGCGCGTGCCTTCGAGAATTTCTTCCGCACGCGGCTGATCGAGTGCGGGCCGATCACGCCGGATAGGGCCAAGCTGTTGTTCCCAAAGGCTGCAAAGCCGATCTTGTCGGCGGCGATGGTGCCGCTGGAGAAAGAAAAGTCTCTGGGTTTCGTGGCTTTGGGCTCGCGGGAGGCGGAGCGCTTCCAGCCCCGTCAGGGCCGCATGTTCCTGGAGTTGACCGCGGAACTGCTGGCCGCGGCGATCCGCGCGCGGGCCTGAGCCGCTCGCCGGCCGCCGCATCGGCCGGCGTCGCCGCCCCCGGCGGTGCGCCGATGGATAGGACAATTCCTACGCCGCCCTGCGGCCCGTCGCCGGAAGTTAGAAAAAGCCTGAATAGCGCATGAATTCGCCCCAAAACACGCTTGTTTGCCAATAAAAAGCCGGTATCATGCCGGGCCTAATCGTTGTCGATTTTTTCGGCGGCGGCGATCGCGTCACCATTCCACAAAATTACCCCGGGAGTTGAACCATGAACCGTAATGTCATCGTTGCGATGAGCCTCGCCGCACTGCTCGCCCTCGCCGCCTGCAAGAAGGAAACCCCGGCTGAAGCGCCGGCCGAAGCGCCGGCCGCTGAAGCGCCGGCTGCCGAACAGCAGGCTGCCGACGCAGCTGCTGCCGCTCAGTCCTGCACCCAGGATTGCGGCAACGGCGTGACCGCGACGATCCAGTGCGCGACCGGCGAGAAGGCCGTTTGCGACTGCGCCGCCGAGCCGAAGGCCAAGTGCGAAGCCGCCGCCGCGGAAGCCGCTCCGGCTGCCGAAGCTCCGGCCGCCGAAGCCCCGGCTGCTCAGTAAGCCAGGCTTCTTTGCGTGACCAGAAGGGCGCCGCAAGGCGCCCTTTTTTGTTGCCCGCACCGCGGCGCCGTTCAGCAGCAGGTTTGCGGCGACGAGGCACGGTCGGTGCTTGAAAGCGCGGGCGGCAGTCCCCACCAAGCGCTTATTCCTCCTTATGCCGCGGCGACGGATCACATGAAACAGTTCGATGGCACCACCATCCTCAGCGTCCGGCGCAACGGCCAGGTCGCGCTCGGTGGCGATGGCCAGGTCTCGATGGGCAACACCATGGTCAAAGGCAATGCCCGCAAGGTGCGGCGCCTGTACAACGAGTCCGTGCTGGCCGGCTTTGCCGGCGGCACCGCCGATGCGTTCACACTGTTCGAGCGCTTCGAGGGCAAACTGGAGAAGCATGGCGGCCAGCTCGTCCGCGCCGCAGTGGAGATGGCCAAGGACTGGCGCACCGATCGCTACCTGCGCCGGCTCGAAGCGCTGCTGATCGTTGCCGACAAGACCGCGACGCTGATGATCTCCGGCAACGGCGACGTCATGGAGCCCGAGCCGCATGGTGTGATGGCGATCGGTTCCGGCGGCAGCTTCGCGACTGCAGCGGCGCGCGCGCTGGTCGGCGCCACCGAGCTGTCGGCGAGCGAGATCGTCGAGCAGTCGCTGCACATCGCTGCGGATATCTGCATCTACACCAATCACCATCTCACGATCGAGACGCTCGATGCCTGATGACGTGCGCACGCCCATGAACGACAACAGCCTTCCGCAGTCCGGCCCCCAGGGCAGCCCCCAGGGCAGTCCAACCGCCGGCGCATCGTCCGCGCAGATGATGACCCCGCGCGAAATCGTCCAGGAACTCGACCGCCACATCGTCGGCCAGAGCAAAGCCAAGCGTGCGGTGGCGATCGCGCTGCGCAATCGCTGGCGCCGCGCGCAGATCGACGGCGCGATGCGCGGCGAGATCCACCCGAAGAACATCCTGATGATCGGACCCACCGGCGTCGGCAAGACCGAGATCGCGCGGCGTCTGGCCAAGCTCGCCAATGCACCGTTCGTGAAGGTGGAGGCAACCAAGTTCACCGAGGTGGGCTATGTCGGCAAGGACGTCGACACCATCGTCCGTGATCTGGTCGACGTGGCAGTGAAAATGACCCGCGAACAGGCGATGAAGAAGATGCGCGACCGCGCCGAGACCGCGGCCGAGGAGCGCATCCTCGATCTGCTGCTGCCGCCGCCCAAGGATTTCGGCGAGCCCAGCCCGCAGCGCAGCAGCGAGAACGGCGCCGCGCGCCAGGTGTTTCGCAAGCAGCTGCGCGAGGGCAAGCTCGACGACAAGGAGATCGAACTGAAGATCGCCGTGCCGGCCGGCAACCTGCAGCTAATGGGGCCGCCGGGCATGGAAGAGATGACGCAGCAGCTGCAGGCGATGTTCGCCAATCTGGGTCCCAACGCGTCCAAGCCGCGCAAGATGAAGATCAAGGACGCCTTCAAGCAGCTGACCGACGAAGAGGCGGCCAAGCTGGTCGATGAAGAAGCCATCAAGACCGAGGCGATCCACAACGCCGAGGAGAATGGCATCGTCTTCCTCGACGAGATCGACAAGATCTGCAAGCGCGGCGAGTACGCCGGTGCCGACGTCTCGCGCGAGGGTGTGCAGCGCGATCTGCTGCCGCTGATCGAAGGCAGCACCGTCAGCACCAAGTACGGCTCGGTGAAGACCGACCACGTGCTGTTCATCGCCTCCGGCGCCTTCCACCTGGCCAAACCTTCCGATCTGGTGCCGGAGCTGCAGGGCCGCCTGCCGATCCGCGTCGAGCTCGATGCGCTGAAGGCCGAGGATTTCCTCAGCATTCTCACCGAGCCCAATTATTCGCTGACCGAGCAGTACAGGGCGCTGATGGGCACCGAGGGGGTCAGCATCGAGTTCACCGCCGATGGCCTCAAGCGCATCGCCGAGATCGCCTGGCAGGTCAACGAGAGCACCGAGAACATCGGCGCCCGTCGCCTGCACACGGTGATGGAGCGATTGATGGAAGACATCGGCTTCGACGCGCCGGAACGTGCCGGCACCACGCTGCAGATCGACGCCGCCTTCGTCGAGGGCAAGCTCGGCAAGCTGGCCGCCGACGAAGACCTGAGCCGCTACATTCTTTGATGGGCCTTTGAGGGATCCCGATGACGGTCGCCGCCGCGCCCAGCCTGATCCGCCTGCACCGCAAGACGCGCGTGCTGGAGCTTGGCTGGGCTGACGGCCGCCGCGCCGACTTGCCTTGTGAGTACTTGCGGGTGTTCTCGCCGAGCGCCGAGCTGCGCGGCCACGGTCTGCCGGAGCCGATGCTGATCGGCGGCAAGCGCGCCGTCGGTATCGCGCGCATCGAGCCGGTCGGCAACTACGCCGTGCGGCTGGTGTTCGACGACGGCCATGACAGCGGCCTGTACTCATGGGATGTGTTCGACGAGCTGATTCGCGATCAGCAGCGCAACTGGCAGCGCTACCTGCAACGGCTCGACGAGGTCGGCATGTCGCGCGACCGTGACGTGGTCAAGCTGGCGGCGCTGGTACGGCAGCACGTGCCGGGCAAGGGCTGAACAAGCCGCCAGGCTGACGCCGTGGCCGCCGCGGCACCCCGCAGGGGCGGGGCCGTTCTGATGCATGGCTGCGTCGTGACTGGTTTGCGTGCGTCCGCTACCCCCGCGCCCGTCCTTGCTTGCGCTGCGTCCCGGTCAGTTCTGCCGGGGCGTCACAGCGGCGGCCATAGCGTCAAGAGGCCCTACGACGGCAGCAGCTCGCTCAACGGCACCGAGGTGTGGAACAGGTGCCCCTGCACGAAGTCGACGCCGAGCTGACGCAGCAGGTCGAGGCTGGCCGTGTCCTCGACGCCTTCGGCGACGATCTCCAGTTGCAAGGCGCGGCCGATCCGGCAGATCGCCTCGACGATGGTCTGGTTGAGGCGATCGCTGCCGAGGTTCTGCGTGTAGCCCTGGTCGATCTTCAGGCCGTCGACCGTCATCCGCCGCAGATATTCAAATGAGGTGAAGCCGCTGCCGAAGTCGTCGAGCATGACGCGGCAGCCCAGCTCGCGCAGCCGCGCCACGAACTTTTGCGCGGTGCCGAAGCCGAGCAATGCCGCGCTCTCGGTGATCTCGAAGCGCAGCAGTTGCGGCGGAATGCGGTAGCTGGCCAGCGTATCGAGGACGAAGTCGGCGAAGGCGGCGTCGGAAACGCTATGTCCGGTCAGATTGATCGACAGATAACCGAAGGGCAGCAGCGCGTGGCGGCTGGCGTAGTCGGCGACGCGCTGCAGCGTCTGCTGCACCACCCAGCGATCGACGCGGCCGGACAGGCCGTAGCGCTCGGCGGCGGAAAGAAAGGCGCCCGGCAGCTGCAGCTGGCCCTGCTCGTCGACGATGCGGATCAACACCTCGTAGTTCGGCGTCAGCCGGCCGGCCAGGGCGTGGATCTGCTGCGCATGCAGCTGCAGCTGGCCGGTATCGAGCGCCTGCTGGATCCGTGAGGCCCAGTCACTGTCTCGATGCGCCTGGCGCACGACCTCGTCGCTGGCGTGGTAGAGCTGCAGGCGGCCGCCGCCCTGGCGCTTGGCGATGTAGCAGGCGCTGTCGGCCTGCGCGAGCACGGCGTGGGCATCGCGCACGCCGGCGTCGATCATGCTGATGCCGATGCTCACGCCGACGGTATAGACGCGGGCGTCATGCTCGAAGCGGTAGTCGCCAATCAGCTGCGTGAGGTTGTCGGCCAGTTCGCGCGCCGCCGCGGCGTCGGCGTAGGGCAGCAGGATCGCGAACTCGTCGCCGCCCATCCGCGCCAGCATCGCCGTGGCGGGCAGTGCTCGCCGCAGCTGCAGCGCGATCTCGTAGATCATGCGGTCGCCGGCCGCATGACCGGCAATCTCGTTGATCAACTTGAACTGGTCGAGATCCAGATACAGCAGCGCGTGCTGCTCATCGGCGAGCCGTGCGGTGCTGAGCCGGTGCGCCAGCTCGGCCTGGAACTCGCGGCGGTTCGGCAGATCGGTGAGCAGGTCGTGGCTGGCCTGATGGATCAGCTGCTCCGATAGCCGGCGGATGCGCGACAGATCATGCAGCACGAACACGCAACCCAGTTCGTTACCGTGATCGCGCAAGCTGTTGCGCGTGATCTCGATCGGCCGCAGCTCGCCGCGCCGGGCGCGCAGGTACAGCAGCGGCGGCAGGAACGGCAGCGACTCGCCGGCCGGCGCCAGGCTGGGATCCACCAACGCAGCGCTGCCGTGCTCGCGGTGCAGGCGGACGACGGTGGCGAACGGCTGGCCGAGCAGGCTGTCGGCCTCGCCGGCATAGCCGAGCATCGCCGCTGCCGCTTCGTTGCAGAAGCTGATGCGGCCCAAATGGTCGCTGCGCAGCACGCCGTCGCTGATTGCCGCCAGCGTGACCTGCGCCAGCGCCTTCTCGGCCTTCAGTGCCTCCTCGTGGCGGCGGCGCTCGCGCATGTCCTGCACCAGCGTGACGAAGTACTGCGGATGGCCATGCTCGTCGCGGATCAGCGTGGTGTCGAGCTGGGCATCGATCAGCTCGCCGTTGCGGTGCCGATAGCGCTTGAAGCGGCGCGCGCTGCGGTGGCTGCCGCCCACCAGCTGGGCAATGACGCGGTGATCGCCGGCGATGTCGTCCGGATGCGTCAGCGCGCCGGGCTGCAGGCGCAACAGCTCGTCCTTGTCGTAGCCGAGCAGTTGGCAGAAGGCGTGATTGACGTCCAGCCATTGCCACTGTGTCGAGGTCAGCGACATGCCGATCGGCGCGTCCTCGAACAGCTGGCGGAAACGCGCCTCGCTGTTGCGCAAGGCCAGCTGCGCGAGCATGTGATGATGGATGTCGTGCTGCGTGCCGAGCATGCGCGCGGGGCTGCCGTCGGCGGCGCGGGCAAACACGCGACCGCGCATCGCTACCCAGCGATAGCCGCCGTCGGCGGCGCGGACGCGATGTGCGCTGGCGAACTCGGCGAGTTCGCCCCGCAGGTGTCGTTGCAAGGCGCTGTCGGCCTTGTTGCGATCGTCCGCATGCAACTGCTCGCGCCACTGCGTCTGGCTGCTGATCGCAGCGTAGCCCAGCGAGGCGAGATAGCGCGGCGAAAACCAGATGCGGCCGCCGGCCAGGTCCCAGTCCCACAGGCCCTGATCCTGGGAGTCGAGCGCCTCTTGCCAGGGGATCGTCGTGCGATCCTGCGCGGCGCCGGAACGCATCAGCCCAAACTCCTGCGCCCCAGGCGCAGGTTCAGCGGATGACGCACTCCGGGCATTTGCATCGCTTGGCCGTCTTGGCTCGTTGGGTTCCACGGGAACTGCCATCGAGCGCCGTCTGCTGCGGCCGATGCCGTTACAATGGCACTCGATCCGATGCATTTACCATGACCTCCGACAACAAGCAAAAAGGCGCGGTGCCGACTCCGGAGTCGGCCTACACGCACTTCGGTTACGAGCAGGTGCCGGTCGGTGAAAAACGCGCGCGGGTCGCCGGCGTGTTCACCTCGGTGGCCCACAAGTACGACCTGATGAACGACCTCATGTCGTTCGGCATCCATCGCGTCTGGAAGCGTTTCGCGATCGATCTCGCCGCCGTGCGGCCGGGCGAGCGTGTGCTCGACGTCGCCGGCGGCACCGGTGACCTGACGCGTGAGTTCGCCAAGGCGGCCGGGCCCAGGGGCCAGGTGATCCTGTCCGACATCAACGCGGCGATGCTCGGCGAAGGCCGCAAGCGCCTGATCGACCGCGGCATCGTCAACGTGCCCGCGGTGCAGGCCAATGCCGAGAAGCTGCCGTTCGCCGAGGGCAGCTTCGATTGCATCACCATCGCCTTCGGCCTGCGCAACGTCACCGACAAGGACGCGGCGCTGCGTTCGATGACGCGCTGCCTCAAGCCCGGCGGTCGCCTGCTGGTCGTCGAGTTCTCCAAGCCGCAGTCGCCGCTGCTCGGCAAGGCCTACGACGAATACTCGTTCCGCCTGCTGCCGCTGATGGGCAAGCTGGTGGCCGGTGATGCCGACTCCTATCGCTACCTCGCCGAGTCGATCCGCATGCATCCGGATCAGGAGACGCTCAAGGGCATGATGGAAGATGCCGGCCTGTCGCGCG
>CBINNP010000010.1:0-31673 GCA_966252075.1 uncultured Solimonas sp.
TCAATTCCACTGGGGTCTCCGTCACAGCGGCGGCCATAGTGTTAACAGGCCCTAGAACGCTGTTTCAGCGCGGTCGCTGCAGCAGCGCTGCGATCGCATCCGCGCCGCGCGCCGCCGAGCGGCTGCCGGCCTCCAGCTCGAAAGTCTCGTCGACGTAGCGGCGCTGCGCGTCGAGATAATCGGCACGGCTGGCGAAGGCCGCATCGACCTGCTGCTCGATCGCATCCGCCGTGGCGCTGACCGGTCCGAGTTGCCAGAAACCGTAGTTCGCATCGCCCTGCCAGGCCACGCCATGCGCGTTGAGGAACAGGCAGGGCCGCGGCCGGAACACGAACTCGGACACCTGGCTGCTGACGTCACCCAGGTACAGGTCCGCGGCGCGTGTGTAGCTCATGTCGATGCTGCGCTCGCTGCCCAGATCGATGCGCAGATGCGGCAGACCCTCGAAGCGCCGGAACGGCGCATAGTCGGCCGGCCGTGGCGGATCGAACAGGCGCACATGCGGCGCGAAGATCAGGTTGTAGCGCTGGCTGGCGGCGAACTGTTCGAGCACCTGCATGCCGAACCGGGGCCACGACGACAGGCCGGGACGAAAATGCGGGTTGTAGAGCACCGTCGGCCGCGCGTTGTCGAACAGCGGTGGTGCCGGCGTATCGGCCTGCAGCCAGTCGAACTTGGCGTAGATGCCGACCGCATAGTCGCCGGCGCGGATCAGCCCTTGCTCCAGCAGCCGCCGCTCGATGCGACGCCCGGCCATCAGCACGAAATCGAACTCGTGGATATCCGCAGAAAAGCCCACCTCGCGATCGCCGGCGCCGTGCCGCGTCCAGATCAGCCGCGGCCGGCGCAGGCCGATGCGCTTGAGAAACAGCGAGGTGCGCTCCGGCGTCGCCACCGCGTCGAAGCCCTGGAAATAGCTGCGGTTGAGCAGCAGCACCAGCTGCTTCCACGGCACCTGGCCGCGGCGCACGCGCCAGGCGTCGAGCGGGTCCAGGCGCAGCTGATCGAACTGCAAGGGCACGCCCGGCGCATGCACGTCCAGCAGGCGGCGGATGAATTGCAGGTAGCGCGCGCCCGGATGGGCGATATGCACGGCGATCTGCGGGTGCCGCCGCGCCAGCTCGATGGCGATCGGCAGCGAGTGCGGAATCTGGTGGAACTGGGCGATGTACGGAAAGACGATGCGCATCGCTACGGCCGCCCGCCCATCGCCAGCAGGCGCCGCGCCTGGGCCACCACCTCGTCGGCGCTGATCGCCGCCATCGCCGCCCGGCAATGCGGACACTCCCCGCGCTGCACACCGCAGGCCTCATGCGAGTTGCCGGTCAGGCAGACGTGGAAGTCATAGCCGGTCACCTGCGGCGGCGTGTAGCCGCCGAACAGCACCACCGCGCGCGTGCCCATCGCCGCCGCCGCGTGGTGCAGGCCGCCTTCGGGGCCGATGTAGAGCTGCGCCGCCTTCAGGTACGGCAGGACCTCGCGGAAGCTGTTCGTCGGCACCCGCGACAGGCCGTCGATCAAGGGGCTGTCCGGCGCGCCGAGCTGCAGGATTTCGATCTCCGGCGCCAGCTGCCGCACCACCTCGACATAGCGCTCGAACGGCCAGCGCTTGCCCGGCGAGGCCTGCGCCTTGCTGTGCGGCTCGATCAGCAGGAAGCGCCGTGACTGCCACTGCGCATGGACCGCCTGCTCGGCCTCGGTCAGCACCAGCGGCGCCGGCGTGGCGCGGTAGTCGAGCCGGAAGCGGTAGCAGCCGAGCCGGTCGACCAGCTGGCGGTCGGCCGGCGGGCGCAGCCGCGCCCGCAGCGGGTGCCGCTGCCGGTACAGGCGACGCATCTCGGCATGATCGTGGTACGGACGGATCGCGCGGTAGGAAATCACCCAGGGCACGCGGCCGCTGGCCGCCTCGGCCTCGTCGGCGATGAAGTCGAGGCCGTGGAGCAGTTCCGGGAAGTCGATGCGGCGGCGGTGCCCGTCGCCGATGGCGACGCGGCGGCGTTGCGGATCGGCTTGATGCAGGCGCCAGGCGTCGCCGATCGCCATCAGTTCATCGCCGTAACCCATCCGCCACGTACTCATTCGCTGTGCGGCCCGGCCGCGGCGCGCCAGTGTGCCAGCACGGCCCGGCGGACTCTACAAAAACCGCCGCCGCGTTCATCGAACGCACGCAGCGCACGGCTATGATGGCGACATGAGCCAAACCCCGATCCGGATCTTCGCCGGCTGCGATCCCAACGATTGCGACCTCGAGCAAATGATGGTGCTGGAACATTCTGTACGCAGGCGCACGTCCTGGCCGGTGGAAATCGAATGGATGCGCCTGTCGCGCGACCCGGCCAGCCCCTGGTATTCGGCGCCGGGTGTCGCCGGCTGGCGCACCGAGAAGTGGGCGACGCCGTTCTCGGGTTTCCGCTGGGGCGTGCCGGCGCGCTGCAACTACCAGGGCCGCGCCATCTACATGGACACCGACATGATCGTGCTCAGCGATCTGGCCGAACTGTGGCAGATGCCGATCACCGCGCCGGCGGTGTTCGCGGCGCGTACCGATCTGAACCTGACGCGCTTCTGCGTGATGCTGTGGGACTGCGCCGCCGCGCGCGCGGTGCTGCCGGACATCGACGCGCTGCGCGCCGATCCGGATGCGCACCGCAAGCTGCAGCGACGCTGGGCCGAGCACCCGGAGCAGGTGCAGCCGATGGACCCGGCGTTCAACAACATCGACGGCGAGAACGGCGCGCTGGAGCGCATCAAGGTGCTGCACTACTCCGACATGCGCACGCAGTTCTCGCATTCGCGTGCCTTCGCGCGGCTGCGCGAGCAGGGCCGCGTGCACTGGTTCGACGGCCAGGTGCTGGCGCATCCGCGCGCCGACCTGACGGCGCTGTTCGAAGCCGAGTACGCCGACGCCCTGGCGGCCGGTCGCCGGCCCGAGGACTACCGCGGCGCGCTGTTCGGCGACTTCCCGAAGAAGTCCGAGCGCCGCCACAAGGGCAACCCGTTCACGCAGAAGGCGCTCGGCTGGCGGCGCTTCTTCTCGCGCTGAGCCGCGCCCGGGCGCAGCCATGAGCCAGAACCAGGCCGCATCGGCGACGCCGGTGTGGCTGCTCACCAGCAACCGCCCGGGCGAGCTCAGCCAGCAGCGCGCGATCGCCGTCGCGCTCGGCCTGCCGTTCCGCGAAGTGCCGGTCGCCATCCTGCCCGTCGCCGGCAGCGGTGCCGACTTCGATTTCTCGGCGCTGCAGCCGCCGTGGCCGCGCCTGGTCATCAGCTTCGGCAAGACCCTGCGCGCCGCGCTGGAGTTGCGGGCGCGGGCCGGCAAGGGCGTGCGCATCGTGCAGATCGGCCGGCCGCGCGGCGTGCACTGGGAAGCGCTGGACCTGTTCATCCCGATGCCACAGGACGTGGTGCCGCAGACCCGCAACATCCTGCGCGTGCAAATGCCGTTCAATCCGGCACGCGGCGCGGCGACCGCCGAGGCATTGGCGCGCTTGCAGCAGGCCGCGCTGCCGCGGCCGTGGACGCTGCTCGCGCTCGGCGGCACCAACCGCCAGTACCGCTTCGACGATGCCGTCGCGATGCGGCTGGTGCAGACCGTGATCGACCGCGTGCGCCACCACGGCGGCAGTCTGCTGCTGACGACCAGCCCGCGCACGCCACCGCAGATCGCCGCGATGCTGATCGACCAGCCGCTGCCGGTGCCGTCGCAGAGCTACATCTTCCGCCGCGACGATCCGCACAATCCGCTGGCCGCCTACATGCAACTGGCCGACGAGATCGTCGTCAGCGGCGATTCGCCGTCGATGGTTGCGGAGTGCTGGCGCAGCGGCAAACCCGTGCTGGTGCAGCCGCTGCAGCGCACGCTGCGCTACTGGTGGAAGCGGCAGCGGCTGCGCTGCCTGCCCGACGCGCTGATGCGCTCGGGCCGCTTCGCCGCGGTGCTGGACATCAATGCCTGGCTGCAACGGCAAGCAGCGCGCGGCCGCATCGGCCTGCTCGGCATCAGCGAACCGCAGCGGCCCTACGACGCAGCCGACGACGACGATCTGCTGCGCGTCGTCGCCCGTATCCGCGCCCTGCTGTAGCCCGCCAGCGCCTCAGCCGCGCGGCGGCTGCGCCCACAGCGCCAGGTACTGGTCGAGCGCGGCGTCGAGCGAGAACGCGCGGGCGCGATCGATCAGCGCCTCGCGATCCGGCGGCGGCGCATCGAGCTGGCGCGCCATCGCCGCGGCGAAGGCATCGACATCGCCGACCGGGACCAGCTCGCCCCAGCGGCCGTCTTCGAGAATTTCCGCCGGCCCGCTCGGACAGCGCGTCGAGACGATGCGCAGGCCGGCGGCGAGCGCCTCCACCAGCGCATTGCCGAAGCCCTCGCTGCGCGACGACAGCGCGAACAGATCGCTGCGCGCCATCCACGCCGGCACGTTGTCGACGCGGCCGGGAATCGCCACCTGCTGCTGCAGGCCCAAAGCCCTGACCTGCGCTTCCAGCTCGGCGCGGACACGCCCTTCGCCGAGGATGATCAGCCGCGCGTCGCGCTGCCTGAGCAGCAGTGCGAACGCGCGCAGCAGATCGTCGAAGCCCTTGACCGGATGCAGGCGGCCGACCGCGATCACCACCGGCGCGGTCTTGTCGCGCAGCCAGGGATGCTCGACCTCGGCCGTCGCGGCCTGCAGGAAGCTCTCGCTGAATGCCGGGTTGTAGATCGGGTGCAGCTGCGCCGCCGGCACGCCGAACTGCTGGTGCAGATCGTCGGCGACGCCGCGGCTGACGCAGACCACTGCGTCGGCCAGCGGGAAGTTGCGGCGCACGGCGCGACGCGTCCACCAGTACTTGAGGCGGGCGCGCCAGACGCCGTCGCCGGACAGGTTCTCGTGCTGCGTCAGCATCACCTGCACCTGCGCGCCGAACTGCGGCTTGAGCCGCGCCGCGCGCAGGTTGAACTCATTGAGCGCGCCGACCAGGCGCACGCCCGGATGCTGCTGCAGATAGTCGCGCAGCTGGCGCGTGGCGCCGCGGCCGCGGCGGCCGAGCACGACGCGGCCGACGCGCGGATCGAGCCGCGGCTCGTACTGGAAACGGACCTCGGGCGCCTCGGTCAGCACATCGACCTCGTGACCACGCTCGACCAGGCGGTTGGCCAATGCCAGCACCCACTGGCGCACGCCGCCGGCGGACTTCTTCGGCCAGCCCATCAGGTTGCAATAGAACGCGATCCGCATCGGCTGGAGGGCAACAGGGGCTTGCGCGGTGCGCTGGCTGGTCGTGGAGGGCGCGTAGTCTAGGAGCGCTGGCGGTCCGAATGCGAGAGGCGGCGCGATCATTTTTTGAGGCCGATGTGACGCTGCTACCATCCGCAGCGCCGCAACCTTAGCCGCCCCCGACCCGCCCGCGCATGAATGGCATCTCGATCCTGATGTACCACCAGGTCGGCGACTTCCCGCCGGTCAAGCTGCATCAGGCCAGCTACACCAATCTGAGCCGCTTCCGTGCGCACCTGGCTTTCCTCAGGCGCTGGGGCGCCACGGTGATGTCGATGAGCGACGCGGTGCGCGCGCTGCGCGGCGAGATCGCGGTGCCGGACAAGGCGGTGGTCATCACTTTCGACGACGGCTACCGCTCGTTCATCGAGCACGCCTTGCCATTGCTGCGCCAGTACGACTACCCGGCGATCGTCTACGTGCTGGCGCAGCGCGCCGGCGACGACGCCGACTGGTACGCCGTCGATGGCCAGCCGACGCCGCCGCTGATGAGCTGGGATGAAGTGCGGCAGCTGCCGGCCAACGGCATCGAGGTCGGTTCGCACGGCCTGCTGCACACCCGGCTCGCCGGGCTCGATCCGGCGCGGCTGCGCGCCGAGCTGGCCGACAGCAAGCACATCATCGAAGACCAGCTGGGCATCGCCGTGCCGCACTTCTGCTATCCGTTCGGCTCGGTCGACCAGGCGGCGATCGACGCCTGCGCGGCCGGCGGCTATACCTCGGGCGTGACCTGCCAGCGCGGCGCCGCGCGCCCCGGCCTCGACCTGCTGGCACTGCCGCGCAAGAGCGTGCGCCAGCCGGACGGCGTCGCCAGCCTGGTCTGGAAGCTGTACATGAAGAATCCGCTCAAGGGCCGCGAGCTGCGCCGCAGCCAGGCGGCCTGAAGTCGCCGGAAGCCGCCGGAAGCCCTAGCGGATCACGCCGGCGCGCCTGAGCTGCCGGTAGATGCCGGGCGCCGCCAGCAGCGGATGGCGCCGCTGCCAGGGCTTGAGCGCGAGCCTGTGCCCGGAGTGGCGCTCGACCTTCCACGCCACGTAATCGGCCGCCCCCTCGAAGATGCAGGCGGACTTGAGCAGCCGCAGGATGTTCAGCGGCTTGCCGAAACGACGGCGCCAGCCCCAGCGGCGTTCGGCATCGGCGCGGTCGACGGCCGACAGCTGCGGCGCCAGCCTGCCGTCGCCGGTGTCGACATAGCCCAGCCCGGCCGCCTGCCAGGCCAGCGGCAGCAGCGCCGCGTAGCGCGCGGCATCGCGCTCGACGATGTCGGCGCTGCGGCTGTTGCGTTCGACGCGCAGCTCGGCGACGTAGGTCCGCGCGAACAGCGCCCGCCAGAACGCCGCCGGCTCGGCGACGCTGGGCCCCAGCTCCGCCGCCCAGCGCGCGGCGGTGACGACGGCGGCGCCAACCGCGGCCGCCGCCCCCGCCTGATCGGCCTCGCGCCGCGACCAGACGCACACGCAGGGCTGCGAGAAGCGCGCCCACAGCGTGCTGACCAGCGTCTGCGGCGACATGCGCTGCGCAAACTGCGCCCGCGTCATCACCGCGTACTTGGCGCGCAGCCTGCGCGCGCCCGCCGGACCCTCGCCCACTGGACTCTCGCCCGCCAAGCCCTCGCCCACCAAGCCCTCGAAGTAGCCGACATTGGGCGGCAGCAGGCGGTTGGCCGCCGTCGCCAGCCAGGCCTCCGGCCAGGCGTCGGCGACATCGAGCAGCACGTAGAAATCGAGCACGCCGTCGAGCGCCTCGTCGCGCAGCGCCGAGCCGTAGAACAGCACGGCGGCGGCGCGGCCGCCGGCACGCGCCGCCAGCTGCGCCGCCAGCGCGACGACCGGCGCCGGCGCCGGCCGGCGCAATTCGGCGTCGATCAGCGCCGGCAGGCTCGCCATCGGGCTCAGGCGGGCCGCGACAGCCACGAAGTCAGCGGTCCCTTGCGGCGCGCCTGCGCAGCCTGCAGCAGGCGGACGGCGTGCACGAGCAGGCAGATCGCCACCCAGACCGCGACCACGGCGATGCCGGCATCCGGCCGGCCGAGCAGCACCGCGGCGGTGAGGATCAGCAGATTGGGATTGCGCCGCGCGGTGATCAGCCGGAAGAAGCTGTCGAAGCGCTGCCAGATGTGCATGTCCATCTTGAACAAGGCCATGAACAGGCCCTCCTCTACCCGCTGCAGGATGTAGCCGGCGAGGATCACCCACAGCGCCCAGTGCGCGCCGGCGAACGCGAAGCCGGCAGCCGGCAGGCCGACGATCCACGCCCACCACCAGAACGGCGGATGGATCAGGTCGATGCCGTGATCGAAGACATTGCCCCACGGCGAGGACTGCACGGTGACGCGCGCCAGCTTGCCGTCGACGGTGTCGAGGAAGGTCATCGGCCAGGCCGCCAGCAGGCCCCAGCCGTAGTGGCCGTGCCAGAACAGCCACATCGTCAGCAGCACCAGCAGCAGGCTCGCCGTCGTCACCTGGTTCGGCGTGATGCCGGCCAGCGCGCAAAGCTTGGTGACGGCACGCGCCGGCGCCGGCCAGACGTACAGCGTGACCAGATCGGTGACACCCTTGTACGAGGCGCCGAAGACGCGGCGCTCGATCGTCGGCAGCGCTTGCGCGCTCAGTTCCATCAGCAGCGGCGGCTCGCGCTTGCGCAGGGTGTCGTTGAAGCCGTCGGCAAGCTCGCCGAGGCTCAGCACCAGCTGCTCCGGCAGTGGGCGGTTCTGCGCCAGCGCCGCCTGCGCCTCGTCGCGCCGCGCGGCGCTGACGCTCATGCCGACGCACTTGCCGTCATGGACCAGCACCACCTCGCCGCTCTGCCGGGCCAGGCCGCGGATGATCGCCTCGTCGACCACCCACTGCGCGCTGACCAGCACGAAGCGCGTCGCCAGCGAGGGGTCGGTGGCAGCACCGGCGCGGGCGAACTGGCGGCGCAGGCGCATCGCCGGCGGCAAGCCCCAGACGCGCAGCGGCGAATCGCCGACGGCGATGCCGGCGACCTTGTCGGTAGCGGGAGTCGAAGCGTTCATGACCGCACGCATCCGCGCGGCCAGCACAGGGCGTGTGGCATGATTTGAGGCTCTGAAAGCAGGTCTGCATTATCGGTGAACACGCTCACGTTTGCGCACATCTCGGACCTGCACCTGCCGTTCGAGCCGCGGCTGACGCCGCGCCAGCGCCTCAGCAAGCAACAGCTGAGCGCGTGGTCCTGGCGCCGCCGCCGCGCCTGGCAGCGGCCGGAAATCCTCGACGCGCTGCGCAGCGATCTGCAGGCGCAGGGCTTCGACCATATCGTCGTCACCGGCGACATCATCAATTTCTCGCTGGCCGGCGAGTACGTGCAGGCGCAGGACTGGCTGCGCCGGCTGGCGCCGGCGCAGCGGCTCAGCATCGTGCCCGGCAACCACGACGCATTGGTGGCGATCGACGCCGCGCAGGGCCTGGACCTGTGGTCGGCATGGACGCGCGCCGAGGCCGGCTGGCCCTACGTACACCTGCGCGAGGGCGTCGCGCTGATCGGCCTGAACTCGGCGCGGCCCACCGCGCCGCTGCTGGCGCAGGGCCGTCTCGGCGACGAACAACTGCAGCGGCTCGATACCGTGCTCGCCGAGCAGGGCGCCGCCGGCCGCACCCGCATCGTGCTGATCCATCACCCCGCCGCACGTGGCGCGATCGGCTGGCGCAAGGCGCTGGCCGACGCCGAAGGTCTGCGCGCGGTGCTGCGCCGCCACGGCGCCGAATTGCTGCTGCACGGCCATGCGCGCGGCGCGCGCCTCGACGCCTTGCGCGGCCCGGATGGCCCGATCCCCTGCCTCTGCGTACCCTCGTCTTCCGCCTTGCCGAATGCCAAGGACGAAGGCGCGCGCTGGCACCGGCTGCAGCTGCGCGCCGACGGCGGCGCCACGCAGGCGCAGGTGACGATCCGCCATTGGTCGGTGCCGGCCGCCGCCTTCGTCGACGCCGCCCGCTACACGCTGTGCCTGCCGCGCCGCGCCTCCGGAATCCAGGCCCAATGACCGCCAACACCACCGAAAGCAAATTCGGCGATCCGCAGACGCGCATCGCCCAGACCGACTACTGGACCGTGCTGCTGCGGCCGAAGCAGCCGACGCTGGGCGCGCTGGTGCTGATCTGCCGCGAGCCGGTGCTGAGCTTCGCCGAGCTCAGCGCCGCCGCCTATGCCGATCTGCGCGAGGTGATCGGCCGAATCGAGGCCGTGCTCAAGGCGCGCATCGGCTACGCGCGCATCAACTACCTGATGCTGATGATGGTGGACCCGGACGTGCACTTCCACGTCATTCCGCGTTACGCCGAACCGCGCATCCACGCCGGCACCGAATACCGCGACGCCGGCTGGCCGGGGCCGCCGGCGCTCGATGTGGCGGTGACGCCGGAACCGGCCGCGCGCGAGGCGCTGGTCGCCGAACTGCGCGCCGCCTGGTCCCAACTGGCGAACTGAATACCGTGCCGCTGCTGCGCTGGCTGGTGCCCGACCGGCTCGACCTCTACACCCTGCGCGGCCTCGCGGGTCCGCTGGCGCTGGCGCTGGCGGTGCTGCTGCTGGCGCAGCTGCTGGAGCGCCTGCTGCGGCTGTTCGACATCGCCGCCTCGACCGGCGCGGCGCTGACGGTGGTGCTGCAGATGGCCGCGACGCTGGTGCCGCATTATCTCGGCCAGGCCATCCCCATGGCCTTCACCGCGGCGATCTTCATGGCGGTGGCCAAGCTCGGCGACGACAACGAGCTGGACGCGATGCTCGCCACCGGCCGCTCGATCGCGCGGATCGCGATGCCTTACTTCGCGGTCGCCGCGCTGCTCTGCGCGTTCAACTTCTACCTGTTCGGCTACCTGCAGCCGCTGAGCCGCTACGGCTACCACGTGGTCGTCCACGAGGTGCAGCAGGCCGGCTGGAACGCGCGCGTCGAGGACAACAGCTTCGTCAGTGCCGGCCACGGCTACACGCTGACCGCCGACCGCGTCGACAGCAGCGGCCGCGAACTGCAGGGCGTGTTCGTCGAACGGCTGGGCGCCGACGGTGAGGAAATCACCACCGCCCGCCATGGCCGGCTGATCCCGTCCGCCGACGGCCAGCGGCTGCTGCTGCAGCTCGACGACGGCCTGATCGTCCGCGACGAGCGCGACGCCGCGCACAGCACCGCCCGCTTCGCCCGCGGCCACCTCGACGAGGATTTCAGCGGCAGGCCGCAACCGGACCGGCCGCGCGGCGACTCGGTGCGCGAGCTGACGCTGGCGGAGCTCTGGCATGGCCTCGACGCACAGGGGGTGCGCGTCGACGGCGAAGTCAGCGAACGCGCCGGCGAACTGCAGGGCCGGCTGGCGCGCGCCCTGCTGCCGCTGCTGCTGCCGCTGCTGGCGCTGCCGCTGGGCATGGCCGCCAAGCGCGGCCGCCGCGCACCCGGCATCGTCTTCGGCTGCCTGCTGCTGCTGGCACTCACCCACGGCCTGCAGTTCGGCGAAAGCCTGGCCGAGAGCGGTCGCGCCGCCGCGCTGCCGGCGGTGTGGTCACCGCTGCTGGCCTTCGCGCTGCTCAGCGCCTGGCTGTTCCGCAGCAGCCTGCGCTGGCCCGGCGACAATCCGGTCAACCGCGCGGTCGGCGCGATCGAAGGCGGCTTCGAAGGGCTCGGCCTGGCGGCGCTGCGCAAGCGCCGCAGGAAGTCCGCGTGAAGCAGGTCCTGGCCAACTACCTGCGCCGCCGCGTCGGCCTGCAGATCCTCGCGCTGCTGGCGGTGCTGACGGCGCTGATGCAGCTGCTCGAACTGCTCGACATCACGACCGACATCCTCGACCGCAATCTGGGCCTGGCCGGCATCGCCCACTACGCACTGCTGCGCCTGCCGGGCGAGCTGATGCTGTCGCTGCCGCTGGCGACGCTGCTCGGCGCGATGTCGGCGTTCTACGCGCTGGCCCGCACGCGCGAGATCACCGCGCTGCGCTGCGCCGGTCTCAGCCTCAAGGGCCTGCTGCGCCGCCTGTGGCCGGTGCCGCTGGCGCTGGCGCTGCTGCAGCTGGCGCTGTCGCAGACGCTGGTGCCGCACAGCGAAGCGGCGCTGAAGACCTGGTGGGATTCGACCGCGCCGGCCGACACCGAGCTCAAGCCAAGCTGGGCGCATACCAGCACCGGCCCCGTGTCGTTCCAGCGCGCCAGCATCGACGGCCGGCAGCTGCGCAAGCTGCGCATCTATCAACGCGATGACGGCGGCCTGCTGAGCATGCGCATCACCGCCGACAGCGCGCAGTGGACCGGGCACGGCTGGCAGCTGCAGAACGTCGAGGAGCTGCGCGTCGGCGATACGCGGCTGCAGACCACGCAGTTCGCCCGCCGCGACTGGCAGACCAATCTGCGGCCGGAAGACGTGGTGCGCCTGGAGGTCGTGCAGCCGCACCTGTCGGGTATGATGCTGGTCGATGTCATCGTCGGCGAACGCGTCGGCAGCCAACCCCTCAGTTACTACCGCACGGTCCTGCTGCGCTCGTTCACGGCGCCGCTGGGGATCTTCATCATGCTGCTGCTGGCGATCCCGCCGGCCACGCATCTGGCGCGCGGCGGCGGTGGCGGAGCCGGGCTGATGATCGCCCTGACGCTGGGCCTGAGCTTCCTGCTCTGCGACGGCATCCTGTCGGCGCTCGGCAGCAGCGGCCGCATCCCGGCCTGGCTGGCAGCGCTGGCGGCGCCGCTGCTGTTCATGGTCATCGGCCTGGCGCAACTGCAGGCCTACGATCGCAAGTGAAACCAGCCGGCAGCGCGATGGTCGAAGCAACGCTCAGAAAATTGGGGAACGGGGAAATCAGATGGCCGTGCAGATTGTCGAAGTCCGCAGCAAGGCGGAGCTCATGCGTTTCATCCGCCTGCCGGCGCGCCTGTACGCCGCCGACCCGGCCTTCGTGCCGCCGCTCGAACTGGAGCGCAGTGACGCACTGACCCCTGGCAAGAACCCCTACTTCGAGCACGCCGAGGCGCAGTACTTCCTGGCCGTGCGCGACGGCCGCGATGTCGGCCGCATCAGCGCGCAGATCGACCGCCTGGTGCAGGACCCGGCGCTCGGCCACTTCGGCCTGATCGTCGCCGAGGACGATGCCGAGGTGTTTGCCGCGCTGTTCACCGCCGCCGAGGCCTGGCTCAAGGCCAAGGGCAAGACGCGCGTGGTCGGTCCGTTCAATCTGTCGATCAACGAAGAAACCGGCCTGCTGATCGACGGCTTCGACACGCCGCCGATGATCTTCATGTCGCACGACCCGCGCTACGCCGGCGCGCGCGTCGAGGAACAGGGCTACGCCAAGGCCAAGGATGTCATCGCCTACCTCTACGACATCACTCACGATCTGCCACCGGCGGCGCGCAAGATGATCGACCGCCGCAAGCCGGCGGCGATGACGGTGCGCAATCTCGACCCCAAGCGCTACGACGCCGACTTCGAGATCGCGCGCCAGATTTTCAACGACGCCTGGAGCGAGAACTGGAACTTCGTGCCGTTCACCGAGCACGAGTTCCAGCACCTGGCCAAGGGCCTCAAGGCGATCATCAACCCGAAGTGGATGGCGATCGTCGAGATGAACGGCGAGCCGATCGGCTTCGGCGTCACGCTGCCCAATCTCAACGAGGCGATCCGCGATTTCCGCGGCAAGCTGTTGCCGTTCAACTGGCTCAAGCTGTTGCTGCGCCTCAAGCGCGGCACGCTCACCGGCCGCGTGCCGCTGATGGGCGTCAACCGCAGCTTCAGCGGCGGCCTGCTCGGCGGCCTGGTGCCGTTCCTGATCATCGACACCATGCGCAAGGGCGTGCTGCCCTGCGGCGTGAAGCAGGTCGAGCTGTCGTGGATACTCGAAGACAACAAGCCGATGCGGCACATCATCGAGGCGCTCGGCTCGGACGCCTACAAGACGTATCGCGTCTACGAAAAGACGCTGTCGTGAGCGATCTGCAGTCCCTGACGGCGCTGGTGCTCGCCGGCAGCCGGCCCGGCGGCGATCCGCTGGCCGCCTATGCCGGCGTCAGCCACAAGGCGCTGATCGAGATCGGCGGCACGCCGATGCTGGAGCGCGTGGTCCGCGCGCTGGCGGCGACACCCCAGATCAGCCGCATCGTCGTCGCCATCGAACGGCCGGAGCTGGTCGCGGCGCTGCCGGATCTTGGCAAGCCGGTGCTCGCGCTGGCCGCCGCCGCGGGCCCCAGTGCCAGCGTCGCCGCCGCGCTCGCGGCCGAGGGCACGCCGCTGCTGGTGACCACCGCCGATCACGCGCTACTGAAACCGCAGTGGCTGCAGGAATTCCTGCGCAAGGCCGACGACGGCGCCGACGTCAGCGTCGGCCTGGCGCGGCGCGCAGCGGTGACCACGGCAGTACCGGATACGCAGCGCACCTACCTGCGCTTCGCCGACGATCACTACTCCGGCTGCAACCTGTTCCTGATGCGCCACGCGGCGGCGCGCGGCGTGATCGCGCTGTGGCAGCAGATCGAGGCCGAGCGCAAGCGGCCGCTGAAGATGCTGGCACGGCTGGGCTTCGGCTACGCGTTGCGCTACCGCTTCGGCTGGCTGCGTCTGGATCAGGCGCTGGCGCGGCTCGGCACACTGGCTGGCGCGCGTGTCGCGTTCGTCGACATGCAGGACGGTCTGGCCGCCGTCGATGTCGACAAGCCGGCCGATCTGGATCTGGTGAGACGTCTGGTTGCCTGAACCCGCGGCCTGAACCGGCCGCCGGGGGCGGCGCGCTTCAGCCGGCCAGACGCGGTGAAGCGTCCTGCGCCGCCCAGCCACCCGCCAGTGCGCGGCAGCGCACCAGGTCGGCCGGAAAATCCAGCTCACCCCACTGCAGTCCTTCGACCGAGGCGTAGCGCACATCGACGCCGGCCTGCGCGAGCTTGTGGATCGCCGACAGGTACCAGAGGCCGGTGCCCTCGACCGTGCGCATGGTCTGCTCGATCTCGGCGACGAACGCCGCGGCGCCTTCAGCACTGAAGCGCAGGAAGCCGATCGACTCGCCGTTGACGGTCTCGATCGGCAGCTTCTTGCCGATCGCCAGCAGGCGCTCGCCGGCGGTCGTCACCTTCATGTCGTCGGCGTCATAGCCGGCTTTGCGGTCGATGGTCACGGTGATCGGCGCGGCCGGCGCCGCCAGCAGGCGCCGTGCGATCTCCGGTGCAAACAAGGTGTCGCCGTTGAGGATCAGCGCCGGACCGCGCAGTTCCTCGCGCACCATCCAGCAGCTCGCCAGGTTGTCGGCGACCTTGTAGAACGGGTTGAACAGCGTGCGCACCTGCAGGCCGGCCGGCGTGATCTGCTGCAGTTCGTGCTCGACCTTCTCGGCGCGGAAGCCGGTGACGATCACGGCCTCGCGCACGCCGGCCTCGGCCAGCCCGCGCAGCTGCCATTCGAGCATGCTGCGACCGGACAGATCGAGCAGGCACTTCGGCAGGTTTTCGGTCATCGGCAGCAGGCGGCTGCCCTGTCCGGCGCTGAGGATGATGGCTTTGTGCGGCACCGGAGAGCTGCTCACGCGGACGACTCGGGGGATTCGGAAAGCGCGCAGTTTACACAAGGCTTACACGGCGGGGCTGAGCCCCGGCGGCGCGCTCAGCGCGCTGCCAGCGCCGCGTCGGCCAGCCAGTGCAGCACCGCCGCCGGCGCGCCGGCCGGCACGGCCAGATGGGCGCAGTGTGCGATACCGACTGGCAACGGCTGCAGCTGCCAGCGGCGGCCGGCGAAATCGACCACATCGGCACGCGCATCGATCGCCGGCAGCGCGTCCAGACCATGACCGGCGGCCTTGGCGACCGCTTCCTTGCGCGTCCACAGCGTGTAGAACCGCGCCGGGTCGTCGCCGGCCCAGGCACGCTCGGCCGCGGACAGATAAAGCCGAAACGCATCGGCGCGCAGCGCGCCCAGCGCCTCGGCGTCGACCCCGAGCGGCCCCGTCGCCGACAGCGCGCACAGGGCCAGACCCTCGCAGTGACTGATGCTGAACTCCAGCGGTGCCGGCAGCCGCGGCTTGGCGCGGCCCTCGCGCAGCACCGCGTCGGCCAGCGCCGGCGCCAATCCGGCCTGCGCCAGCGCCGCCCGCAGCAGCGCGACGCTGGACGGCAAGGCGGCGGCGCGGACGGCGGCAACCACGATCGACATGACAGCAATGACATCCGGGCCGGAAGGGAAGCGGCAGTATGCGGCGGAATGAAGGGCCGGATGATCCGGTTAGAATGCGCGCCATCCTGTTGTCCCTTGCCCCGCATGGGCCGCCGCGGCGGATCGTGCGACCGACCTCGTACTGACCTTTAGTCCCGCGCATGCCGCGTTTCGAAGCGCTACCCGCCCTGCTCCAGGCCAATGTCCGCGACGACCGCTCGCTGATCTTCATCGACGGCGAGGACCAGCAGACCACGCTGAGCTTCGCGCAGTTGCAGCGCCGCGCGCTCGGCCTGCTTGGCACGCTGCAGCGACGCGGGTTGACCGCGGGCGACGCGGTGATCCTGTTCGTCCAGGACAACGCGCGCCTGCTGGAGATGTTCTGGGCCTGCGCGCTCGGCGGTCTGGTGCCGGTGCCGCTGGCGGTCGGCAATGCCGACGAGCATCGCCGCAAGCTGTTCCGCGTGTTCGCGCAGTTTGACCGCGCCTGGGTCTACAGCGACGCGCGCACCTGGGAGCGGATGGACAGCTTCGCCGCCGCGCAGGGTTTCGCGGCGATCTGGCCGGCGATGCAGTCGCGCTTCCTGGCGCTCGACAGCCTCGCGGCCGACGGAGCGGACGGCACGCCGGTCGCACGGCAGTCGGACGACACCGCCTTCATCCAGTTCTCGTCCGGATCCACCGGCGAGCCCAAGGGCGTGGTGCTGACGCACGGCAACCTGACCGCCAATATCGCCTCGATCATCGCCGCGGCACGCATGGGCGCCGACGACGTGGCCTTGAGCTGGATGCCGCTGAGCCACGACATGGGTCTGATCGGCTTCCATCTGGCCATGCTCGCCGCCGGCATTACCCACGCGATCATGCGCACCGAGCTGTTCGCGCGGCGGCCGCTGCTGTGGCTGAGCAAGGCCACGGAGCTGCGCGCGACACTGCTGTGTTCACCCAACTTCGGCTACCGCCATTTCCTCAAGCAGCACGCCAGCCGCGCGCAGCAGGCCTATGACCTGTCGGCGGTGCGGCTGATCTTCAACGGCGCCGAGCCGATCTCCGTCGAGCTGTGCGAGGAATTCACCGCCACCATGGCCGCGCACGGCCTGGCGGCGAACGCGATGTACCCGGTCTACGGCCTCGCCGAGGCCAGCCTCGCCGTCAGCTTTCCGGAGCCCGGTGCGCCGCTGCGCACCGTTCACATCGACCGTGCCGCGCTCAATCCGGGCAGCGCCGTGCAGCGGCTTGAAGCCGGCGCGCCACGCGCCAGCGCGCTGGTCAAGCTCGGCCGCGCGGTGCCGGACACCGAGATCCGCATTGCCGATGCCGATGGCGCCGCACTGGCCGACGGCAGCCTGGGCCGCGTGCTGATCCGCGGCGACAACGTCACTCGCGGCTACTTCCGCAATGCCGCCGAGACTGCGCGCGTGCGCAGCGCCGACGGCTGGCTGGATACCGGCGACCTCGGCTTCATCGCCGACGGCGAACTGGTGATCGCCGGTCGCGCCAAGGACATCATCTTCGTCAACGGCCAGAACTGGTATCCGGCGGATCTGGAGAAGCTCGCCGAGCAACTGGCGGACATCGACACCAACCGCATCGCCGTCGCCGGCGTGCACGACCGCCGCAGCGGCGCCGAAGACCTTGCGGTCTTCCTGCTCCACCGGGGCAATTTGCCCGAGTTCGTGCCGCTGGCCGGCGCGGTGCGGACCCTGCTGAACCAGCAGACCGGCCTGGAGATCCGCCATCTGGTCCCGGTCAGCAAGCTGCCCAAGACCACCAGCGGCAAGCTGCAGCGGCACCTGCTGGCGAAGCGCTTCGAGGCCGGCGAGTTCGACGCCGTGCTGGCAGAGCTGGCACCGCTGCTGGACCCGGCGGCGGCCGCCACGCAGGCGCCGGCGGCGGCCGGCACCGTGGCGCGGCTGTGCGCGATCTGCGCCGAAGTGCTGCCGGAACTGCCCATCGACCCCGCCAGCAACCTGCTGGAGCTCAACCTCAACTCGCTGACGCTGGCGCGCATCCACGAGGCGATCGACCGCGAGTATCCGGGCCGCCTGGACGTCACCGACATCTTCGAGCACCCGACGCTGCAGGATCTGGCCGCGCGCATCGACGCCAAAGGCTGAGCGCGCCGCCCGAGGAACGCGGCGCCGCGGCGGTGGTCTACGGCATTCATATTGCGAAATAATTGCGTTGCGAGGGCGCGAACATTAAATTGGGCGCACCCAGCGCAACCTGTCACCCTCCTTACACTGGCGGAGTGTTCTCCGCTGTGACCGTAGGTTATGGCGCTAGATTGGTAATTTTTTTGTTGTTGGCGACACCGGAGCGAGGCATTTGGACGCAGCTTTTTCTGGTCATCACAGACCGACTCCGACGGAAAGCGGTATCGCGCTCAGGCGTGCCAACTTCTCGACGCTGACCGAGGCCCTCGACTACGCCGCGCAGGGCGAGAGCGGGTTCAATTACTACGGCGGCCGCGGCGAGCTGGCCCTGCCGCTGCCGTACCGCGTCATGCGTGAGCGTGCGCAGGAGCTGGCGCTGCGGCTGCAGCGCTCTCAGCGCGGCAGCCGCGTGGCGCTGATCGCGCATACGCACCAGGAGTTCGCGGCGATGTTCTCCGCCTGCCAGTCCGCCGCGCTGGTGCCGGTGCCGCTGCCGGCGGCGATCCACCTCGGCGGCCGCGACGCCTACGTGCGCCACCTGCGTCAGATGGTCCGCGACTGCTCGGCGGTCGCCGCGTTCGCGCCGGCGGAATTCGTCGATCTGCTGCATGAGGCCGCCCACGGCGCGGGCCTCGAAATGGCTGGCACCGCCGAGGACTTCATGGCGCTGGAGCCGGCCGCCGCGCTGCCCGAACCGCCGCGCCCGGACGAACTGGCCTACCTGCAGTACACCTCGGGCAGCACACGCTTCCCGCGCGGCACGATGATCACGCAGGCCGCCGCCCTGGCCAATCTGTACGCGATCTTCAATCACGGCTTCCCGCTGCGCAGCGACGACCGCTTCTGCTCGTGGCTGCCGTACTACCACGACATGGGCCTGGTCGGCATCGTGCTCGGCTGCGTCGCCACACAGCGCACCGTCGACTTCCTCGGCTCGCGCGAATTCGCGATGCGGCCGCGCCTGTGGCTGAAGCTGATGTCGCAGAACCGCGCGACGATCTCGTTCAGCCCGCCGTTCGGCTACGCGCTGTGCGCGCGCCGCCTCAAGCCGGCCGATGCCGAGGCGCTGGACCTGTCCGCCTGGCGGGTCGCCGGCGTCGGCGCCGAGATGATTCATCCGGAGTGGCTGCACTCGTTCGCCGCCGTGCTCAAGCCGGCCGGCTTCGACCCGAAAGCCTTCCTGCCCTGCTACGGCATGGCCGAGGTCGCACTGGCGGTCAGCTTTTCGCCGGTCGGCGGCGGTTTCTCGATCGACCACGTCGAGAGCGAGCCGCTGGCCGCGCACGGCCAGGCGATCGCCGCCGACGATGACGGCACCAACCGCCACGCCTTCGTCAATTGCGGGCCGGCGCTGCCCGGCTTCGACGTCGAGATCCGCGACGAGCACGGCCAGATCGTGCCGGAGCGCCAGGTCGGGCGCATTCACCTGCGCGGCGAAAGCGTGATGTCCGGCTACTTCAACAATCCGCAGGCGACGCGCGAAGTGCTGTCCGATGACGGCTGGCTCAACACCGGCGACCTCGGCTACTACGCCGACGGTTCGCTGCACATCACCGGCCGCGCCAAGGACCTGATGATCATCAACGGCCGCAACATCTGGCCGCAGGATCTCGAAAACCTGGCCGAGCAGCAGCCGGAAGTGCGTCCCACCGATACCTCGGCATTCTCGATCGTCGGCGCCGACGGCAGCGAGACGCCGGTGCTGGTCGTGCAATGCCGCGAAACCGATCCGGCGGTGCTGGCCTCGCTGGTGGACCGCCTGCATCAGTCGATCGCCGCCGAGTTCGGCGTGCACTGCCTGATCGAGCTGGTACCGCCTCACACCCTGCCTCGCACCTCCTCGGGCAAGCTGTCGCGCAGCACCGCGCGCAAGGAGTTCCTGGAGCGTTACAGCGAGGAACACCTGCGCGAATCGCCGCGTGCGCTGTTCAGCGACGGCGGCCGCGCCGCGCGCATCACCGCTTCTGCCGCCTGAACCCCGACCGCATGCCGCCCCTTGCGAACCGCAAGCGGGCGGCATTTTCTGATGTCCTGACGGCGTCTGGCCCCGGCCCCGGCGGTTTGCGATAATTCCGCGCTCCAAATACCCGAAGATCCCCCAGTCGGGACACATCCAGAACAGGTCGGCCGCTCGCCACCCGCACGGTATTGTCTTCGCAGGAAGCAGGCTCAAATGACGGAAATCGCCGCTACGGTCGAAACAGTGGTTCGCGAGGCGCTGCACGCGGTGCTGCCCGATGTGGAAAAGATCGATGGCAGCGCCGATCTGGCCGGCGAACTGGGCCTGGATTCCGTGCAGGTCATGGACATGATCATGGAGATCGAGGATCGCCTCGACCTGTCGATCCCGGTCGAAGTGATTGCCGACGCACGCACGCTCGACCAGCTCTGCGCCGGCATCACCCGCATCGCGGCGGCCCGCACATGAGCCTGCTCGACAAGTTCCAGCCGCTGCGCAGCCTGCAGGCGGCCCTGGCCGGCGGCGACCGTCCGCCGTCGGTGGCGACGCCGATGGACGAAGTCCACTCGGCCACCGAGGCCACCATCGGCGGCCGCCGCGTGCTGCTCGCCGGCACCAACAACTATCTGGGCCTGACCTTCGACGCCGACACGCAGGCGGCAGCGGTCAAGGCGGTGCAGACCTTGGGCACCGGCACCACCGGCTCGCGCATGGCCAGCGGCAACTACGCCGATCACCGCGCGCTGGAACGCGATTTCGCCCAGGCCTTCGGCTACGCCGGCAGCATCGTCTTCTCCACCGGCTATCAGGCCAACCTCGGCGCCATCTCGGCGCTGGCCGGCGCCGATGATTTCCTGATCATCGACGCCGACAGCCACGCCAGCATCCACGATGCCTCGCGGTTGAGCCTGGCGACGACGATCCGCTTCCGCCACAACGATCCGGACAACCTCGATCGCCGCCTCGCCCGCCTCGGCGCCGACGCCAGGCGCGCGCTGGTGGTCGTCGAGAGCCTGTACAGCACGCTGGGCGACCAGGCGCCGCTGGCGCAACTCGTCGAGATCACCAGGCGTCACGGCGCCTGGATCATCGTCGACGAGGCGCATTCGTTCGGCGCCTTCGGCCCGCGCGGTCTGGGCCTGTGCGAACAGCTCGGCCTGCTCGATAAGGTCGACTTCGTCGTCGGCACTTTTTCCAAGAGCCTCGGCAGCGTCGGCGGTTTCTGCGTCAGCCGGCACGCCGATCTCGAACTGCTGCGCATGGCCAGCCGGCCCTACATCTTCACCGCCTCGCCGCCACCGGCGGTGATCGCGGCGACGCGGCAGGCGCTCAAGCGTGTGCTGGCCGGCGACGATCTGCGCACGCGCCTGTGGCGGCACGTGCAGCGCCTGTACAGCGAGCTGAACCGCCTTGGCTACCGCGTCGGCTCGACCGATCCGGGGCCGGTCGCGGCGCTGGTGTTCGCTGAGCGCGAGACGGCGATCGCCCACTGGCAAGGCCTGCTCGACGCCGGCATCTACACCAACCTGATGGTGCCGCCGGCCACGCCCAGCGGCCTGCACATCGTCCGCATCAGCCTGTCGGCTGCGCACAGCGACGAGCAGCTGACGCAGATCATCGCCGCGCTGGAGTCGCTGGCGCAGCGGCTGCGTCCGTCGGCGGCGGCCTGAGCGCAGCAGCGGCGATTGGACAAACGCTTCGCCGCCGCGTCGTTGCCGATCCGCCACGGCGGGCCGGCGTTGCTGGTGGCGGCGGCGCTGCTCGCCGGCTGCGCCGACGCACCGACGCGTCGCACGCTGTTGCCACCCCCACCGGACCGATCCACGCCGCCGCCGGTGGCTGCGGTCGGCCCGGTGCCCAGGCCCCAGCCAGCTCCGGCACCGGTCACTGCCGATCCGGCCAGCCCGACCGCGCTGGGCTTTCGTGAATACCTGATCGGCGCCGAGCGCAGCGCCATCAAGACCGATGGCATGAACTGCACGCGCAGCGCGCGCACGCCGTGGCAGGAAACCTGTGTCGGTGTCTACCACCACGCCAGCCCCGCCAAGATCACCATCGCCGGCGCCTGGATCAACGACTTCGTGCTGGTCTTCATCGGCGAGCGCCTGGCGTCGATCGAGACGATGTTCGACAGCCGTTATTTCAATCGCGTGGTCTATAGCCTGGGCTCACGCCACGGCCAGCCCGCCAAGTCGCAGGAAGTGATCAGCGGGGGTTACGGCGTCAAGGTCTCGGCGGAAAAGGCCATCTGGGAAATCCCGGATGGCCTGATCGTGGTCCGCGAGATGGCCGGCACGCCGGCCTACAGCTCGGCGCGCTTCTACAGCAGCGCCACCGCCGCCGGCGCCAAGCGCTGAAGCCTCAGCGCTCGATGCCGCGCCACGGCGCGCGATAGCCGGTCTCGTAGAGCCCGTAGCCGAGCGTGCCGTCGCTCAGGCGAAATTCCATCAGCTGCTCGCAGAGCACAAAGGTGTCGAGCGGGAACAGCCAGGTGAACAGCGGCTTGCCGGTGAATTCGTGGCGGCGGTCGCGCTCGTCGACGAAGCTCCAGTGCGCGCTCGTCACCGAGGTCTTGTTGGGCGCGAATTCCATCTTGTCGTCGATCGCCTTCACGCGCAGCCAGCGCTCGCCGTCGTGGAACATGCGCATGTAGGCCGACTGCCCGGTGGTCGAGATGCCGTGGATGCCGGACAGGGCGGTGCCGTTGTCGAAGATCGGCCAGGCCAGCCGGTAGTGCAGCAGCGCGTCCCAGTTGCGCGGGCCGGCGGCGATATCGCGGAATCCCTGCCCTTGCACCTCGACGTGCTCGCCGCGCAGCTCGAACCAGCCGCTGACCCGGGATGTGCCTTCGAGATGGATATGCGCGATCTCGCGCGCGAAGGAACCGTCCTTGTCCTGCGACATGGCGATGCAGTCTTGCAGCGGCGCGAGCTCGTCCCAGACCAGATCGGCCGAGCAGTCGGGCGTGGTGAAGCGGATGCGCGTCTGCTTCAGCGGCTCGACCGCGTGAATGTGCATGCCGGCGATGTCGATGCCGCGCTCCGGCCGCTGTTCGGTGTACGGCAGATTGTTGTTGGTGCGCGTGAACAGCGGGACGCCGTCGCGGAACACGATCAGCCAGCTGTTGGCCTCACGCTGGTTTTCGAGGATGCCGAGGCGGATGAAGGCGCCGAGCTTGGTCTTCGGATCGTAGAAGTTGTAATACCAGCTCTGACTCCAGCGCGGGTTGTCGTCGCCGGCGATGTAACCTTCGAACTTCTCGTGGTCCTTGCTCATCCGTCTCTCCTCAGGATCTTGTCGGGAAAGACAGCGTGTTAACACAATATGTCCGCGGCGTCTCCCCCCATTGAGGGAGCGCCACGCCCGGACCCGCTCAGAGGAACAGCTTGTAGGCCGGATTGTCGGTCTCCTCGGCGTACTCGTAGCCCAGCGCGTCGAGCGAGCGCCGGCATTCCGCCCATTCCTTGGCCGGCACCTGCAGGCCGCAGAGCACGCGGCCGTAGGCGGCGCCGTGATTGCGGTAGTGGAACAGCGAGATGTTCCAGCGCGAACCGATCGCCTGCAGGAAATCCGCGCAAGCACCCGGACGTTCCGGGAATTCGAAGCGGAACAGGCGTTCGTTGCTCAGCCCCGGCGAGCGCCCGCCGACCATGAAGCGCACATGCTCCTTGGCCGTTTCGTTGCCGCTCATGTCGACCACCGGATAGCCGGCCTCGCGCAGCGCCTTGATCAGCGCCTCGCGTTCCTCGATACCGCCACCGAGCTTGAGGCCGGCGAACACGTGCGCGGCAGCGCTGTCGGCATAGCGGTAGTTGAACTCGGTGATGACGCGCTTGCCGAGCTGCTTGAGGAACTGCTTGTAGGCGCCCGGCCGCTCCGGCAGCGTCACCGCCAGCAGCGCCTCGGCGTCGTCGCCCAGCTCGGCGCGCTCGGCGATGTGACGCAGGCGGTCGAAGTTGACGTTGGCGCAGGAGACGATCGCCGCCAGAGTCTGACCGCTGACGCCATGCCGGTGCACCCAGTGCTTGAGGCCAGCGACCGCCAGCGCACCGGCCGGCTCCGGCAGGGCGCGGCGGTCGTAGAAGATGTCGCGCGTCGCCGCGCAGATCTCGTCGACACTGACCAGGATGCTGTCATCGACCAGATGGCGGGCGACGCGGAAGGGCTCCTCGCCGATCTGCCGCACGGCGACACCGTCGGCAAACAACCCAACCTGCGGCAGGGTAACGCGGCGACCGGCCTTGAGCGCGGCGGCGAAGCAGTTGGAATCGTCCGGCTCGACCGCGATCACCTTGATCTTCGGATTGGTCGCCTTGATCCAGGCCACCACACCCGCCAGCAGGCCACCGCCGCCGACCGGCACGAACACGGCGTCGAGGTTGCCGCACTGCTGCATCATCTCGCGCGCGACAGTGCCCTGCCCGGCGATCACATCCGGATCGTCGTAGGGGTGGACCATGGTCAGGCCCTTGTCGGCAACCAGCATCTTGGCGTGCTCAAGCGCATCGTCGTAGGCATCGCCGTGCAGGATCGCCTTGCCGCCGAGCGCACGCACCGAATCGACCTTGAGCGCCGGCGTGGTTCGCGGCATGACGATCTGCGCGGTCAGGCCCAGATGCCGCGCCGCCAGCGCCACGCCCTGGGCGTGGTTGCCGGCCGAGGCGGTGACGACACCGCGCGCGCGCTGCTCGGGGCTCAGCGCGGCGATCTTGTTGAAGGCGCCGCGCAGCTTGAAGGCGTGAATCGACTGCTGGTCCTCGCGCTTGAGCAGCACGCGGTTGCCGAGGCGCTGCGACAGCTTGGGCGCGTCTTCCAGCGGCGAGACCTGGGCGACGTCATAAACGCGGGCCGCCTCGATGCGGGCGCGATACTGTTCAAGCAGCCGGCGCGTATCCGGGCTGCTGCTGCGGGATCGGGAACTCACGGGGACTCGTGTCGGGGGCGGACCAATGCCCTATGATACCGCGCACTTTTCGTTATCCCCTCGCGCGACGATCCCAGATGGCTTCCAGCATTGCCTTCATCGGCGGCGGCAACATGGCCGCCAGCCTGATCGGCGGCCTGATCCAGGCCGGGCACCCGGCGGCGCTGCTCAGCGTCGCCGAGCCGCTGGCCGAGCGCCGCGACTGGCTGGCGCGGCAGTTCGCCGGCATCCGCATCGCCGCGCAGGCCGCCGAGATCAGCGGCAGCGCCGATGCACTGGTGCTCGCCGTCAAGCCGCAGCAGATGCACGAGGCGCTGAGCGGCCTGCCGCTGCGCGCCGGCAGCACGGTGGTGTCGATCGCAGCCGGCATCCAGCTGGCGTCGCTGGCGCGCTGGCTGGGCGCAACGGTCCACCTGGTCCGCAGCATGCCGAACACGCCGGCATTGCTGGGGGCCGGCATCTCCGGGCTGTACGCCGACGCGGCGGTGCCGGCCGCGGCGCGCGAACTGGCGTCCTACATCCTGCGGGCCGCCGGCAGCTGCGTGTGGGTCGAGCGCGAGGAGCAACTCGATGCGGTGACCGCGGTGTCGGGCTCCGGCCCGGCCTACTTCTTCCTCATCACCGAACTGATGCGCGAGGCTGGCGTCGGCCTGGGTCTGGCGCCTGCGGTTGCTGCCGACCTGGCGCTGCAAACCTTCATCGGCGCGGCGAAGATGGCCGCCACCGGCACCGACGTCGCACAGCTGCGCGCCAACGTCACCTCCAAGGGCGGCACCACGGCGGCGGCCTTGCAGCATCTTGAAAATGCCGGCCTGCGTACCATCTTTGCGGACGCTCTGGGTGCTGCCGCCCGGCGCAGCCAGGAACTGGGCGAGCAGCTCGCCCACCAGAACTAGGATTCGCTGTAATGGGTGCAAACGCCGCCAACGCGCTGTTATTCCTGGTCACCACGCTTTTCGATCTGGTGCTGTGGATCTATCTGCTGCGCATCCTCCTGCAATGGTCGCGCGCCGATTTCTACAACCCGATCTCGCAGGCGATCTTCAAGGCCACGCGCGTGCCGACCGACTGGCTGCGCCGCTATCTGCCGACGGTGCGCAACATCAATCTGGGAGCGGCGGCGACGCTGGCGGTGCTGACCATCGCCTACATCTACGTCGTCACCGGCATGCTGGGCTTCAGCATCAATCCGGTATCGGCGCTGTGGTACGCAGCGCTCAAGCTGATCGCGCTGACGATCAACCTGTTCACGCTGACCCTGTTCGTGCAGGCGATCATGTCCTGGCTCGGCCCCGGCGTGAACAATCCGGCCAGCAACATCCTGTGGAGCCTCAACGAGCCGCTGCTGCGCCCGGCGCGCCGCCTGCTGCCGACGATGGGCGGCCTCGACCTGTCTCCTCTGGTGGTCATGCTGCTGCTGCAGGTGATCAACCGCCTGCTGCCGCTGCCAGGCGCCTTCCGTTGACGCGGGTGCAATGAGCGACACCGCGAGCGATTCCGCCGTGGGCTCCGTCGGACTTGTCAGGCCGCGCAAGCTGCTGATCGAGGCGCCGCTGTCGCTGGACTGCGGCCGCACGCTGGCGCAGCACGAGCTGGTCATCGAGACCTACGGCGTGCTCAACGAGGCCCGCTCCAACGCCGTGCTGATCTGTCACGCACTGTCCGGCGACCATCACGCCGCCGGCGTCCATCAGGACAGCGACCGCAAGCCGGGCTGGTGGGACAACTGCATCGGCCCCGGCAAGCCGATCGACACCGACCGCTACTTCGTCGTCTCGCTCAACAATCTCGGCGGCTGCCGCGGCTCGACCGGCCCGGCGACCGTCAATCCCGCCACCGGCAAGCCCTGGGGCCCGGACTTTCCGCTGTTGACGGTCCGCGACTGGGTGCGTTCACAGGCCCTGCTGGCTGACCGCCTCGGCATCGCGCGCTGGGCGGCCGTGGTCGGCGGCTCGCTCGGCGGCATGCAGGTGATGCAGTGGGCGATCGATTTCCCGGAGCGCATCGCCAACGCCGTCGTCATTGCCTCGGCGCCGCAACTGTCGGCGCAGAACATCGCCTTCAACGAGATCGCGCGGCAGGCGATCCTCTCCGACCCGGATTTCCACGGCGGCCGTTTCTACGATCACGGCGTGGTGCCGTCGCGCGGGCTCAAGCTGGCGCGCATGCTCGGCCACATCACCTATCTGTCCGACGCGGCGATGCGCGCCAAGTTCGGCAACGACCTCAAGGCGCCGACGCCGAGTTTCAACTTCGACGTCGAGTTCGAGGTCGAGAGCTATCTGCGCTATCAGGGCGATTCGTTCGTCGACCGCTTCGACGCCAACACCTACCTGCTGATGACCAAGGCGCTGGACTACTTCGATCCGGCGCGCGATTTCGGCGACCGTCTCGACAGCGCCTTCGCACGCGCGCAGGCGCGCTTCCTGGTCATCGCTTTCTCCAGCGACTGGCGCTTCGCCGCCTCGCGCTCGCGCGAGATCGTCAAGGCCCTGGTCGACGCCGGCCGCGACGTCTCCTACGCGCTGATCGACTCGCAGCTCGGCCACGACGACTTCCTGATGCCGATCCCGCAGTACCACGACGTGCTGCGCGCCTATCTGGCGCGCGTCGCCGACGGCATCGAGCGCGGAGCACCGGCATGAGCCTGCGTCCCGATCTGGAACTGATCTGCGACTGGATCAAGCCGAAATCGCGCATCCTGGATCTCGGCTGCGGCGACGGCGCGCTGCTCGCGCATCTGGCGCGCACGCGTGGCGTGCGCGGCTACGGGCTCGAGATCGACCCGGCCAACATCGGCCGCTGCGTCACCGCCGGCGTCAACGTCATCCAGGCCGACATCGACGAGGGCCTGCCGGATTTCGAAAGCGATTCGTTCGACCACGTGGTGATGACGCAGGCGCTGCAGGCGCTGCAGCGGCCGGACGTCGCGCTGGCGGAAATCCTGCGGGTCGGCAACAGCGGCATCGTCACCTTCCCCAACTTCGGCCACTGGCGCGTGCGCGCGGCGCTGGCGCGCGGCCACATGCCGGTGACGCCGACGCTGCCGTCGCGCTGGTACGACTCGCCGAATATCCACCTGTGCACGCTCGACGACTTCGAGGCGCTGTGCGCGGCGCGGGGCTGGCGCATCCTCGACCGTCGCCTGCTCGACCGCGCGCATCGTCGCGGCTGGCGTCATCGCATTGCGCCCAATCTGTTCACCGAGGTCGCGATGTATCACCTGCAGGCGCCGCACATCGCCGGCTTCGCGACATGAAGCGCGCGCTGCTGGCGCTCGCTTTCTGGCTGCTGGCCGGCGCCGCGCAAGCGCAGCAGTACGTCGAGAGCGGCGACTACCGCGTCTATTACGCGGCCATCAACAGCAGCCAGCTGGCGCCGGAGATCGCGCGACGCTACGGCATCACGGCGGCGCGCGATGTCGCGCTGCTGACCTTCAACGCGCAGCGCCGTGACGGCGAGCGCTGGCTGCCGGTGGCCGCCGGCGGCGAGGCGCGCGTGCGCAGCCTGATCGGCCACCAGCGCAAACTGCCGCTGCGCAGCGTCCGCGAGCAGGAGCTGCAGACGCTGGCGACGAGCCTGGACTTCGACGATGGCGAGTTCCTGCTGATCGAGGCCGACATCCTGCCCAGCGGCGCCAATGCGCCGCTGCGGCTCAACTTCAAGCAGCAGTTCTACCGCGATTGAGGCGGCGACGGGGCGGGCAACCGCGCAAGCAACGGAAGCCGCCTCAGCGGCTGACGCCGGCTTCTGCCAGCAGCTCGCCGATGCGACGATCCTTGTCCGCCCACAGCGAGGCGATCCACGAATGGAAGCGCGCACGGAATTCCGGGTCGCTTTCATAGCTGCCGCTCAACAATGCCGGTGGCACCTCGAGCTGGCGGATGTCGACGATGATGTGGCGCTGCCGTCCGCAGAGAAAATCCCAGAATCCGCGCGGCCCGTCCGGGTAGACGATGGTGACATCGCACAGCGAATGCAGCTGTGCGCCGAGCGCATTGAGCGCAAAAGCGAAGCCGCCCGACTTGGGCTTGAGCAGATGGCGGTACGGCGAGTTCTGCCGCTTGTGCTTGGCGGGCGTGAAGCGCGTGCCCTCAAGGAAATTCAGCACCAGCGCCGGCTGATGGCGGAAGGCCTCGCAGGCGCGTCGCGTGGCCTCGATGTCCTGCCCCTTGAGCGCCGGGTTTTTGGCGATCTGCTGCTTGGTGTGCCGCTTCATGAACGGGTAGTCCAGCCCCCACCAGACGCCGCCGAGCACGGGCACCCAGATCAGCTCCTGCTTGAGGAAGAACTTGAAGAACGGCGCCTTGCGCCCGAACGCGCGGATCAGCGCCAGGATGTCGTTCCAGGTCTGATGATTGGCGCAGACCAGGTACTGGCCGCGCGGATCGACCTGCGCATGGTTGCGGATGTCCCAGCGGATCGGCAGCAGCGCATCGGTGAACAGCACATTGATATGCGCCCACCGCTGCGCCCACCAGGCGATGCCGGCGGACAGGGACTCGCGCAAACGCCCCTTCGGCGTCAGCAGCTTGAGCAGGATCAGCGCGTAGCACGGCAGCGCGCAAACCACGGTATTGATGCTGAGCAGCAACATGCAGATGGCACCGATCAGCGGTGCCGGCAGAACCTTCAACATGGGGGTTCGCTCTTGGAATAGTGGCGGCAGCTTAACGAGCCGCCGCGAACGCGAACAGCTTGACGCGACGCGCGCCTACGGTAAGGGCTCCACGGCCGGCGGCGGCGACGCGACCGGCCGGCGGCGCTCCGAACGATGCATGTGCGTGATCACCCAGCCCTGCACGCCACGCTGCAGCACCAGGGTCTCGGCCCGCTCGACCAGCAGTTCGCCCGCCTCGCTGTGCGGCTGCGCCCGCCAATCACTGATGACCCAGGCAATGTCGCCGCTGGTGTAGACCTCGCGGCCGAGCCGTTGCCGTGTCGGTTCGGCCTCGGTGGCGATATCCGCGTCGAGCCACTGCTGCGCATAAGCGTCGCGCGGCCGCACCAGCTGGCCGTCGTCGATGACACTCAGATCCGCGGCCAGCAGGGCCAGCGCGGCGGCGCGATCGGCCTCGCGCAAAGCCTGATGAAAGCCGGTCGCGGCGACCATCGCCATCTCTGCCGGGTCCTCGACGATCAGCGCCGGCGCGGCCGGGGCGGCCGCCGCGCTGCTGCGCACCTCGTCCTGCCAGGGCTCGCTGCCCTGCGTCTCGACACCGAGCGGCGGCGCCTCGCCCGGGCCCGGCGGCTGCGCGCCGGCGGCCGCCGGCAGCAGCAGGCCACCACACAACAGGATCGCGCAGCGCCAGCACGCCATCATGCGATCGCGCCCCGCTCAACCCTGTTCGGGCGCGCCGGTCTTGCGGGCGCGGCGCTTGCCGGTCGGATCACGCAGATCGATATCGTCCCAGCTGCCGCTCGGCAGGCGCAGCAGCACGCAGGGGCTGCTCGGCTCGCCACCGGCGCTCTGCGGGTGCTCGGGCTCCACGAAGGTGGCGATCAGCAGCACCGCGGTGTCGCGCACCTCGGCATACGGGCTGACCACGAAACCGTAGCCGCCGGTCGGGTGATAGCCCATCTCCACCACCACATAGAAACCCTCCGGCAAGGCCTGCGGGCCGCTGAGGTCGACCGCGTTGCGACGCTGCCAGACCACGGCCTGCGCCGCCGAACCGACCAGCTGCACGCTGGGCTCCGGCGAGCGCGACGAACAGAAATTCGCCCGACCCAGTTCCTCGACCTTGATCTTGGAGGCCGGCGCGAACATGCGCATGCCGCCGCAGGCGCTCAGGGTGACGAGCGCCACCACCATGCCGATCCGTGCCGCCAGCCGATGCTGTTTCCTCAAAGAGTTCATGCGCTGCCCGCTTCGCCGTGCTGTCCCGACCGGCCCGGATGGTAACTGTTTTGCCGGCGCCGGCGGCAAGGCGCGCACGGCGAGCCCTTGAAAAGCGGCAGCGCAATCCTATCTAGGGCTCATCGCGGCAGGCTGAAACCCTGCCGCGATTCAAGGTCCATCGTCTACGTATCAGGAGATCCACATGAGCATTGTTCGTCACGAGCCCTGGGCCCTGCACCGGGAACTGGTCAATGAATTCAACCGCTATTTCGAGCGCACCGCCGCCAGCGACACTTCCAGCGCGGCGACCGCCGACTGGGTGCCCGCCGTCGATATCGAGGAGTACGCAGACAAGTTCGTGCTCCACGCCGACGTGCCCGGCGTTGATCCGGCCAGCATCGATGTCACGCTCGACAGTGGCGTGCTGACGCTGTCGGGCAATCGCGAGCAGACCGTCGCCGCCGAAGGCGTCGAGCGCAAGCGCAGCGAGCGCGCCAGCGGCCGCTTCCTGCGTCGCTTCGCGCTGCCGGATACCGCCGACTCCGATGCGGTCTCAGCGCACGGCAAGCATGGCGTGCTGCAGATCGTGATCCCCAAGCGAGCTCAGGCGCAGGCGCGCAAGATCGCCATCACGCATTGAAGACGTGGCATCACCGCCGGGTCGCGGCCGGCGCGCCGTGATTGCAGGCATTACAGCGGGGCGCGCGAGCGCCCCGCTTTCGTTTGCCGGCGCATGCATCGCGCGCGCCATTGCCCCTGCATTAGGTTTAGATTGTCGACCCCCGCTGGACGGCTCTGCCCATGGAATACAAGGACTACTACAAGATCCTCGATGTCGAACGCTCGGCGTCCGCCGATGACATCAAGCGCGCCTATCGCAAGCTGGCGCGCCAGTACCACCCGGACAAGAACAAGAGCAGCGGCGCCGAAGACCGCTTCAAGGAGATCAACGAGGCCAACGAAGTGCTCAGCGATCCGGAGAAGCGCCGCGCCTACGACACGCTCGGCGCCAACTGGAAGGCCGGCCAGCAGTTCACGCCTCCGCCGGGCTGGGAGTTCGGCGGCATGGGCGGCGGCGCCGGCTTCGGCCGCGGTCGTAGCCGCGGTGCCAGCGGCTTCAGCGGCGCGGCGGGCGGCGGCGGCTTCTCCGATTTCTTCTCGCAGATGTTCGGCGGCATGGCGGGCGGCATGGGCGGCGGCTTCGAGGAGCCGGAGGCGCCCGCCACACGCGCCCGGCTGGCGATCGATCCGGTCGATTCCTTCCAGGGCGCACAACGTCAGATCAACGTCGGCGGCCGCACGCTCAACGTCAAGATTCCCAAGGGCGTCGTCGCCGAGCAGACGATCCGCCTCGCCGGCCAAGGCTCGCGCGGCGGCGATCTGCTGCTGGAACTGGAGTTCGCGCCAAAT
>CBINNP010000011.1:0-31663 GCA_966252075.1 uncultured Solimonas sp.
GTCCGGCATGGCCTGCGGCTTCGCGGCGCTGTGCTACGCCGAGCTGTCGAGCGCGGTCGGCGGCAGCGGCAGCGCCTACGGCTATGCCTACGCCGGCATCGGCGAACTGGCGGCCTGGGTCATCGGCTGGATGCTGGTGCTCGAATACTCGGTCGCCACTGCCACGGTCTCGATTGGCTGGTCCGGCTATCTGGCCAAGATTCTGTCCGGCTTCTTCGGCATCGTCATGCCGGCGCAATGGACCTCGGCGCCCAGCGAAGGGGGCATCTGCAACCTGCCGGCGATGGCGATCGTGATGACGCTGGCCGTGCTGCTGTCCTGGGGCGTGAAGGAATCGGCGCGCTTCAATGGCGTGATGGTCATCGTCAAGGTGGTGACGATCCTGGCATTCATTGCGCTTGCCGCGCCGCACGTCGATCCGGACAACTGGGTGCCGCTGATTCCGGAGCGCGTCATCGATGCCGACGGCCACGGCCACTTCGGCCTGGCCGGCGTCACCACGGCGGCGGCGCTGATCTTCTTCGCCTACATCGGCTTCGACGCCGTGTCGACGGCGGGCGAGGAGGCTTTGCGCCCGCAACGCGATCTGCCGATCGGCATTCTCGCCTCGCTGGCGGTCTGCACGGCGCTGTACATCATCGTCTCCGGCATCCTCACCGGCGTGGTGCCGTACGCGCAGATCGACATCAAGGCGCCGATCGCCGCGGCGCTCGGCAGCCTGGGCATCAGCTGGGCGCAAGGCCTGGTCGCCACCGGCGCGATGTTCGGCATCACGACGGTGATGCTTGTGCTGTACTACGGCCTGACCCGCGTGGTGCTGGCGATGAGCCGCGACGGACTGCTGCCGGCCGGCATGGCCGCCGTGCATGAAAAGACGCAGACGCCGGTGCGCCTGATCATCGGCAGCGGCGTGCTGATCGCGCTGATCGCCGGCCTGTTTCCGATCGGCAAGGTCGCCGAACTGGTCAACCTCGGCACGCTGGGAGCGTTCTTCCTGGTCTGCGCCAGCGTCATCATCCTGCGCAAGACCCGCCCCGACATGCACCGCCCGTTCAAGACGCCGCTGGTACCGCTGATTCCGCTGCTGGGCATGGCGTTCTGCGGCTGGCTGATGATCAGCCTGCCCAGCCTGACCTGGCTGGCGTTCGGTGTCTGGATGAGCGCAGGCCTGCTGATCTATTTCCTCTACTCGCACTCGCACAGCCGTCTGGCAGTCGGGTCCTGACACAAGACGGTTCGTTTCGCGCAGGCGCGCCGAACTTCAAGCCGCAAGCATGCAAACCAGTTCAAATCCCGGTGCACTGGCGCACACGCAGACCGCGCGCAGCGGTGTCCTGCTCGTCAATCTCGGTACACCGGACGCGCCCAGCGCCCCGGCGATCCGCCGCTATCTCGGCGAATTTCTCAGCGACCGGCGTGTCGTCGAGCTGCCGCGGCTGCTATGGTGGCCGATTCTCTACGGCCTGATCCTGCCGCTGCGGCCGCGCAAGCTTGCCCATGCCTACGCAGCGATCTGGACCCCGCAGGGCTCGCCGTTGCTGGCGATCAGCCGCGCCCAACAGGCCGGACTGCAGCAAAGGCTGGGTGACGGTATACCGGTGGCGCTGGGCATGCGCTACGGTAATCCGAGCATCGCCACCGCGCTCGACGAGCTGCGCGAGCGCGGTGCGCGGCGCATTCTCGTGCTGCCGCTGTATCCGCAATACTCGGCGACCACCACCGCTGCAGTCTTCGACGAAGTGTTCGCGCAACTGCGACCGCTGCGCTGGTGGCCCGAGCTGCGGCTGATCAACGGCTATCACGATCTGCCGGCCTACATCGACGCGCTGGCCGACTCGGTGCGCGCCCACTGGCAGGCGCAGGGCGGGCCGCGGCACCTGCTGATGTCGTTTCATTCGATTCCCCTGCAGTGCCTGGAACGCGGCGATCCGTACTACTGCTTCTGCCAGAAGACGGCACGGCTGCTGGCGAACGCGCTGCAACTGGCGCCGGACCGCTGGTCGCTGAGCTTCCAGTCGCGGCTGGGCCGCGCCAAGTGGCTGACGCCATACACCGACCGCACCATCGACAGGCTGGCGCGCGAAGGCGTCGGTGAACTCGACGTGATCTGTCCCGGTTTCCCGGCGGACTGTCTGGAAACGCTGGAAGAGGTGTCTCTGCGTTACGGGGAGCAGTTCCGCGCCGCCGGCGGCAAGGCGCTGCGCTATGTGCCGGCGCTCAACGACGGCGCCGGGCATCTGCAGATGCTGGAAACGCTGGCCCGCCAGCATCTGGCCGGCTGGCCACGGCTCGAAACGCCGGACCCGGTGGCGGCCGCGCCGGCACGCGTCGAAGCGCTGCATCAGCTGATGCGCTGAACCCTGCCGGCGCCAACCAGGCGCCTGATTCCCAACCGAGAAGCGTGTATTCCAGGTGCCGCCCCGCATGGGCTGTATCGCGGGCGGCGTGCGGGCGCAATTCGGCGTGTGGAATGCCGGCCATAAAAAAACCGCCGCAGGTTCGCACCTGCGGCGGTTTTTCAAAGCTTGCGGCTGATCAATCGACGACGTGGAGTTCCACGCGACGGTTGTTCTCACGACCCGCGTCGGTCTCGTTGGAGTCGATCGGGCGGGTTTCGCCGTAGCCCACCGGCGTCATCCGCTTGGCGACCACGCCCTGACCGGTCAGGAAGGTCTTGACGGCGATCGAACGGCGCTCCGACAGACCCAGGTTGTAGGAGTCCGAACCGATCGAGTCGGTGTGGCCTTCCACTTCCACGCTGATGTTCGGGTACGCGTTCAGCGTCTGGCCGACCTGGATCAGGATGCGCTTGGCTTCTTCCGTCAGGCGATCCGAGTCGAACTCGAACTTGACGCCCTTGAGGATGAAGTTCTTGTCGACCGCGCAGCCATTGGCATCGACCTGCTCACCCGGACGAGGCTTGCGGCAGTCGCCGACCAGCGCGCAACCGTTCGGCAGCACCTTGGCACCCGGCGGCGTGCGCGGGCACTCGTCGAGGTAATCCGGCACGCCGTCACCGTCGCTGTCGAGCGGGCAGCCATCGGGGCCAACCGGAACGCCCTTCGGCGTATTCGGGCAGCGGTCGAGATCGTCCGGAATGCCATCGCCATCCGAGTCGGTGCTCGAGCAGCCATCGGCATTCACGCGCGTTCCCGGCGGGGTGCCCGGGCACTTGTCGAGGTAGTCCGGCACGCCGTCGCCGTCGCTGTCGAGCGGGCAGCCATTGGCATCGACCTGCACGCCACGCGGCGTGTTCGGGCAGCGGTCGCGCGCATCCGGCACGCCGTCGCCGTCGGAGTCGAGCTCGCAGCCGTCCGGGCCGACCTGCGTACCCTTCGGCGTGTTCGGGCACTTGTCGAGGTAATCCGGTACGCCGTCGCCGTCGCTGTCGATCGGGCAGCCGTTGGCGTCGACCTTCACGCCCTTGGGCGTATCCGGGCACTTGTCACGCGAGTTCGGCACGCCATCGCCGTCGTCATCGTTGGGGTCGGCGCCGAACTTCCAGCGCACGCCGGCGCCGATCGTCCAGACATAGAAGGTGTCTTCCTGGACCGGGCCCTTCTCCTGAATGAAGTCCAGGTTGTAACGGGCTTCAAGACGCAGGTCGACGCTCTGCGAGAGGTTGAAGAAGGTACCGAGGCCCGCACCGACGCCGCCACCGCCGAGATTCTCCTGCAGGAACTCAATGTAGTGACCATTGAGGTTGCCGATCAGGTAGGGGCGAACCGAAGCGCTTTCGGAGGCCAGGTACTGGATCAGGTTCACGCCGAGCACGGCGCGCGAGTAGTCGTTCTTCGACTTGAGGTCGGCGACGTCGAGGTGGCTGTAGCCGCCTTCGATTTCGATGCCGAGCCATGGTGCGATCGAGCGACCGAAGGCAAGCGAGCCGGCGGGGCCGGTGTCGCCGTCAGCGAACACCACGCCAACGGATGGCGAGATGTACCAACGTCCGTCGTACTCCACGCCTTCGGCAGCCGCGGCGCCGGACCACAGCGCGCCTGCCAAAAGAAGCCATCCGAGTTTCCGCATTCCCTTGTCTCCCATCTTATTTGGGCCCCGCGCGGCGATATGCCCTTAGTGACCGAACCGAAATACTCCCTTTCAATTCGGGCGACCTTGAGAGAGGTCTGAGCACCGACTCAAACTCATCTCTCAATTTGCGAAGCATCTGGATTATGATTGCTCAAGACGTCGCCGTAAATATCGAGTTTCATTGAGCTTGCAACAGACCGCAGGGAAGCCTGTCAGAAGAGGGGAGTTTGGGATGAAGGGAGTACGCTTTCTGTTCGCGCTATGCGCGGCAATGGTGCTCGGAGGCTGCGGCGACAGTATCAAGAGCCCCGCTTTCAGCGAGCAGTTGCTGAGTCTGGAACTGAGCACCACCGAGGCCGCCGTGCCGCTCGGCACCACACAGCAGCTCGTGCTCGACGGCGAGTTCTCGCAACAGCCGGGCGTATCTCCTGTGACTCGTCCGGTCGCCGAGGCCAGCTACACCGTGGTGCCGGCGAGCGTTGCCACGGTCGACAGCAGCGGCTTGCTGACGGCGACCGAGCAGGGCACCGCCACCGTCACCGCCAGCGTCGACGGCGTCACCAGCAACAGCCTGACGATCACCGTCGGCCCCGCCAAGCTCACGTCCATCGTGGTGCGCACCGTGGCGCCGGATGGCACGGTCGGCAGCTCGGGCGACGTGTCGCGCCCGGCCGGCAGCATTCAGACTTTCAAGGCGCTCGGCATCTACACCGACAGCGCAGAGCCGCAGGAGCTGGGCGGCGATGTGTCGGTGGTCTGGGAGAGCAGCAAGCCGGAAGTCGCGTCGCTGAGCACGGCCTCAGGCGTGCAGACCACGGCGCGCGCGCTGGACCTGGGCTTCTCGGACATCAAGGCGACCGCCACGTCGAGCACCGTCGGCCCGTTCGAAGCGGTCGGCCGGCTGACGGTCAGCACTTCGGCGCTGGTCGAGCTGGTCCGCCTGGAGCCGAGCCCGCCGCCGGCCGCGGTCGCCGCCGGTCAGTCCAAGCAGTTCATCGTCATCGGCCGCTTTGCCGACAACAGCACCGGCCCGATCGATACCGCGCTGTACCCGGTCGACTGGAGCTCGGCTGACCAGGCCATCGCCACCGTGGACACCACCGGTCTGGCCACCGGCGTCGCCTTCGGCAATACCACGATCACTGCGACGCTCAAGCCGGAGGTGTCGATCAGCGGCACCACGCGCTCGGTCAGCGCCACGCTGTCGGTAGGTAATGCCGCCTGCACCAGCCCGCTGCTGCAGGCCAACGGTGCCAAGGTCGAGGTCGAAGCGACGCCACTTTGCGTCGGCTGCACCTTCCGCAATGCCGGTCGCGTGATCGACAACGATCTGACCAACTCCGCCAATCTCGACGTCCTGGTCAGCCTGCTGAGCGCCAATGTCTCGCTGACGGTCAGCGCTGCCGAGGGCACCACCTTCGACGCTTCGACGGCGAGCCCGCGCCGCGTCGGCTTCGTCATCGGCCGCCATTCGCAGCTTTTGACGCTGGCGCTGCTGCGCGGCTTCGAGGTCAGCACGCTGCTGGACGGCACGGTGAAGGAAACGCGCCTGCCGGAAGGCCGTGATCTGCTCGATCTCGATCTGCTGGGCCTGCTCGGCGGCGAGCAGGTCTCGCTGCTCAGCTTCGAGGCCACGCAACCGTACGACGCGATCCGCCTGACCTACCGTGGCGGCGTGGCAAGCGTGCTGCCGACCGCACTGGTCTTCGGCGGCTGCGCACTGGCGGAACAGCCTGAGTAAGCGTGCATTGCACCGCGGCTGATGGGTAAACAAGAAAGGCGCCTTCGGGCGCCTTTCTTGTTGGGGGATGCCGCGCTTGACGGCGGTCAAGGCGCCCGCGCCGCGCCCATCGACAATGGCGGCAGTTCCGTCACCCGGTGCCTGCCGTGTCCGTTGCACCCTGCTCAGAAGCCGAGCTGATCCGTCGCTACGGCGGCTCGGTGCCGCGCTACACCTCGTATCCGAGCGCGCTGCAATTCGTCGAAGGCTTCGGCCAGAGGCAGCTGGTGGAGGCGCTGCAGCGCGCCGACGCCAGCGTGCCGCCGTCGCTGTACCTGCACGTGCCGTTCTGCACGGCGCCGTGCTTCTACTGCGCCTGCACGCGGATCATCAACCGCCGCGCCGAGCCGCGGGCGCGCTACGTCGAACTGCTGCTGAGCGAGATCCGCCGCAGCGCCGGACACTGGCCGGGCCGGACGCGCGGAGTCGCGCAGCTGCACTTCGGCGGCGGCACGCCGACCTCGCTGGACGATGCACAACTGGCGGCGCTGATGACCGCGCTGGACCAGCACTTCGGCCTCAGCGCCGAGGCTACGCGCGAGTACTCGATCGAGGTCGACCCGCGCACCGTCGATGCCGAGCGGCTGCGCGTGCTGGCCGGCCTGGGCCTCAACCGCATCAGTCTCGGCGTCCAGGATCTGGACCCGGCTGTGCAGCAGGCGATTAATCGCGAGCAGCCGCTATCGCTGGTCGCCACGACGATCGCGGCGGCGCGCGGCGCAGGCTTTCGCTCGATCGCCACCGACCTGATCTACGGCTTGCCGCGGCAGACGCCGGCCTCCTTCGCGCGGACGCTGGACGCGGTGGCGGCGCTGCGGCCGGATCGCATCGCCATCTACGCCTACGCGCACCTGCCGCAGCAGTTCGCGGCGCAGCGGCAGATCCGCGCCGGGGAGCTGCCGGATGCGGCCACGCGACTGGCGCTGCTGCAGCTGGGCGTCGAGCGCCTCGGCGCTGCCGGCTACCGGCGCATCGGCATGGACCACTTCGCGCTGGTCGACGACGAGCTGGCGCGCGCCGATGCCGCCGGTACGCTGCAGCGCAATTTTCAGGGCTATTCGACGCAGGCCGGGCATGAGCTGCTCGGCTTCGGCCTCAGCGCCATCAGCCGCGTCGCCGACGTCTACGCGCAGAACGCCAAGCAGCTGGCCGACTACGCGCAGCGGATCGAGCAGGGGCAGTTGCCGGTGCGCCGCGGGCTGCGCCTGGACGCCGACGACCTGCTGCGTCGCGATGTCATCGAACAGATCATGTGCGCGGCGGAGGTCGATTTCGCGGCGATCGCCAAGGCCCATGGCGTCACCGCTGACTATCCGTTTCATGGCCGCCACGAGGAACTGCAGGCGCTGCTGGCGGACGGCCTGATCGAACTCGAAGGCAGCCACCTGCGTGTGCTGCCGCGCGGCCGGCCGCTGGTCCGCAACATCGCGCGGGTGTTCGACCGCTATGCGCCGGCGGCGCCGGCCGAGCGGCATTCCGCAGCGATCTGAAGCGCGCCGATTGACTGCCGTCAATGCCGCGCCGGCCGTGTCGCCCGACACTGCCACCGTCCGCAATCAGGCGGCCGACGGAAGAAGAATCCAATGACCACGCACGCTGCAACGGCACCGGTCTACCACGACAAAGTGGTGCGCCAGTTCGCCGTCATGACAGTCGTCTGGGGGCTGGTCGGGATGGCGGTCGGCGTGTTCATCGCCGCCCAGCTGCTCTGGCCTGCGCTCAATTTCGACACGCCCTGGCTCACCTACAGCCGCCTGCGGCCGCTGCATACCAACGCGGTGATCTTCGCGTTCGGTGGCTGCGGCCTGTTCGCGACCTCCTACTGGGTCGTGCAGCGCACCTGCCGTGCCGCGCTGTTTTTACCGAAGCTGGCGGCCTTTACATTCTGGGGATGGCAGGCGGTGATCGTCGCCGCGGCGATCACGCTGCCGATGGGCATGACCCAGGGCAAGGAATACGCCGAGCTGGAATGGCCGATCGATCTGCTGATCGCCGCCGTCTGGGTGGCCTACGCGGTGGTCTTCTTCGGCACCATCGCGCTGCGCAAGGTCGAGCATATCTATGTCGCCAACTGGTTCTATGGCGCCTTCATCATCGCCGTGGCGGTGCTGCACATCGTCAACAGCGCGGCGGTGCCGATCAGCCTCACCAAGTCGTATTCGGCCTACGGCGGCGCCGTCGATGCAATGGTGCAGTGGTGGTACGGCCACAACGCGGTCGGCTTCTTCCTGACCGCCGGCTTCCTGGGGATGATGTATTACTTCGTACCCAAGCAGGCCGGCCGGCCGATCTATTCCTACCGGCTGTCGATCGTGCACTTCTGGGCGCTGATCAGCGTCTACATGTGGGCCGGTCCGCATCATCTGCACTACACGGCGCTGCCGGACTGGGTGCAGAGCTTAGGGATGGTGTTCTCGCTGATCCTGCTGGCGCCGAGCTGGGGCGGCATGATCAACGGCGTGATGACGCTCAGCGGTGCCTGGCACAAGCTGCGCGAAGACCCGATCCTCAAGTTCCTGATCGTCTCGCTGAGCTTCTACGGCATGTCGACCTTCGAAGGTCCGATGATGTCGATCAAGACCGTCAACGCGCTGAGCCACTACACCGACTGGACCATCGGCCATGTGCACTCGGGTGCGCTGGGCTGGGTGGCGATGATCACTTTCGGCTCGATCTACGCGCTGATTCCGAAGCTGTGGAACAAGCCCGCCATGTACAGCGTGCCGGCGATCAACCTGCATTTCTGGCTGGCGACGATCGGCACCGTCGTCTACATCGTCGCGATGTGGATCGCCGGTGTGATGCAAGGCCTGATGTGGCGCGCCACCGAAGCCGACGGCAGCCTGAGCTACAGCTTCGTCGAGAGCCTCAAGGCCACCTATCCGTTCTACGCGATGCGCCTGGCCGGCGGCCTGATTTTCCTGTCCGGCATGGTGGTGATGGCCTGGAACGTCTTCAAGACCATCGGCTCGCAGCGTGAAGCGCTGCCGCTGGCCGGCACCGTGGAGGCGCGCGCATGAAGCACGAGAAAATAGAGAAGAGCATCGGCTGGATGGCGATCCTGACGGCGGTGGCGATCAGCTTCGGCGGCTTCGTCGAGATCGTGCCGCTGATCGCGCAGCAGGCGCAGACCCAGCCGGCCGCCGGGCTGGCACCGCGCACGCCGCTCGCCGTCGCCGGCCGCGACGTCTACGTCCGCGAGGGTTGCTATAACTGTCACTCGCAGATGGTGCGCTCGCTGGCCGAGGAAGTGCTGCGCTACGGCCCGGCCGGCACCGAAGCGGAATCGGTCTGGGATCACCCGTTCCAGTGGGGCAGCAAGCGCACCGGTCCGGATCTGTCGCGCGTCGGCGGACGCTACTCGGACAGCTGGCACCGCATCCATCTGCTCAACCCCCGCGACGTGGTGCCGGAATCGAACATGCCCGGCTACCCCTGGCTCGCCGAGACGCCGCTGGTCGGCAGCCAGATCCAGGCCGAGATGCGTGCGCTGCGCCGCGTCGGCGTGCCCTACGCGGAGGCCGAGATCGCTGCTGCCAGGGACGCTGCGCTCGGCAAGACCGAGATGGACGCGCTGATCGTCTACCTGCAATCGCTGAAGGCGCCGGTGCCGCCGGCGACGGCGATGGCCGTCACCGGAGCGCAGCCATGATCAGCGGCATCGTCACCGCCAGCCTGCTGGCGGCGTTTCTCGGCATCGCCGTCTGGGCCTGGTCGGGCCGCAACCGCGCGCGCTTCGCGCAGGCCGCGCGGCTGCCGCTCGACGACGACGGCGTCACGCCCGCCACTCATCTGGGAGATCGGCCATGAATGCGTCGATGAATGACTTCTGGCACTGGTTCGTCATCGCCATCACCGTGCTGTCGATCGTTGGCTGCCTGTGGCTGCTGTTCGCCAACGCGCGCGGCAAGCCGGGCGAGGCCGATACCGGCCACGTCTGGGACGACGATCTGCGCGAGTACAACAATCCGCTGCCACGCTGGTGGCTCAACCTGTTCGTGCTGACGATCATTTTCGGCATCGGCTACCTGGCGCTGTACCCGGGCCTGGGGCGCTTCGCCGGCAAGCTGGGCTGGAGCCATGAGGCGCAGCTGCAGCAGGATCTCGACGGCTATCAGGCGCTGCGCGCCCGGCAGTTCGCCGCGTTCGCCGGGCAGGACGTCGTCACGCTGGCCGCCAGCGCCGACGCTCGCAAGCTGGGGCGCAATCTGTTCCTCAACAACTGCGCCGGCTGTCACGGCGCCGATGCCAGGGGCGCGCTGGGCTTTCCGGACCTGAGCGACCACGACTGGCTGTACGGCGGCGCGCCCGAAGCCATCGTCGCGTCGATCACGCAGGGCCGCGGCGGGCAGATGCCGGCGTTCAACGGCAGCATCGATCCGGACACGCTGGCGGCGCTGAGCCGCTACGTCGCGCACTGGAACGATCCGCAGCTTGGCGCCGACGTGCGCGACAAGGCGCAGAAGCAGTTCGCCATCACCTGCGCGGCTTGCCACGGCGCCGACGGCAAGGGCAATCCTGCACTGGGTGCGCCCAATCTCACCGACGACATCTGGCTGCACGGCGGCGGTTCGGCGCGCGTTCGCGAGACCATCCTGTTCGGCCGCCACGGCGCGATGCCGGCGCACGAGAAGCTGCTGACGGCGGACGAGATCCGTGTCGTCGCCGCCTACGTCTACGGTTTGTCGCAGCCGGGCGGAGCCGCGCCGTGAACGCCGGCGCACCGCCGCCGGACGAGCGCGCGAACGTGCCGGCGGACGATCGCGCCGATGCGATCACCGCCGCCGCGGCGCAGCGCGCGCTCGGCGGCAGCCGCCAGCTGCGCCAGGTCAGCGCCGTCCTGTGGGCCTCGTTCCTCGGCGCCACGGCAACGATCGCGACCATCATCGCCCTGCCGGCCGGCGAGCTGATGCCGCCGCAGACCCCGCATCATGTCGCGCTGCTGTTCCTGATCGCCTGGCTGCTGGCGGTGATCCCGGCGCTGATCGCCGCGGTGCTGGCGACGCCGGTGCGCAAGGAGGACGTGTGATGGCACACGGCGAACGCGGCGGCGCACACCCATCGGCGGTCGAGCAGCCGGTGCTCATGTACCAGTCGGCCGGCAAGATCTATCCGCGCGACGTGCACGGCATTTACGAGCGCCTGCGCAAGACGGCGATGCTCGTCCTGCTGGGCCTGTTCTACGCCGGTCCGTGGCTGCGCATCGGCGATACGCCGCTGCTGTTGATCGATCTGCCGGCGCGGCGCTTCCACGTCTTCGGCATGACCCTGATGCCGCAGGATCTCTACCTGCTGGCGGCGCTGCTGTTGCTGGCGGCGCTGACACTGTTCTTTTTCACCAGCATCGCCGGCCGGCTGTGGTGCGGCTATGCCTGTCCGCAGACGGTATGGACCGAGCTGTTCCTGTGGATCGAGCGCCGTTTCGAGGGCGACCGCCATGAGCGGATGAAGCTGGATCGCGCACCCTGGTCGGCGGCCAAGCTGGCGCGCAAGGCCGGCAAGCACGCGAGCTGGGCGCTGCTGGCGCTGTTCACCGGCTTCAGCTTCGTCGGCTATTTCATCCCGGCGCCGCAGCTCGCCCACCAGCTGCTGACGGTGAGCGCCGGCGGCTGGGCGCTGTTCTGGGTCCTGTTCTACGCATTCGCGACCTGGGGCAATGCCGGTTTCCTGCGCGAGCAGGTCTGCAAGTACATGTGCCCGTATGCGCGCTTCCAGAGCGCGATGTTCGACCGCGACACCCTGATCATTGCCTACGACGCACGCCGCGGCGAGCCGCGCAAGACGCTGGCGCGCAAGGCCGGCGTGGCGGCAGCCGGCTGCGTCGACTGCTCGCTGTGCGTGCAGGCCTGTCCGGTGGGCATCGACATCCGCCAGGGCCTGCAGTACGAGTGCATCGCCTGCGCGGCCTGCATCGATGCCTGCGACGGCGTGATGAAGAAGATCGGCCAGCCGCGCGGCCTGATCCGCTACAGCAGTGCGCGCCGCGATGCCGGCGGAGCATTCCGCTTTCTGAGGCCGCGCGTGCTCGGCTATGGCGCGGTGTGGCTGGCGGTGCTGCTGGCGACGGCGCTGCTGATCGCCACGCGCGCGCCGTTCGGCATCGACATCGTCCGCGACCGCAAGCAGCTGTACCGCGAACTGGCCGATGGCAGCATCGAGAATGTCTATGCGCTCAAGCTCTCCAACAAGGATGCGCAGGCGCATCAGTACCGTATCGACGCGCACTTCGCCGACGGCCGCAGCGTGCAGCTGGAGCCGAGCCGCATCGATGCCGGCGGCGGCGAGCACGTCTCGCTGACCGTTGCCGCGCGGGCCCGCGATCAGCACGCCACGGTCGACAAGCTGCAGTTCACCGTCACCCGGCAGGATGCGCCGGCACGACCGCAGCGTCGTGTCGCCAGCTTCCTCAGCGATGGCGCCGAGCAGGGCGCGCAACCGGAGTAGTGCCATGAGCAAGGTTCCAGATCAGATTCAGCCCGCGCAGGTGCGTAGCCACCGTTCGCCGTACGGCCTGGAGTTTGCGCTGCTGATCGTGCTGCCGATCGCCGTGCTGCTGGCTGGCGCGGCGACGTTCGCGCTGGCGGTCGGGCACGGCTTCACGCCGGTACCGGAAATCGCGCGGCCGCTGCACGGACATTGAGTTCATGGGCGCGATCGGCAGCGGTACGCAATGGGCGATCTACGATCGGCCCGAACTGCGCGACAGCATCAGTCACACGGTCGGCGACGATGCACGCGAGGTGCTGCTGACGCTCGACGGCATCCACTGCGCCGCCTGCGTGGCGCGCGTCGAACGCGAGCTGGCGCCGCTGGCCGAGCAGATCCGCGTCAATCTCGCGGCGCGCACCGTGCAGTTCCGCTTCGCGCCGTCACGGATCGCGCTGTCGGCGATACTCGAGCGCCTCGACCGCGGCGGCTTCCAGCCGCAGCTGCTGGCGCAGGACGCCGATCTCAACGCGCAGCGTCGCGCCGGCCGCAGCCAGCTGGCGCAGATCGGCGTCGCCGTGCTGTGTGCGATGCAGGTGATGATGCTGGCCTGGCCGGCGTACCGCAGCGATGCGGCGAGCATCGATCCGTCGATCATGCAGCTGCTGCGCTGGACGCAGTGGCTGTTCGCGACGCCGGCGCTGTTCTACGGCGGCCAGGGTTTCTTCCGCAATGCCTGGCGCGCACTGAGCAGCGGCCGTGTCGACATGGACGTGCCGATCGCCGCCTCGCTGGCGATCGCCTATGGCGTCTCCGCCTGGCGCACGCTGGCCGGCGGCGGCGAGCTGTACTTCGACTCGGCGACGATGTTCGTGATGCTGCTGTCGGGCGCGCGCTTCCTGGAAAGCCGTTCGCGCCTGGCTGCCGGCGGCCACTTGCGGCGGCTGGCCAGTGCGCGGCGCCTGCTCGCCACGCGCCTCGACGGCGATGGCGTCGAACGGCGCATACCGCTGGCGGCGGTCGTCGCCGGCGATCTGCTGCGCGTGGCGCCGGGCGAGGCGGTGCCGGTCGACGGCGTGCTGCTCGATGGCGATGGCGAACTCGACGAAGCCCTGCTCAGCGGCGAGGCCCGGCCGGTGCTGCGTCGTGCCGGCGCCGCGCTGCTCGCCGGCAGCGTCAACGTCGGCAGCCAGACCTTGAGCCTGCGCGCCGAAGGCGTCGGCAGCCAGACTTGGCTGGCTCAGATCACGCGGCTGCTGCAGCGCGCGCAGGCCGAGCGGCCGGCCTACCAGCAGTTGCTCGATCGCCACGCCGGCAGTTTCGTCGCGGTGATCCTGCTGCTGGCGGCCAGCGCCCTGCTGGCCTGGTGGTCGATCGACAGCGAGCGTGCCATCGCCGCGGCGATCGCCGTGCTGGTGGCCAGCTGCCCGTGTGCGCTGTCGCTGGCGGCGCCGCTGTCGCTGGCCGCCGGAAGCGGTCGACTGGCCGCCAGCGGCGTGCTGGTCGCCAGGCCCGCCGCGCTCGAACGGCTGGCCGCCGTCGACACCGTGATCTTCGACAAGACCGGCACGCTGACCGAGCCGCGCTTCTCGCTGAGCCGTTGCACGCCGCTGGCGGAGATGCCCCCGGAGCGGGTGCTGGCGATCGCCGCGGCGCTGGAGCGCGGCTTGAGCCATCCGCTGGCCGCAGCCTTCCGTGCCCACGATCAGGGCCTGGAGGCGCGTGAGGTACACAGCGTGCCGGGGCAGGGCGTCAGCGGCGATATCGACGGCATCCGCTATCACCTGGGTGGCGCCGACGCGCGCGCCGACGGCGCGGTGCCCGCCGATGCCGATCCGGCGGCGACCGTGCTGGGCCTGCGCGATGGCACGCGCGTGCTGGCCTGGCTGGAGCTGCGCAGTGCGCTGCGCGCGGGCGCCGCCGAACTGGTCGCGGCGCTGCGTACCGAGGGTATCGCGGTCGAGCTGCTCAGCGGCGACGGCGATGCCGCGGTGCGGGCGGCGGCGGCGACGCTCGGCATCGATACCGCGACGGCGCGGCTGCGGCCCGACGAAAAGCTGTTCCGGCTGCGCCGCCTGCAGAGCCAGGGCCACGTGGTGCTCGCGGTCGGCGACGGTGTCAACGACGCCCCCTTGCTGGCCGGCGCCGACGTCAGCTGTGCGATGCCCGGCGGCGCGGCGCTGGCACAGTCGCGCGCCGACCTGCTGCTGATCGGCGATTCGCTGGCCAGCCTGCGCGACGTGCGCGCGATGGCACGTGCCATCCAGCGGCGCGTGCGGCAGAACATCGCCTGGGCGCTCGGCTACAACCTGCTGGTGCTGCCGCTGGCGGCCGCCGGCCTGCTGAGCCCGTGGATGGCGGCGCTGGGCATGTCGCTGTCGTCGCTGCTGGTGGTTGCCAATGCGCAGCGGCTGCCGCGGATCGGGCGGGGCTGAGCGCGATGGAAATCCTCTTCGCGCTGATTCCGCTGGCGGTGGTACTGGTTGCGGCCGCGGCTGTCGTTTTCATCCGCGCCGTGTACGGCGGCCAGTTCGAAGATCTGGACGCCGTCGCCGCGCGCATGCCTGACGACGAGCCCTGAGGGCTCGCGGATGGCGCCCGGCGAGCGGGCTTGATGGCGGTCAATGTGCATGCGGCGCCAGCGCCGGACACTGCAGACATTCACCGGAGTCGCCCGCATGGTCGCCGTCATCAAGCCCCGCCCCATTCCCCCCGCCGTCTGCAGTGATCTGTTGCAGCTGCGCGAGCTCTACATCAGCCGCGCGCAGCGGCTGGAGCAGGACCGCCGACGCCATGGCGAGCCGCTGGATGCCGATCGCTCCGAACGCCTGCTGGAAACCCGCAACGATGCGGTGGTCGATGCCATCAGTGCCGAAACGCAGTCCGACCTCGCGCAGGTGGAGCATGCGCTGCAGCGTGGCGAAGCCGGCTTCTGGGGGGTCTGCGAAACCTGCCTGCAGGCGATCGAACCGGCACGCCTGAAGACGCTGCCGCAAGCCACGCAGTGCGCGCACTGCGTGACCCTGGTCTGAAAGCCGCCGCGCCGCGGACGCGACCATGCTCGAACTCGGCATCCCTGCGATGTGGCTGGCCGGCCTGGCTGCCTCGCCGCACTGCGGCCTGATGTGCGGCCCGCTGCAGCAGCTGGGCCTGCGCCGGCTCGATGCCGGGGACCGCACGCAGATGCTGCTGGCGTTGCACCTGGGCCGCGTGCTCGGCTACGCGGTGCTGGGCGCGCTGTCCGGCGCGCTTGGCCTGCTGCTGCTGCGCGCCCTGCCGTCGCCGCGGCTGGGGCTGGTCCTGCAGGGTTTCGCCGCGGTGCTGCTGATCGTCTATGCCTTGCGTGTCTGGCAGCAGCGGCTGCCGGCCTGCTGCCAGGCGCCGCGCCACACGCGCGGCGCCGGCGGTGCGCTGCGCGGCCTGAGCAGTGGCCTGGGCTGGGCCCTGATGCCGTGCGCGCCGCTTTATCTGGCGCTCGGCGCCGCGGCCATGAGCGGCTCGGCGCTGCAGGGAGCGGCCCTGCTCGCGGCGTTCGCGTTCGGCACCTTGCCGCTGCTGGCGGCCAGCGGCTGGGGCTTGGCGCATCTGCAGTGGCGTGCCGCGCCGCGCCTGGCTCCGGTGCTGGGCCTGGCGCTGCCGCTCGCCATCGCGCTCAGCGGTCTTGCCGGCATCGCCCTGGCGCCGGCCTTTCATTCGATGTGGTGCTTGCCCTGAACTGCCCATGAGCCGCAATCCGAAATTCTCGCTGCCGCAGCATCGTTTCGTATGCCCGCGCTGCGGCATTGCCCAGCTGGCGACCGGCCGGCTCGCTGCCACGCCGCGTTGCGCGACCTGTGCCGGCGAGCTGCATCCGGTGCGGCCCTTCATGCTGCGCGACGACAACGTCCTCCGCCAGTTGCAGGAGTCCGATCTGCCGCTGCTCGTGCACTACTGGGCGCCCGGCTGCGTGCCCTGCCAGACCCTGGCGCCGGCACTGGAGCAGGCGGCGCTGAGCCGCCGCGACCTGCGCTTCGCGCATTGCAACATCGAGGCGGAAAAGGGTATCGCCCGCGCGCACGGCGTCAGCAATCTGCCGACGCTGATCCTCTTCAGCGGTGGCCAGGAGCGTGCGCGGATCTGCGGCACGATGCGACTGGGTGCGCTGCTTGACTGGCTGGAGCGCAACACCGCCGGCGAGCTCGCCGGGTGAAACATGCGGCCCGCGGCGCACGGGCTGCGGCTACACTCGCGGCAGATCCACCAGCCGCAGATGCCGCAATGGCCGAAGCCGTATCGATTGCCGACGATCCGTTCCGGGCGCTGCTCGACGCCGCCGTCGACGCCATCGTCCTGATCGATGCGCGTGGCCGCATCAGCGGCTTCAATCGCTCGGCACAGGCGCTGTTCGGCTACGGCGTCGAAGAAGTGCGCGGCCGCAACGTCAGCATGCTGATGCCGGCGCCGTACCGGCAGGAGCACGATGCCTACATCGAGCGCTACGCCGCCACCGGCGAGCGCCGCATCATCGGCATCGGCCGCGAAGTGATGGCAGTGGCCAAGGATGGCCGCCGGTTCCCGATCGATCTGTCGGTCGGCGAATTTGCCGCCGCCGGCGAGCACGGTTTCGTCGGCATCATCCGTGATATTTCCGAGCGCAAGCGCCAGGAGGCCTTGCTGCGGCAGACCGGCGAGGAATTGCGCAGCGTGTTTGCCTACGCGCCGACGGCGATGACGACCACCGATCCCGCCGGCCATATCCTGCGCGTCAATCGCGCCTGCGTGGAGCTGCTGGGCTTTGGCGAGGAGCAATTGCTCGGCCGTCATCATGCCGAGCTGATGGCTGACGATCTCCACGAGGCCGCGCAGGCAGCATTCGCGCGGCTGCGTCGCGACGGCGGCGAGTTCCGCGAGGAATTCCGTTATCGCCGCAGCGACGGCTCGGAGATGGAGGCGCTGCTCTACAGCGCGCTGGTGGTCGACGGCAGCGGCCAGCCACAGATGATCGTCAGCGAGATCGTCGATCGCAGCGCGCTGCTTGCCGCCAACCGCGAGGCCGAGGCGCTGCGCGAGCGCCTGATGCATGCCAGCCGCATCGGCCAGCTCGGCGAGATGGTCAGCGGCATCGCCCATGAGGTGAACCAGCCGCTGACGGCCATCGCCAACTACGCGAACGCCTGCCGCCGCCTGCTCGGCAGCGGGCAGGCCGAGCCGCAGGACCTGGTCGAGCCGCTGGAGAAGATCGCCGTGCAGGCCGAGCGCGCCGGCCAGGTGATCCGCGGCCTGCGCACCCTGGCGCGGCGCCAGGACAGCCAGCGCGTGTCGCTGGATCTCAATCACCTGGTGCGCGAGGTGCTGCCGCTGGTGGAGTTCGACGCCCGCCAGGCCGGACTCAGGCTGCGCACGCGACTCGGCGAAGCGCTACCGCCGATTGCCGGCGATGCCGTGCAGATCCAGCAGGTGATCCTCAATCTGCTGCGCAACGCCATCGAGGCGATGCTGCAGGCGCGGCGCGGCGACAGCATCGACATCGTCACCACGCAGTCGGAGGCACGGATGGTGGAGGTGCACGTCGCCGACCGCGGGCCGGGCGTCGCCGCCGAGGCGGCGGCGCAGCGGTTCGAGCCGTTCTGCCCGACCAAGCCGGAAGGCGTGGGGCGGGGGGGGTCGAGGTGGCGCGCGATCGCCAGCGCGCCCGGCGGCGCGCTGAGCTACTACCACAATGAGTTCCAGGGGGCGACGTTCGCACTGCGTCTGCCGGCCCTGGCACGCAGCGGAGCCGTTTGATGAGCCAGCCGCAGGTCTACATCGTCGATGACGAGGCGCCGATCTGCGACAGCGTCGCGCTGTTGCTCAAGAGCGTGCGGCTGGCCAGCCGCAGCTTCAACGATCCGGCGCGCTTTCTTGCGCAGTGGCAGCCGGACTGGCGCGGCTGCCTGCTGCTGGATGTGCGCATGCCCGGCATGAGCGGGCTGGAAGTGCAGCGCCTGCTGCGTGACCGCGGCAGCCAGCTGCCGATCATCTTCATGACCGGCCACGGCGACGTGCCGATCGCCGTCGAGGCGATGCGCGCGGGCGCCTTCGATTTCCTGCAAAAGCCATTTCACGACGAGGACATGATCGGCCGCGTGCAGGCCGCGCTGGAGCGTGACCGCCAGCGCGCACGGGCCGGTGAGCAGCAGGCCGAGATCGCGCGCCGCTACGCGACGCTGACGCCGCGCGAAAGGGAAGTGGCGCAGAAACTGGTCGATGGCGCCGCCAACAAGGTCATCGCCATCGAGCTGGGCCTGTCCGAGCGCACCGTCGAGCTGCACCGTGCGCACATCATGCAGAAGATGGACGTGCGCGGGCTGGCGCCGCTGGTGCAGATGCTGGTGGAGCTGCAGCGCGGCTGAGCGGCCGCGACTGCAGGTTTCTCAGGCCGCCTTCAGCGTCGGCTGCGCCGCACCGTCCTGCGCGAGCGCCTGCAGCGCCGCGAGCTTGACGATGCGCAGCAGGTTGCCGTCGCTGGCGACGATGCCCTCGTTCTGCAGCCGCGTGAAGATCCGCGACACCGTCTCGGTGGCCATGCCCAGGAAGCGGCCCAGGTCGATGCGCGTCATCGGCAGGCTGAAGCTGTCGTTCTGCACGCCGAACAGCCGGCGGCGGCGCTCGAGCTGGGTGATCAGGAAGCTCGCCAGCCGTGCCGGCGCCGACAGGCGCTCGTACTGCAGGCGCTGATGCAGGCGGCCGAACTCGTGGCCGATGTCGTCGAACAGATGTCGCGCCACGGACTGCGAGGCGCGGGCCCGCTCGTGCAGGGTCTCCAGCGGCAGCCGGCAGACGCGGCTGGTGCACAGGGCTACCGCCTCGGTGTCGCTGCTGCCGCTGCCGATCGCATCGACGCCGATCGTGTCGCCGGGCAGGCGGAACGCCAGGATCTCTTCCTCGCCCTGCAGCGAATGGCGCCGCGACTTCAGTGCGCCGCTCTGCACGACATACAGCGCCGGAAGTGTCTCGCCGCTGCGATGCAGCGTCTGGCCGCGAGCCAGGTTCAGCACGCTGATGCCGCTGGCGCAGGCAGCCGGCGCTGCTGCCGCCATCTCCGCGCCCAGGCAGTTGCCGTGCCGCAGACAGTTGGCGCAGGGGCCCTGCGCGAGTTCGGAAGTGGTGAGATTCATGGTCGGCTCCCTGCAATGATCCAGTGACGGCACTGTAGGGCGGCGACCCCTGCCGGCCTATTCGGGAATCCGCGTAGGTGGGCTGCGGCAACTACGTATGGTGCTCAGCGCCGGTCGACGATCTGGTAGCGCTGCTCGGCAGAGCAGTACTCCTCGGCGCTGCGCTTGAGCGCGTCGTAGCGGTGGCCTGAGGCCATCTGCAGTTCCTGCCGTGCGGCTATGCAATGACTGCGAAGCTTCTGCCACTGTTCGGCGCGGCAGTGCCGGTATTCGATCAGGTGCTGCGGCAGCCAGCGCGTGCAAACCTGCTCGGCGAAACGCAAGGCGTGGTTGCCGCGATAGGGATCGTCATCGTCCGGCACGGCGCTGCCGGTTGAGGCCGGGTTGCTCTGCATGATGCGGATCGCCCTCGCGTAGCGGTCGGCGGCACTGGGACCTTCATCGCTCGCGACCGAGCGCGCGAAGCAGCGACGTTCGCCGTTGACGTAGCCGCAGTCCTGCGCCTGAGCTGCAGCCGGCGGCAGCGCCTGCTCGCTGGCGGCGTATGGCCTGGATGGCGACGGCGCCGTGGTGGCAGCGCCAGCGGACGCGGGTGCATCGGCCGCGACGGCAGGCGGATTTTCGCGGTGGCGCTGCAGGAAGTAGACGGCGGCGAGGGCGGCGACCACCAGCAGCAGAGCGAAGCCGCCGAAGGCGTCGCGTGGCCTGTCGATGCTGCGTCGATCGGTTTTCAGCTGATTCCCCGCGCGATCGTCCGAACCGCGCTGTTCCGCGCCATGCGCCATGGCTCCCCCGTCTGGCGCGGCCAGCGTACGGCATCCGCCCGGGAATTTGCCGAAAATCGCAAAAAAACCCGCAAAAAACGCCTCCGACATATTGGCGTCACGATCCGGCTCACCTACAGTGACGGCGCTGTCGTGAGCGACGGCATCCGATATTTCAATAACGACCCCTGGAATCAAATGGCCATCAAGAAAGCTGCAGCAAAGAAAGCGGCGCCCGCCAAGAGCGCCAAGCCCGTCGCCGCCAAGCCGGCTGCGGCAAAGCCGATCAAGGAAGCGCTGAGCAAGACCGGTCTGCTCGCCCACGTCGCCGATGCCAGCGGCGTCGAGCTCAAGTCGGTGCGCAAGGTGCTGGCGGCCCTGGAAGAGGCGATCTCCGCCTCGGTCAGCAAGAAGGGCGCAGGCGCATTCGTGCTGCCGGGCTTCCTGAAGATCAACACCATCAAGGTGCCGGCCAAGCCCAAGCGCAAGGGCATCAATCCGTTCACCAAGGAAGAGCAGTGGTTCGCCGCCAAGCCGGCGAGCCTGAAGATCAAGATCCGTCCGCTGAAGAAGCTCAAGGACGCGGCTGCCTGATCGATACGCCCGCGGCGGCCGCGTGCCGCCACCAGCGCTGTTCGCTGCAAGAAACGGCGTCGCTCATGCGACGCCGTTTTGCTTTTCGTCAGGCGAAATCCGGGCGTGTGTCGCCGGCCTCGTCGCCGGCCCGCAGCCGCTCAGGCTGTAGCAGCCGCAGGCGGATGCTCACAGCCGTCGTCCGCTGAGGCCGGCGCGTGCGGCGGCCGGCCGAATCCGACCGCGATCCTGGCCGCCGTGGGTGGTCGTGAACCCTACCCGATCGGGGTAGGGCAATTGCCGCACGGCGTTCTTAGACTGCTCCCAATCCCGCGGCGGACCGATGTCGCGGCGACGTCGTCACACGAGGAGAAGCCTATGCAGAAGCAAGCATCCGGTCCGGAAGACCAGCCGCTGGACGTGCTGATCGTCGGTGCCGGCTGGTCCGGCATGTTCATGCTGCACCGCACACGCCAGCTGGGCCTCAGGGCCAAGGTGCTCGAGGGCGGCCCTTCGGTCGGCGGCACCTGGTACTGGAACCGCTACCCGGGCCTGCGTTGCGATGTCGAGAGCATGGAGTACAGCTTCTCGTTCGATGACGCGCTGCAGCAGGAATGGGTGTGGAGCGAGCGTTATGCCTCGCAAGCGGAGATCCTGCGCTACGCCCATCATGTGGCCGACCGCTTCGATCTGCGCCGCGACATCGAGCTGAACAAGCACGTCAAGACCACCTACTACGACGACGCCACCGAGCTGTGGACGCTGGGCTGCGCCGACGGCACGCAGTACCGCGCGCGCTACGTGGTGCTGGCCACCGGCTGCCTGTCGGTGCCGAAGATTCCGGATATCGACGGCGTGTCGAGCTTCCGCGGCCAGACCTACTACACGACCAACTGGCCGGAGCAGGGCGTCGACTTCAGCGGCAAGCGCGTCGCGGTGATCGGCACCGGCTCGTCCGGTATCCAGGCGATCCCGATCATCGCCGAGCAGGCGGCGCAGATGTACATCATGCAGCGCACGCCCAGCTACAGCATGCCGGCCTACAACGTGAAGCTGACGCCGGAGAAGGTCAGCGAGGTGAAGTCGCGCTATGCGCAGATCCGCGCCGACGCCAAGACCAGTCTGGTCGGCATGCCGACGCAGCTGCACGGCATGTCGGTGCGCGAGGCCGATGCCGAGGAACGCAAGCAGGTGTTCGCCAAGCTCTATGACGCCGGCCTGCCGTTCGCGTACATGACCTCGTATGCCGATCTGCTGGTGGATGAAACCTCCAACCGCATCGCCGCCGAGTTCATCGAGAGCAAGATCCGCGAGCGCGTGAAAGATCCGGCCGTGGCCGAACAGCTGATCCCGAAGGACCAGCATCTGGGCACGCGCCGCATGTGCATCGACACCAACTATTACGAGACCTTCAACCGCGACAACGTCGCGCTGGTCAACCTGCAGAAGGAACCGATCGTCCGCATCACCGAGCGCGGCGTGCAGACGAAAGCCGGCGAATACGAGGTCGACTGCATCGTCTTCGCCACCGGCTACGACGCGATGACCGGCTCGCTGCTGAAAATGGACATCCGTGGCCGCAAGGGCCAGTCGCTGCGCGAGAAGTGGAAGCATGGCCCGCGCACGATGCTGGGCCTGACCGTCGCCGGCTTTCCGAATCTGTTCACGATCACCGGGCCGGGCAGCCCCTCGGTGCTGAGCAACATGATGGTATCGATCGAGCAGCACATCGAATGGGTCAGCCAGTGCATCGGCCATCTCGAAAGTCGCGGTCTGAGGTCGATCGAGGCGACCGCGCAGGCCGAGGAAGAATGGACGCAGCATGTGCAGGACCTCGCCAACCAGACGCTGTTCCCGCGCGGCAACACCTGGTACATGGGCGCCAACGTGCCGGGCAAGCCGCGGCTGTTCCTGCCATACCTGGGTGTGGGGGCGTATCGTCAGGCTTGCGATGAGATTGCCGCAGCCGGCTACAAGGGCTTCGCGCTCGCCTGAGAGCCGCCACGACGGCCGGGCGCACAGACCAAGAAAGAGAAGAGGAGATACCGATGCCGCTACATCCGCAGATCCACAAGATGCTGTCCGATCTGGCCGCCGCCGGCGTGCCGTCGTTTCACATGATGCCGGTCGATGTCGCCCGCGGTGGTCTCAGACAACTGATGGTGTCGATGCCGCCGTCGGCGTCGGAGATCGCCAGGGTCGAGGACCGCCGGATCAACGGCGGCGCGCTGCCAGTGCGCATCTACACGCCGGCCGCGCCGGCCAAAGGGCCGCTGCCGATCCTGCTGTACCTGCATGGCGGCGGCTGGGTGCTCGGCGATCTGGATGCCTACGACACCACCTGTCGCGAGCTGGCCGGCGGTGCCGGCTGCATCGTCGTCTCGGTCGACTACCGGCTGGCGCCGGAGCATCGCTTCCCGGCGGCGGCCGACGATGCGCTGAGCGCGCTGCAGTGGGTGCTCGAACACGGCAGCGAGTTTGGTGGCGACACCACGCGCGTGGCAGTTGGAGGTGACAGCGCCGGCGGCAATCTGTCGGCGGTGACGGCGATCGCCGCGCGCGAGCGCTTCCCGGGCAAGCTCTGCGCTCAGCTGCTGGTCTACCCGGTCACCGATCACTACAGCGGTCCGAGCCGCTCGATGCATGACAACGGCGAAGGCTATCTGCTGACGCGCAACGACATGGTCTGGTTCTTCGACCACTACCTCGGCAGCGACGGCAACACCAAGGACCCCCGCGTCAACCTCAGTCAGGTCAGCACGCTCGACGGCCTGCCGCCGGCGCTGGTCATCACCGCCGAGTTCGATCCGCTGCGCGATGAAGGCGAGGTCTACGCCAAGGCGCTGAAGCAGACCGGCAATGCCGTGCAGATGTCGCGCTACGACGGTGCCGTGCACGGCTTCTTCACGTTTTCCACCGGGCTCGATCTCGGCGCGCAGGCGATGCGCGAAGCCTGCAGCTGGTTGCGCACGCAGTTCGGCACGCGCTGAACGCAGCCGCGCACACGGACAGACGAACGCGCGGCGGGCCAGCGCCTGTCGCGTCCGTTCCAGAAAAACTAAAGAAGGGAGGAGCCATGAAACTTCGGTACTGGAGCGCTGCGGCGCTTTGCGTGGTGCTCGCCGCCTGCGGCGGCAAGAAGGACAGTGACGGCAAGCCGGCTGCCGAGGCCGCACCAGCCAAGACTGCGGCGGTCGACGGTGCGCGGCTGATCGGCGCCGACAGCGAGCCCGGTGCGTGGATGAGTTACGGCCGCACTTACAGCGAGCAGCGCTTCAGCCCGCTGGACAAGATCAACACCGAAACCGTCAAGGATCTCGGCCTGCTGTGGAGCTACAAGCTCGACGTCGATCGCGCCACCGAGGCGACGCCGATCGTCGTCGATGGCGTGATGTATGTGACCGGCGCATTCTCGATCGTCAGTGCGCTCGATCCGCTGACCGGCAAGGAGCTGTGGAAGTACGACCCGAAGGTGCCGCGCGACAAGGATCGCGACGGCTGCTGCGACGTCGCCAACCGCGGCGTCGCGGTCTGGGACGGCAAGGTGATCTTCGGCGCCTATGACGGACGCCTGCTCGCGCTGGATGCCAAGACCGGCGCCAAGCTCTGGGAGGTCGACACCATCGTCGATCACACGCACAGCTACACCATCACCGGCGCGCCGCGCGTCATCAAGGGCAAGGTCATCATCGGCAACGGCGGCGCGGAGCTGGGCGTGCGCGGCTACGTCGGCGCCTATGACGTCAACGACGGCAAGCTGCTGTGGCGCTTCTTCACCGTGCCGGGCGATCCGTCCAAGCCGGCCGAAGACAAGGCCATGGAGATGGCGCAGAAGACCTGGAAGGGCGACAACTACTGGAAGTTCGGCGGCGGCGGCACCGTCTGGGACGCGATGGCGTACGACCCGGAACTCGATCTGCTCTACATCGGTACCGGCAACGGCTCGCCGTGGAACCGCAACGTGCGCAGCCCCGGCGGCGGCGACAACCTGTTCCTGTCGTCGATCGTCGCGCTCAAGCCGGACAGCGGTGAATACGTCTGGCATTACCAGGTCACGCCGGGCGAAAACTGGGATTACACGGCGACACAGCACATCATCCTCGCCGACCTGAAGATCGACGGGCAGCCGCGCAAGGTGCTGATGCAGGCGCCGAAGAACGGCTTTTTCTATGTCATCGATCGCGTCACCGGCCAGCTGCTCTCGGCCGACAAGTACGCGCCGGCCAACTGGGCCAGCCATGTCGATCTCAAGACCGGCCGGCCGGTCGAGACCGAGGTGGCCGACTGGAGCAAGAAGCCGCAGGTGATCACGCCGGGCCCGCTCGGCGCGCACAACTGGCAGCCGATGTCGTTCAACCCGCAGACCGGCTACGTCTACATCCCGATGCAGGAGGCGATCGCCCTCTACGCACCGGACCCGACGCAGACCTTCAGTGGCAAGGGCACCTGGCACCTCGGCACGCAGCCGCTGCAGCTGCCGGAAACCGCCAAGGAGCTGAGCGACGTGGCGGCGCTGCACAAGGGCCATCTGGTGGCTTGGGACCCGGTCGCCAAGAAGGAAGTCTGGCGGCAGAGCTACGTGACGATCTGGAACGGCGGCACGCTGAGCACCGCCGGCAACCTGGTGTTCCAGGGCACCGCCGACGGCCGCTTCGTCGCGTACTCGGCCGACAAGGGCGAGAAGCTGTGGGAGACGCCGGCCAACACCGGCGTGATGGCCGGGCCGATGAGCTTCGAGATCAACGGCGAGCAGTACGTGACGGTGGCAGCCGGCTGGGGCGGTGCGTTCCCGGTGATCCTCGGTGGCCTGTCGGAGCCGACCAAGGTGCGCGCCAGCGCGCGCGTGCTGACCTACAAGCTCGGCGGCAAGGCGACGCTGCCGCCGCTGGCACAGGAGCCGGTCAAGCAGCCGGAGCCGCCGGAACTCAAGGGCGACGACAAGCAGGTCGCGCGCGGCCGCGATCTCTACAACGGCCATTGCGGCGCCTGCCACGGCATCAGCGCGATCGCCGGCTCGGTGCTGCCGGACCTGCGCTATCTGACGCCGGAGAAGCACCAGCTGTTCCAGGGCATCGTCGCCGGCGCGTTCGCGGCCAAGGGCATGCCGTCCTTCACCGGCACGCTGAGCAACGAACAGGTTGAGGACATTCACCAGTACGTGATCAAGCGCGCGCAAGACCTCAAGGCCGATCTGGCCCGCGCCAGCGGTGCTGCCAAGACCGAAGGAGCCAAGTGATGAACGCCAAGGCGGATCAAGCGCACGCGGCAGCGGTCGCGCGCATCACCCGCAACACCATCGGCGACGCACTGGCGCGCGCGGTGCGGCGCCACGCCGCCAAGACCGCGCTGATCTTCAAGGACCGACAGTGGACCTTTGCCGAGCTGGATGCGGCGATCAATCGCGTCGCCCATGCCCTGCTCGATGCGGGTCTGAAACAGGGCGAGCGCGTCGCCGCGTACGCCAAGAACTCGGATTCGTACGCGATCCTGTGGCTGGCCTGCGGCCGCGCCGGCTTGGTCCATGTGCCGGTCAACTTTTCGATGACCACGCCGGAACTGGCCTACGTGCTCAAGCAGTCCGGTGCCAGCGCGCTGTTCGTCGGCGATGCGCCGGTGGCCGATCTCGCGCTGGCCGGCCGGGACAGCGCGGTGCGCATCCGCGGCACGATGGAGGAGGGCGAGGGCGACATCAGCGTGCTCGCCGCCGCACGCGGTGACGGTGACGCGAGCGAGCCGGAGCTGGTGCTCGACGATCGCGATCTGGTGCAGTTCCTCTACACCTCGGGCACCACCTCGGCGCCCAAGGCGGCGATGATGACGCACCGCGCACTGATCGCCGAATACGACGGCTGCATCAAGATGCTCGATACCCGCGCCGAAGACCTGTTCCTGTGCGCGCTGCCGCTATACCACTCGGCAGCGATGCATGTGTTCCTGATGCCGCAGCTCCTGGTCGGTGGCACCTCGATCGTCATCGCCGGGCCGCAGCCGGAGGTGGTGTTCAAGCTGATTGAGCAGCATCGCGTCGCCAGTTTCTTTGCGCCACCGACGGCGTGGATCGCGCTGCTGCGCCATCCGGATTTCGACAGGCACGATCTGCGCAGCCTCAAGCGCGCCTACTACGGCGCGGCGATCATGCCGGAGCCGGTGCTGGCCGAGCTGCGCCAGCGCCTGCCGGGCATTCTTGCGTACAACTGCTACGGCCAGAGCGAGATCGGTCCGCTCGCCACTGTGCTCGGCCCCGACGAGCACGACGCGCGGCCCACGTCCGCCGGCAAGCCGCTGCCGGCGGTGGAGCTGCGCATCGTGCATCCGGACCTGCGCGACTGCGCGCCGCGCGAGCTGGGCGAGATCATCTACCGCTCGCCGCAGCTGCTGCTCGGCTACTGGGACAAGCCGGACCAGACCACCGAGGCTTTCGAAGGCGGCTGGTTCCATTCCGGCGATCTGGGCTATCTCGACGAGGAGGGCTTTCTCTACGTCGTCGACCGGCTCAAGGACATCGTCAAGAGTGGCGGCGTGGTGGTGTCATCGCGCGAGGTCGAGGACTGCATCTACACGCATCCGGCGGTGTCGGAAGTGGCGGTGATCGCGCTGCCGGACCCGAAGTGGATCGAGGCGGTGACGGCGATCGTCAAGCTCAAGGCGGGCGCCAGCGTCACGGCCGAGGCACTGATTGCCCACGTCAGGCTGACGATGGCGCCGTTCAAGGTGCCCAAGGCCGTGCATTTCATCGATGAGCTGCCGCGCAACGCCTCCGGCAAGATTCTCAAGCGCGAGCTGCGCGACCGCTACGCCAGCAAGACCGCCTGATCCCGCTCAGGTCTTGACCCGCGCGTGCCGCACCGGAGTTGGGAGCTCCGGTGCGGCATCGTGGGCGCGAGGGGGCTCCATGACCGAGCCGCATCCGCTACGTCGGATCCTGCACTGCCGTAAAGCGGTATCCGAAACGCCCGGGCGGGGCTGTGCGTACAATGCCGAACCGTGCTCCTGCGGTGATTCCTCATGGATACCCGTATGGCACGCGTCACGATCCAGGATTGTCTTGCCCGTGTACCGGATCATTTCACGCTCACGCTGATCGCCGCCAAGCGCGCACGCCAGCTGGCCCGCGGCGCCAACGCCATGCTGCCGTGGGACGATCACAAGTCGACGGTGCTGGCCCTGCAGGAGGTCGCAGCAGGCCATGTGACCGAGAAAGTCCTGGCCGATCCGGAGTTGCCGGCGGTCGAGCCGGCAACGATCGAGTTCGAGCCGCTGCCGCCCTGAAACTGGCGGTCTTTTCGCTACTGATATTGTAGCTGTGCGCAGAGCGAGAAGGCCCGGGCTGCGCGCTTGGTGTGCGCGCGGATCGCGCCGAAGCGTCCGCGGATCTGCGGGGGGAGAAGACCGGGTATTTGCCGTTGATCCGCTTCAGCGCTGCGATCCGCGGCTGCACGGGCGGCGATATCGCGGCATCGAGGTCATTGCCGATTCGACATCGACAGCAAATACGCGTACCGTGACGTGGCAAGTATCAAGCAGTGTGATCAGCTAGTGAATGCCGTGGCCTTGCCGCCGGCATGAATTCCCAGATGCGTTCCTTGACCGTTTGCGCCTTTGCGGGCGGTCTGCCCGTTTTCATCTTCACAGGAATGCATCCATGAGCAATGTCAAGAGCGGTACCGTCAAGTGGTTCAACGACGCCAAGGGCTTCGGCTTTGTCACGCCGGCCAACGGTGGCGACGACCTGTTCGCGCACTTCAAGGAAATCGAAGGCAGCGGCTTCAAGTCGCTGACGGAAGGCCAGCGCGTCGAGTACGTCGAAGCGCGCGGCCCGAAGGGCATGCAGGCGACGAAGATCCGCCCGGTCTGATCGCTGCAGGCTGTCGATACGCGTGATGGCGGCGTCCGCGCCGCCATCCGCGATTCACTGCTGCCGTCCTCCGGCAGTATCGCCGCCCCATTTCTAAAGCAGGAGGTCCCATGAGACCCAAGAATTCACGCAAACCGCTGCACAGCGATGCCGCCCCCAAGGTGCGCCGCCCGCCCGGTTCGCCGACGAAGAGCCAACTGCGTGCACTCGCCAATGCCGAAGCACAGGCGCGTGTTGCAAAGTGGAAGACCTTGATTGCAGTGGCGGGTGCTACCTGGAGCAAGCTGCATACGGTTGAGCTCAATCGCAGCAACGGCGATGTCAACGTCGTCGCCGGCCTGGTGCAGATGCATTACCGCATCAGCCGCCAGGATGCCGATGCCCAGGTGAAGGCATTCTTCGATCAACACATGCCGGCTGCGCCAACGCCGCCGCCGGTGATCGCAGTCCGCGCGCCGGTGATCGCGACGCCGGAGTTCCTGTATACGCCGGAAGCCGCTGTAGGCGAGGCCGTCTAGGTTTCGCATACCCGCACGCTGTGGCGATCAGGCCTGTTGCTCTGCACGAGCAGCAGGCCTTTTTGTTTGGCCCCGCCTGCCCGCCATTGTAGTTTTCGATGCCACAGGCATCATCACGCTACGGGCCTGGACGTGCGCGCGGCCGTTCAGCGCAACGAAGCCGAGGCGAGGGAGGAAGGGGAGTGCAAGCAAGAAGAAAAGCAACTGGCGCAGCCATCATGGCGGTCATTTGCCTGAGTTGTTCGCAGTCTTCCGCCGAGCACATCGGCGAGGTCGACACCGCGTTCAAATTGCTGGGGCCCGACCACAAGATCGTCGTCGAGGCCTACGATGACCCTAAGGTCAGCGGCATAAGCTGCTACGTATCACGAGCCAAGACCGGCGGTTTCAAGGGCGCCGTAGGACTGGCCGAGGACAAAGCTGAAGCTTCGATCGCCTGCCGGCAGGTCGGAGACATCAGTTTCAGCGGCCCGATCCCTTCGCAAGAAGAAGTCTTCAACGAACGCCTGTCGGTGCTCTTCAAGAAGCTGCGCATCGTGAGAATGGTCGATGCCAGGCGCCGAACCCTGATCTATCTCACCTACAGCGATCGCCTCGTCGATGGTTCCCCGCAGAACTCGATCGCCGTGGTGCCGACGGGTAAAGACATCCCGGTCAGATGACATGCCGATCAAGTCGAATCCTTGTCAGTAAGCGCTTTGCGTCGCTTCTTTAACTGTGCCATCGCGCCCCGTGCCGCGTTGAGGCTTTCGCTGTAGCGAATCACCATGCGCTCGGTTTTCCAGCGACCCTGCCGCATGATTTCGGCGCTGCTGAAGTTGGCGGCGACCAGGTCCTGCGCGGCTCCGACGCGTGTGCTGTGTCCGGAAACCAAACTCGCGTCCAGGCCCGCTGCCAAGGCACGGCCTTTGAAAATCCTGGCGACGTCGCGGTCCGAGAGAGGGGAGTTGTAACGGTCTGGCTTGTTCGATTTCGGTGTCGAACGAAAGATGGGGCCGCGTGTTACGCCGGCGACCTCGATCCACTGTTGCAGCAACTGCACCGTCTCCGGTGACAGGTACTGCAAATGTCCGGCACCTTCCTGATCGGTCTTGCTATGCGGCAGGAAGATGCGGCCCGAGCCGTCTGCCTCGACGCTCAGGTTGTCGACCTCCAGGCTGATGAGCTCGGATCGGCGAAACATCGTCTCGAACGCCACGTTGATCAAGGCCGCATCTCTGAGATCGCGCGGGATGTCGAGATCCAGTGTCGCCATGATGGTTTCGACAGATTCCATCGTCAGGCCCTTGGCCTGGCGTTGTCGCGCCGTTAGATGCGCGCGCTTGAGGCCGCGCCACATCAGCCGTGCCTCCATGGAATCCATCGGCGACGGTAGCTCCGCCAGGCGATGGATGACGTTGAGCGTCGCCAGGTAGTGCTCGATGGTGGCGCGTTTGCGGCCCGCCTGGATGCGTTCCAGCAGGAACTCGCGCAAGGCTGGCAGCGAAGCCGGCAGCACGGCGTGGCCATTTCGAACGCAGAAGTCCGACCACACACGCCAATCGGCACGCCAGCTCTTCAATGTGTTGGGCGCATAGGCGATCTTCAGATCGTCAGCCAGCGCGCGCAGTCGGTCGACGACGTACTCGGGTGTCGAACTCAGCATCGCATCGACTGCATGGACGTGATCGTCGGACCGAGTCGGGTTCGTCATGGCAAGGGATCATCCGCAGGATCGAGGATCCGCAGTATAATTCAATGTGTCCGACAATTACACTTGTCGGACGTAACACATTGTATTAAAAAGGATTACTTACTCTACAAATCTAAAGAAATCACCGCACTTCTCGAAACGCTAGGACGTAACACCACATCAAAAAAAGCCCGCCGATCAGCGGGTTTTTACTACCGACCGTCTGCAACGGGCGGCGCAGCTGCGACCTGACCCAGTCCAGGCTGAGGGGGCATCGCGATGGTATCCCGACGCTCTGAATCGTCCGGCTTTGTCGGATCGAACCAGCCGTTCTTGACGTAGTGCCGGCACTGGCGGGCGCTGATCGTTTCAATGATTGACCCTTGCTGCGTCGTGCAAATGCACTTCTCGAAATCGCCCCGGATGTCCATGCAGCCACTGATGCGCGGAGCTGCTTTGATCTGATAGCTGGCGTCGAAGGCCCGCGCGGACATCGGAAACCCTTCAGCGCGCTCAAGATACTTGGCGGCCCATTGCAGGCCCTCGCCTTCGACTTCGGTGCGGACTTCCTGCAGGTTCTTTGGCCGTGGCGGCACCGGTGCAGCTACCGGCGCTGTCTGCTGCTGGACCTGTACGGGTTTTTCCTCGACAACCCCGCTACCGAGAGACTTCCATGCGTACCAGCCGGCTAGAGCGGCAAGGATAGGCCCCACGGCGATGATGGTCAGCCATTTGACCGGCAGCGACTTCTTGATGGTGTGCTCGTCGCTCGACTTGTACCAACTGTAAACCTCTTTGGGGTACCGGAATTCATGCTTTTGTGCCTCGCCTTCGTCGGTTTTGCTGCGCGGATTTGCGGCGCGGTCCCACTCCCATCTTGCCGAGCGGTCGAGGCCGAAGGCGCGGA
>CBINNP010000012.1:0-30628 GCA_966252075.1 uncultured Solimonas sp.
GTCAGATCAACGTCGGCGGCCGCACGCTCAACGTCAAGATTCCCCAGGGCGTCGTCGCCGGGCAGACGATCCGCCTCGCCGGCCAGGGCTCGCGCGGCGGCGATCTGCTGCTGGAACTGGAGTTCGCGCCAGATCCGCAATTCCGCGTCGAAGGCCGTGACATCCACGTCACCGTCAACGTCGCGCCGTGGGAAGCCGCGCTCGGCGGCCGCGTGCCGATCCCGACGCTCGGCGGCACCGTGGAGCTGAATCTGCCGCCCAACAGCCGCGCCGGACAGAAGCTGCGCCTGAAGGGCCGCGGTCTGCCGTCGTCGGCGACACCGGGCGACCAGTTCGCGACGCTGCAGGTGGTGCTGCCGCACGTCGCCAGCGATGCCGATCGCGCCGCCTTCGAAGCGCTGGCGGCGCAGTTTCCGGACTTCGCACCGCGCGGCTGAGCCCGCGCCGGCAACAAAGAAAAAGCCCCGCGATCGCGGGGCTTTTTGCTTCGCCGCGGGGCGCGCCTACTCGCCGGCTTCGCGGTGGTAGCGCGTCGCCAGCTCGACTTCGTTCTTGGAGCCGAGGAACACGGCGACACGCTGGTGCAGCGTCGAAGGCTGGACATCCATGATGCGCTGCAGCCCGGTGGTCGAGGCGCCGCCGGCCTGCTCGACGATAAAGCTCATCGGATTGGCTTCGTAGAGCAGACGCAGCTTACCCGGCTTGTCCGGATCCTTCTTGTCGCGCGGATAGATGAAGATGCCGCCGCGCGTGAGGATGCGGTGCACGTCGCTGACCATCGAAGCCACCCAGCGCATGTTGAAGTCCTTGCCGCGCGGACCGGTCTTGCCGGCCAGCAGTTCGTCGATGTACTTCTGCATCGGCGGATACCAGTGGCGCTGGTTGGACATGTTGATCGCGAATTCCTTGGTGTCTTCCGGAATCTTCATGTCGCGCTGCGTCAGCAGGAACGAGCCCAGCTCGCGATCCAGCGTGAAGGCGTGCACGCCGCTGCCGACGGTGAGCACCAGCATCGTGCTCGGGCCGTAGACGGTGTAGCCGGCCGCGACCTGCGCAGTGCCCGGCTGCAGGAAGTGCTTGGTCTCCAGCTCCTCGACGCCTTGAGGGCAACGCAGCACCGAGAAGATGGTGCCGACGCTGATGTTGACGTCGATGTTGCTGGAGCCGTCGAGCGGATCGAACAGCAGCAGATAGTTGCCTTTCGGGTAGGCATTCGGGATTTTGCTGAAATCGTCCATCTCTTCGGAAGCGCAACCGGCCAGATGGCCGCCCCATTCGTTGGCTTCGAGCAGGATTTCGTTGGACAGCACGTCGAGCTTTTTCTGCGCCTCGCCCTGGATGTTGCCGGTGCCGGCGTCACCGAGCACGCCACCCAGCGCACCCTTGTTGACGCTGTGCGAGATCGCCTTGCAGGCGCGCGCGACCACTTCGATCAGCAGGCGAAGATCCGCATTGATGCGCCCCGCTCGCTGTTCCTCGATGAGAAAACGCGTCAGCGCGATCGGCTTGCTCGACATTGCAGCTCCAGACGAAAAGATTCGGGAATGCCATTGTCGTGAGCGGCGGACGGTTTGCAAGCAGATCGCGGATCCCGCCTCTGCGCCGCTTTAGTGCAGGGTGCGCGGTGCAGCCCTGCACTTCTGCGGAATATTGAAAAGATCGCATGAATTCAGCGATCCAGCACCACTGCCCTGCATCCGTTAAGACAAAGTTCACAGGGCCGGCGGCACCGTGCGGGCGTGGCAACAGCCACGATGCAAATAACTACGACGCCCTGAATATGGAGGAAACACCATGGCGCAAGGACTTGATATGGGCACCGGCCCGTCGAAGCCGGTCAAGATCGGCATCGCGGCGGCCATTGCCGCGGTCATCGGCGGCGGCGCGATCTACACGATGAGCGGCGGCGACCAGGCCGCTGCCGAACAGCAGAAAATCGCCGCGGCGCCAGCCGGCACCGCCGCGCAGGATATGGCAGCCGCCGATCCGCTGGCAGATGCCGCAGCCGTCGCGCCGGCCGACCCGGCGGCAACGGCCCCGGCCGATCCGACACAGGCGGCTTCCGCCGACCCGGCCACCGCAAGCGCAGCCCCGGCGGATGCGGCAGCGCCGCCACCGGCAGCCGAACTCGCCGCCGCGCCGCCGAGCGCGGAGCACAGTGCTACGCCCGCGGCCGGCGGCGATCCGATGGCCGCAGCAGCGGCCGCGGCACCGGCCGTCGCAGCCGAGACCGCGATGGCCGATACCGGCCATGCGGCCGGCGAGCCGGCGCCGGATGCGGACGGCGCCGCCGCGCAGCCGCTGGAAAAGGCCGAAAAACCGAAGCAGCCGGTAAGCCCGCCGCCCCCGCCGCCCGATGCGCTGCGCGCCTGGTGGACGGCCAGCGACGCCTCGCAGTTCGGCGTCCGCTACGTCGGCCAGACCGAAGGCCAGAGTTCGCTGGCCATCCTGTTCAACCGCGTCGTCGATCCGGCGGCGGTGGCCTCGCACATCAAGGTCATCGGCCCGGATGGCAAACCAGTCGCCGCCAACTTCCAGCCGGGCGGCACGCCGATGATGGTGGTACAGAACGATCTGCAGCCGGGCCGTTACACGGTGATGATCGAGAAGGACGCCGCCGACATGCAGGGCAAGGCCCTCGGCACCCAGCTCTATGGCCCGGTCTACATCCAGCAGGAGAGGGCCGAGTCCGCTGGACAGAGCGGCTCGTAAGCTTCGTCGCGCTACGGGAAAACGCCCGCCGAGCGATCGGCGGGCGTTTTTTGTCTGCGCCTCAGCCGCGCGGCGCCAGCGCGAGCAGGAAGTCCGGCACCCAGGTTCGCCACGGCTGGCGCTTCACCTCCTGGGTTTCCGGCATCAGGCGCACGTTCATCGCCGAAGGCTGGCGACGCAGCGCGCTCGGCAGGCTGTCGACCGGAATGCGGACATTGAGGTATTTGCGGTCGGCGGTCAGCTGAACCGAGAACGGCAAGGTGTCGATCGACATCGGTGTGCTCCTGCGGCGCGTGGAAGACGTGACGCCATTGTCGGCAGCGTCAGGCTCAGAACCTGAGCCGCCACGCAAAAGCCCCGCACTGGGCGGGGCTCTTCGCGTTGCCGCGGCGCCTCAGCCCTTGGGCTGGGGAACGATGCGCAGATAGGGCTTGAGCGCCTTCCAGCCGTTCGGGAACAGCTTCTTGGCGTCGTCGTCCTTGACCGCCGGGACGATGATCACGTCCTCGCCCTGCTTCCAGTTCACCGGCGTCGCCACCTTGTACTGGTCGGTCAGCTGCAGCGAGTCGATGACGCGGAGGATCTCGTCGAAGTTGCGGCCGGTCGACGCCGGATAGGTGATCTGCAGGCGGATCTTCTTGTTGGCGTCGATCACGAACACGCTGCGCACGGTGAAGGTGTCGCTGGCGTTCGGATGGATCATGTCGTAGAGGTTGGCGACTTTCTTGTCGGCATCGGCGATCAGCGGAAAATTCAGCGCCTGGCCCTGCGTCTCGGCGATATCGCGGCTCCAGCCGTGATGATCTTCGAGCTTGTCGACCGACAGGCCGATCACCTTGACGTTACGTTTGGCGAACTCCGGCTTGAGCTTGGCGGTGTAGCCGAGCTCGGTCGTGCACACCGGCGTGTAGTTCTTGGGATGCGAGAACAGCACGCCCCACGAACTGCCGAGCCAGTCATGGAAGCGAATGCGCCCTTCGGTGGTGTCGGCTTCGAAATCCGGCGCCGTGTCGCCCAGTCTGAGTGTCATGTTCGGTCTCCGTCTGATCCGGTTGGGCGGTCATTACGGACCCGTTGCGCCCCGAGTTCAAGGTATAAGAACAGACCCTTTCAGACCATCCGTGTCAGCCCATCGCGGCCCTTTCCTGGCGCCGGGTCCTGCTGAGAAAACGCCAGCTCAATCCGAATGCGGCGATCGACAAGCCACCGATGAAGCCGCACCAGATGCCGGCGGGCCCGACCGGCGAGTAGTACGCCAGCGCGACCGCCAGCGGCAGGCCGACGATCCAGTACGCGGCGACAGTGATCAGCATCGGCCCGCGCGTGTCCTTGATGCCGCGCAGCGCGCCGTTGGCGGTCGCCTGCACGCAGTCGAACAGCTGGAATACCGCGGCGTAGGCGAGAAAGCTCGCCGCCAGCCGCGCGACTTCGGCGTCGGTCGTATAGGCGCCCGCGATCAGCTGCGGCGACAGCGCCATCACGCTCGCCGCGACCAGCGCGAATGCCACGCTGAGCGCGATGCCGACACGGCCGCGCAGCGCCGCCGCCGCCGCGTCGCCGGCACCGGCCGCCAGGCCGACGCGCACCGTCGCCGCCAGGCCGATCGACAGCGGCACCATGAAGCTGAGCGAGGCGACGTTGATGGCGATCTGGTGCGCCGCCATCGCCGTGCCGCCGAAGCGCGACATCAGCAGCGCGCCGATCTGGAACAGGCTGGCCTCGGCGCTGAGGATCGCCGCGATCGGCAGGCCGAGCCGGAGGATCTGCCGCGCCGCGGCACGCCACGGCCAGGCGCAGGGTGCCAGCAGGCGCAGCGCGTGCAGCGCCGGCGTCAGCCGGTATTGCAGCGCGTAGACCAGCACCATCGCCGCGCCGCCGGCCGCGGTCGCATAGCCGGCGCCGGCCGGGCCGATCTCCGGCATGCCGAGACGGCCGTACATCAGGCCGTAGGCGAGCACGGTGTTGACGCCGAGCGCGACGACGCCGGCCACCAGCGACAGGCGCGTCAGCCCATGAGCGTCGGCGCCATTGCGCTGCACGAAGCTCAGGCAGAACGGCAACGGCGCCAGCAGCAGCGTATGCATGTAACCACGGGCAAAGTCCTGCGTGGCCGTGTCCAGCGCCAGCAGACGCAGCACCGGCTCCCGGACCCACCACAACAGCGCGATCCAGCCCAGGCCAGCCAGCAGCGCGAACAGCAGCGCGCCGCGCAGGAATGCGCCGATCTCGGCGAGCGGCCGCTGCGCGCCGCGCGCCTGCGCGACGATCGGCGACACCGCCATCAGCAGGCCGGAGAAGAACACGAACATCAGGAAGAACACATTGGCACCGACCGCGACCGCCGCCAGCTGCGCGGCGCCCAGGCGGCCGGCCAGCACCGTGTCGACGGCGCTCATGCTGACAAAGCTGATCTGCGCCGCGGCGATCGGCCAGGCCAGGCGGCAATACTCGCGCGCTTCGTCGCGGAAGCTGCGGCTGAAAAGGGCGGACATGGTCGGCAGCGCAGGCCGCACCGGGGCTCAGGTACGGGAAAAAGACGGATGGATGATCGGGCGGCGCCCGAAAGGCCGCGTAGTCTGCGCAGTGAAGGCCGACAACGCCAGCGGGAAAACCCCTCGGAGACGCGACTCAGTCGCGCTGGGCCAGCAGGCCGGCGTTGCCGCCCACCGCCGTCGTGTTCACGCACAGGGCGCGCTCGGTGACGAAGCGCAGCAGATAGTGCGGGCCGCCGGCCTTGGGCCCGGTGCCGGACAGGCCCGCGCCGCCGAACGGCTGCGAGCCGACCACGGCGCCGGTCATGCTGCGGTTGACATAACAGTTGCCGACGCGCGCGCGCGCCTGCACCTGTCGCCAGGTCGACTCGATGCGCGTGTGCACACCCAGCGTCAAGCCGTAGCCGCTGGCGTTGATGGCGTCGATCACGGCATCGAGCTGCGCGGCTGGATAACGGATCACGTGCAGCACGGGCCCGAAGGGCTCCTCGCCGATCTCGGTGATCGCCTGGATCTCGATTGCGGTCGGCGCGACGAAATGGCCGCGGGCGGCGACGTCGTCGGCCAGCGGCGCGGTGGCAATCAGCCGGCCGATGGCGCGCATGCCCGCGAGGTGCGCGTCGATCCGCGCCTTGGCCTCGGCATCGATCAGCGGGCCGAGGTCGGTCGACAGCAGGGCCGGATCGCCGATGACCAGTTCCTGCATCGCGCCGGCGAGGATTTCCAGCGTGTGCGTGGCGATATCGTCCTGCAGGTACAGCACCCGCAGCGCCGAGCAGCGCTGTCCTGCGCTATGAAATGCAGAGCGGATGACATCGCGGACGAGTTGTTCGGGCAGCGCCGAGGAGTCGGCGATCATTGCATTGAGTCCGCCCGTCTCGGCGATCAGCGTGGCGATCGGCCCCTCGCGCGCCGCCAGGCTGCGATGGATCCGCTGCGCGACCTCGAACGAGCCGGTGAAGGCCACGCCGGCGATCTGCGGCGCCGCGCACAGCGCGGCGCCAAGTTCGCCCTCGCCCAGCAGCAGTTGCAGGACGTCGGCCGGGACGCCGGCGCCGTGCAGCAGATCGACCGCCTGCATCGCGATCAGCGGCGTCTGCTCGGCCGGCTTGGCGATCACGCTGTTGCCGCACAGCAGGGCTGCGGCGATCTGCCCGCAGAAGATCGCCAGCGGGAAATTCCACGGTGAAATGCAGGCGAACACGCCGCGGCCGTGCAATTGCAGTTCGTTGTACTCGCCGGTGGGCCCCGGCAGCGGCTGCGCGGCGCCGAGCAGTTGCACGGCCTGCGCGGCGTAGTAGCGCAGCAGGTCGGTGGCCTCGCGCACTTCGGCCAGCGCATCGGGCAGAGTCTTGCCGGCCTCGCAGACCAGCAGTTGCATGAACAGCGGCCGCGCGGCTTCGAGCCGGTCTGCGGCCTGCTGCAGGATCTGCGCACGCTCGTGCGCGGCGACGGCGTTCCAGCGCGGCTGCGCCGCGCGCGCGGCGTCCAGCACCGCCGGCAGGCCGGCCGGATCGAAGCGCTCCCAGTGACCCGGCGTGCGCCGCCGGTCGGACGGATTTTCGATCGCCTGGCGGGCGCCGTCCGGCAGGGGCAGCGCGCTGCGCGAGCGGGCCAGCGCCGGTGCCTGCACCTCTTGCAACTGCTGCGCGAGTTCGCGCATCGCCGCTTCGTCGGCGAAGTTGAGGCCGCGCGAGTTGCGCCGCTGCGCGCCGTAGAGATCAACCGGCAGGGGCAGCCGCGGATGCGAGGCCGCGCCCTGCTCGACGCAGACCACCCGGGGATCGGCGACCAGCTGCTCGGGCGGCAGGCGCTCGTCGAAGATGCGATTGACGAACGAGGTATTGGCGCCATTCTCGAGCAGGCGCCGCACCAGATACGGCAGCAGGTCCGCATGACTGCCGACTGGCGCGTAAACGCGGCACGGCAGCTTGATGTCAGCACGCACCTGGGCATGCAGGGCTTCGCCCATGCCGTGGAGCCGTTGCAACTCGAAGCCGCCGAGATCGTCGCCGGCCAGATCGATAAGCGCAGCGATCGTCTGCGCGTTGTGCGTCGCCAGCATCGGATAGAAGCGGTGGCGCGCGTCGAGCAGATGCCGCGCGCAGGCCAGGAAGGCAACGTCGGTGTTCACCTTGCGCGTGAATACCGGGTAATGCGCCAGGCCCTGTTCCTGCGCGCGCTTGATCTCGGTGTCCCAGTACGCGCCCTTGACCAGTCGCACGGCGATGCGCCGGCCTTCGCCGCGTGCCAGTTCGGCCAGCCAGTCGATCACCGACAGCGCGCGTTTCTGGAAGGCCTGCACCGCCAGTCCAAAACCTTCCCAGCCGTCGAGCGCCGCATCCGGATAGACCGCGGCGAAGATGTCCAGCGACAGCTCCAGGCGATCGGCCTCCTCGGCGTCGACGGTGAGACCGATGCCCTGTTCGCGCGCCAGCCGCGCCAGCGCCAGCAGGCGCGGCGCGAGCTCGGCGAGCACACGGCGACGTTGCGCGAATTCATAACGCGGATGCAGCGCCGACAGCTTCACCGAGATGCCGGGCCGCGCCTCCGGCTGGCGGATCTTGCGCGCGCTGGCGCCGATCGCGATGATGGCCTTGGCGTAGGCCTCGAAATAGCGCTGCGCATCGGCAGCACTCAGCGCCGCCTCGCCGAGCATGTCGAAGGAATGCCGCTCGACGCTGCCGGCGCGAGCACGGCGCAAGGCCTCGCCGATGTCGCGGCCCATCACGAACTGCGCGCCCATCAGCCGCATGGCCTGGCGCACCGCGACGCGGATCACCGGCTCGGTCGAACGGTTGACCAGACGGTTGAGGGCCGCGCGGAAATTGCCGGTGGTCTCCGGCGCCAGCTGGACGATGCGGCCGGTCAGCATCAGACCCCAGGTCGAGGCATTGACGAACAGCGAATCGCTGCGCCCCAGATGCGCCTCCCAGTCGGCGCCGGCCAGCTTGTCGGCGATCAGCTTTTCGGCGGTGTCGTCGTCGGGAATGCGCAGCAACGCCTCGGCCAGGCACATCAGCAGCACGCCTTCCTCCGACGACAGGTCGTACTGATGCATGAAGGCATCGAGCGTGGATTGCTGCTCGCGCTGCGCGCGCACCGCGCGGACCCAGCCGGCCGCCCGCACAGCCACCGCCTCACGCCGCGGCAGCGGCACCTCGGCGATGGTCAGCGCCTGGCGGACGACGGCGCGCTCGCTTGCCGCTTCCTGCGCGGTGATCGCGGCGCGGCGCGCCTCGCGCGCCGGCATCGGCTGCGCCCAGACATAACTTGCGCGTTCAGACATCGCGTATTCCCTGGCAGGTCTTGTGTCCAACCTCTGATCGATGCTGCGTCGGCAATGTAGCGGCAAGCGGCGTGCCGGCGTGTGAACGTCCGGCGCCGCCCGTAGCCGTTCGCGCCGTCCTCATTGCAGGCGTTAAGCTTCGCGGCTGCTGATATTCCTCATCTTTGGACTCCATGCTGGACACACCGACAATCGCCCTCACGCTGGTCAGCTGCCCTGCCGCCCAGGCGGACGCCCTGGCGCGCCAGCTGGTCGAATCGCGGCTGGCCGCCTGCGTCAGCATCGTGCCGGCGCTGCGGTCGATCTATCGCTGGCAGGGCGCGGTGGAGACGGCGGAGGAGTCCTTGCTGCTGATCAAGCATCCGCAGGCAGGTTTCGAGGCGCTGCGCGCCGCCGTGCTCGCTGCGCACCCCTACGAACTTCCCGAAATCATCGCGGTCCCTGTGAGCCAAGGCCACGCGCCTTATCTGGACTGGATAGTCGCCTCGTGTTCATACGCCGCCTGATCGGCGCCGCGCTGCTGCTGATCAGCTGCAGCGCCGGCGCGCGTCCGCTCGACCGCATCGACGCCAACGCGCTGCTGCCGGCCACCGAGGCGTTCGTGCTGCTGCCGCTGGAGCGCAGCGCGCAGACGCTGAAGCTGAGCTGGAACATCGCGCCCGGTTATTACCTGTACCGGCCGCGCATACGCGTTGAGCTGCTGGCGCCCAGCGCCATCGGCCTGCAGGCGATCGAGTTACCGGCGGGCAGCGCGCACGAGGACGAGTTCTTCGGCAAGGTCGAGATCTACCGCGGCCTGCTCGAAGCCCGCGTGCCTCTGTCAGCGACGCCGCAGCAGCCGCTGCGCGTCCGCATCCGATTCCAGGGTTGCGCCGACACCGGCGTCTGCTACCCGCCGCAGACCGTCGTGCAGACGCTGGCGCCCTGAAGCCTCCATTTCGATCATCGCCATGCGCAAAACCATCGTTTTCATCCTGCTCGCCGCCATCGGCGTCGCCGCCGGCATATTCACCTACCGACAGTTCGTGACGCCGCATCTGCAGCAGGTGGTGACGGCGGCGCCGCCGATCCGCTTCACCACGATCGACAACAAGACGCTGACGCTGGAGTCGCTGCGCGGCCACTGGGTGCTGATCAACTTCTGGGCCTCATGGTGCGCGCCGTGCATGGACGAGCTGCCGCATCTGGTCGCCGCGCAGTCCAACTACGGGGCGCTGGGCCTGCAGATCATCGGCCCGGCGCTCGATGAGCCGGACGCGGTCAAACCGATGCTGACGCGCTTTCACATCAATTATCCGGTGACCGCCGACATGGCCGGCGGCGACGCCGCCATGCGCGCGCTCGGCAACGAACAGGGCGCGCTGCCGTTCTCGGTGCTGGTCGATCCCGAAGGCTTCGTCGTGCAGCGCGTGCTCGGCGGCATGAGCGCCGACGAGCTGCGCGGGATGCTGGAGCAGCACATCCGGCGCTGAACCCTTCGGGGCCGGCAATTTCACCGAAATGCCGCCAACGTGTAGGCAACTGCTTTCAACTGACCGCCCGCTTGTATTCGGCCGGGTCTAGGCTCAGAATCGCCGCTCTTACAACGAGAAGCCGAAGCGAGACCTCGCTTGAGCCACCTGCTGCTGATCAACGGCCCGAACCTGAACCTGCTCGGGACGCGCGAGCCTGGCGTCTATGGCCATCGCACGCTGGCCGACATCGAGCGCGATCTGGACACGCAGGCCAGCGCCCTCGGCCACCAGCTGGCGGTCTTCCAGAGCAACCACGAAGGTGAGCTGGTCGACCGCATCCAGCAGGCGCGCAGCCAGGGCGTGGACTTCATCCTGATCAATCCGGGCGCCTATACGCATACCAGCATCGCGCTGCGCGATGCCTTGCTCGGCGTCGGCATCCCGTTCATCGAAGTGCACCTCTCGAACGTGCACGCGCGGGAAGCCTTCCGCAAACACTCTTACCTGTCCGACATCGCTTTGGGCGTGATCTGCGGATGCGGGGCGCTAGGTTATCGGCTCGCCCTGCTCGCCGCGGACGAACGCCTTTCTACAAAAGCCTGAACATCCCTGGGGAGGGATCAATGGATTTACGCAAGATCAAGACGCTGATCGACCTCGTCGAGCAGTCCGGCATCTCTGAGCTGGAAGTGCGCGAAGGCGAGGAATCGGTGCGCATCAGCCGCCAGACCACGGCCGTGCCGGTGCAGGCGCTCTACGCACCGCAGCCGGCGGCCATTGCCGCGCCGTCGGCGCCGGCAGCCGCTCAGGCCGCGGCGCCGGTCGCAGCGGTGGCGGCGCCGGACAATCGCCATATCGTCCGCGCGCCGATGGTCGGCACCTTCTACCGTTCGCCGTCGCCGGGCGCCAAGGCTTTCGTCGAAGTCGGTCAGACGGTCAAGGCCGGCCAGGTGCTGTGCATCATCGAGGCCATGAAGATGCTCAACCAGATCGAGGCCGACAAGGCCGGCGTCGTGGTCGAGATCTTCGCCGAGAACGAGAAGGCGGTGGAGTTCGACCAGCCGCTGTTCGCCATCGAGTGAAATGACATGGCACATCAGACCTGTGTTCCGCCATTGAATAAGGCCTGACGGAACGGCCATGAAAGAAATCAAGAAAATCCTGATTGCCAATCGCGGCGAAATCGCGCTGCGCATCCTGCGCTGCTGCCGCGAGCTGGGCATCAAGACCGTGGCCGTCTACTCGACCGCCGATCGCGAGCAGAAGCACGTCGCGCTCGCCGACGAAGCCGTCTGCATCGGCCCGCCGCAGGCGACGCGCTCCTACCTCAACATGGCGGCGATCATCTCGGCTGCCGAGGTGACGCAGGCCGACGCCATCCACCCCGGCTACGGCTTCCTCTCCGAGAACGCCGACTTCGCCGAATCGGTCGAGAAGTCCGGCTTCATCTTCATCGGCCCGCGCGCCGAGACGATCCGCATGATGGGCAGCAAGACCAACGCCAAGGCGGCAATGATCGCCGCCGGCGTGCCTTGCGTGCCGGGCTCCGACGGCATCCTGCCGGAGGACGATGCCGAATGCCTGGCGATCGCCGAGCGCGTCGGCTACCCGGTGCTGATCAAGGCGGTGTCCGGCGGTGGCGGCCGCGGCATGCAGGTGGTGCGCAGCGCCGATGAGCTGCTCAACAAGATCAGCATCGCCCGCACCGAGGCGCTCAACGCCTTCAAGGACGCTTCGGTGTTCATGGAGAAGTACCTGGAAGTGCCGCGCCACATCGAGTTCCAGGTGCTGTCGGACGGCCAGGGCAATGCCATCCACCTCGGCGAGCGCGACTGCTCGATGCAGCGCCGCAACCAGAAGGTGGTCGAGGAAGCGCCGGCGCCGGGCATCACCGACGAGCAGCGCGAGGAGATTGGCGCGTTGTGCGTGGCAGCCTGCCTGCGCATCGGCTACCGCGGTGCCGGCACCTTCGAGTTCCTCTACGAGAACGGGCAGTTCTATTTCATCGAAATGAACACCCGCATCCAGGTCGAGCATCCGGTGACCGAGATGATCACCGGCGTCGACCTGATCAAGGAAATGATCCGCATCGCCGACGGCAAGCCGCTGAAGAAGAAGCAGGCCAACATCCGTGTGCGCGGCCATGCGATCGAGTGCCGCATCAATGCCGAGCACGCGCGCACCTTCGTGCCGTCGCCGGGCGAGATCAAGAAGTACCACGCGCCGGGCGGCCCGGGCATTCGCCTGGATTCGCACTGCTACGCCGGCTACAAGGTACCGCCGCACTACGACTCGATGATCGGCAAGCTGATCGCTTACGGCTCCGACCGCAAGAGCGCCATCGCGCGCATGCGCCAGGCGCTCAACGAGATGTTCATCGACGGCATCCAGACCAACATCCCGCTGCAGCGGCGGATCATGTCGGATCCGGTGTTCAAGGAAGGCACGCACCAGATCCACTATCTGGAAAAGATGCTGGAGCAGTGGGCGACCGAAGAGTGATCGCCAGCCCTGGCTGAAATAAAAAGACCGGCTTTGCGCCGGTCTTTTTTTGCCGCGCGCGGCGGCACTCAGGTGCCGACCACGCCGCCATCCTCCTTCCAGATCACCACCGTCGCCGGGCGCGGACGCACGCCGGCATCCGGCCACTGCGAGAACGCCAGCGGATCGACATCCGGCGCCACCGCCGGCTTGCGCGGGTGGCTGCCGTACTCGCCCGGGTGCTGGACGTTGATGAACACGTACTTCTGGTCCGGGGTCCAGGTGATGCCGGTGATCTCGCAGCCGGACGGGCCGACCAGGAAGCGGCGGATCTCCTTGGTCTGCGGATCGGCGACCAGCATCTGGTTGTTGCCCATGCCGACGTACTGCGCGACGTTGGAGAAATTGCCGTCGGTCTGGATCCACAGGCGGCCGTCATTGTCGAAGGCCAGTCCGTCCGGGCTGTTGAAGATGTTGCCGGCGTTGACGTTGGCCGAGCCGGCCTGCAGCGGATCGTTGGCGATGTCGGTGCGCGTCGGGTTGCCGGCGAGCACGAACAGATCCCACTCGAAGGTCGTCGCCGCGGCGTCGTTGCCGGCTTCGCGCCAGCGCACGATCTGGCCGTAGACGTTCTTCGGCCGCGGATTGGCATCGTCGCCCAGCGTGCGGCTGCTGTTGTTGGTCAGCGTCAGGTAGACCTCGCCGCTGTCCGGATGCACGGTCACCCATTCCGGACGATCCATCGGCGTGGCGCCCACGGCATCGGCCGCCAGACGGGTGTTGATGAGAATGCCGCCGATGTCGCCGAACTTGGCGCCGAGCGTGCTGCCGTCGGTGGTCGGCGTCGCCGGCGTCAGCGCGATCCAGCGGCCGGTGCCCATGAAGTCGCTGGATGCGGCGCCGGCCTCGAACTTGGCGACGTACAGCGTGCCGTCGGCGAGCAGATCGCGGTTGCCCGCCGCGCCGGCCGCGTACTTGCCGCTGGAGACGAACTTGTAGACGTAGTCGTTGGCCTGATCGTCGCCCATGTAGACGACGGCGCGGTTGTCCGCGGCCAGCGTCTGCGCGGCGTTCTCGTGCTTGAAGCGGCCGAGTGCGGTGCGCTTCTTCGGCACCGAGGCCGGATCGAAGGGATCGATCTCGACGATCCAGCCGAAGCGGTTGGACTCGTTCGGCTCCTTGACGTAGTCGAAGCGATCGTCGTGCTCTTCCCAGCGATAGCCCGAACCCAGCGCCGGGATGCCGTAGCGCTTCATGGCAGCATCGCGCGTATCGGTGCCGCTGGTGGTGCCGAAGTACCCGTTGAAGTTTTCCTCGCAGGTGAGGTACGTGCCCCACAGCGTGTAGCCGTTGCCGCAGTTGTTGACGGTGCCGAGCGAGCTGGTGCCGCTGCTGTCGGCGCTGGTCTTGAGCAGCGCGTGGCCGGCTGCCGGGCCGGTGAGCTGCATCGGCGTGTTGACGTGGATGCGGCGGTTGTACTGCGAGGGGATCACCACCTTCCAGGCACCGTTCTCCAGCTTGATGTGCGCCACCGTCACGCCGTGCGCGTGCTGGCCCTTGCGCACGTGGTCTAGCGACCACGGCGTGGCGCCGGTCTGGATCGCCGCGGTGTAGAAGAACTCCGGATTGATGTACTCGTGGTTCATCACCAGCAGGCCTTCGCTGCTGCTGGTGCCGGACAGCGGGAAGAAGTGCATGCCGTCGTGGTTGTCGCCGATCTGCAGCGCCTGCGCGTCGCCGCCCTGGCTGGCGTCGGGCGCCCAAACCGGCGAGTCGGCGAACAGCGGATCGCCCCAGCGGCAGAACACGGCCGACTTGTAGCCGGCCGGCACCGTGATGGTGTCCAGTGTATTGGCGGCGACGGCGGTGAAGCCGAGCGTGACCGGCGGCGCCTCGTCGTCGTCCTTGTCATCGCTGCAGGCGCTCAGCCCGGCGCCGAAGAAGCCGATGACGCCGAGACCGAGGCCGGCCTTGAGCACGTCACGACGCGAGCGGACGATGTTGACGATCGCGTTGAACGGCACGTTCTGCGAGGGATTGCTGGAGATGTCTTCGGTGTCGATGGCGCGCATGGTCTTCTTCGGATCGAGTGAATGTGAGGCGCCGACGGCAGCGCCGGTTGCAAAGTCAAAAGCCGGTTGTTGCCGCGCAGCCACGTCGACACGAAGGCCAGCGATCCACCCCGCAAGGGGCGCGATCTTCAGCAGGTCATGGCTGCGCGCCCCCGAGCGCGTGGCTGGCCCCGAGCGGTGCGGGGCGTTACTGAGCGCGCTGATCGTAGGCAGCCCGAATGTCAGTTCGGCTACCAAGCCATGACAGTCTGTGGTCATGCCGGTCGCCGCGGGCGCAGCCGGCGGCTGGGTGAAACTCCGAATAGGCAGGGCTGCCGACCCGCCTAGAATCGGACAGCAAGCGCACCGCACATCGCGTTCCCATGAAGGGGTGCAATGAGCCACTCGGATCCCGCTGCAACCCGGATTGCCAGCTTCGAGATCTTTCTGACGCAATATCTCGACGCCGAAGGCCAGGTGCGCGCACCGCTGCCGGACTTTGCGCGCGATGCGGACGAGTTGCGACGTCTGTACGGCGTGATGGTGCAGACCCGCGCCTTCGACAAGAAGGCCGTGGCGCTGCAGCGCACCGGCCAGCTCGGCACCTATGCCGCCTGCCTGGGCCAGGAGGCGGTCGGCACTGCGATCGGCTGTGCGCTCAAAGCCGAAGACATCTTCATCTCCGCGTACCGCGACTACGCCGCGCAGTTCCAGCGCGGCGTGGCGATGCAGGACATCCTGCGCTACTGGGGCGGCGACGAACGCGGCATGGGCGCACACCTGCCCGAACCCGCGGCCCACGACTTCCCGCCATCGGTGCCGATCGCCACGCACGTGCCGCATGCGATCGGCGTCGCCTATGCGATCAAGCTGCGCGGCGAGCCGCGCGTGGTCCTGACCGCCTGCGGCGACGGCGCCACCAGCCGTGGCGATTTCTACGAGGCGGTGTCATCGGCCAAGGTCTGGAACCTGCCGGTGGTGTTCGTGATCTCCAACAACCAGTGGGCGATCTCGATGCCGCGTCAGAAGCAGACCGGTGCCGAGACCCTGGCGCAGAAGGCCATTGCCGGCGGCATTCCCGGCGAGCAGGTCGACGGCAATGATGTGATCGCCACGCGCTACGTGCTCGAACGCGCGCTCGAGCGCGCACGCGCCGGCCACGGGCCGGCCCTGGTCGAGGCGATCACCTACCGCCTGCACGATCACACCACCGCCGACGACGCGCGCCGCTATCGCAGCGAGGAGGAGGTCCGCAGCGCCTGGGAGCGCTGTCCGATCAAGCGGCTGAAACGCTATCTCGACAGCCAGAACCTGTGGACGGTGGCCGACGAGGAGGCGCTGCTGCTCGATGCCGGCGCCCGGGCCGAGGCCGCTGCGCAGGTATTTCTGGCCACCACACCCGCAGCGCCGGAAGCGATCTTCGAGCACCTCTATGCCGAGTTGCCCAAGGCGCTCGAATGGCAGCGCGACGAAGTGCGCGCCGCCGGCGCGCGCGGCGCGCACTGAGCCCGCTCATGGCCAATCTCTCGCTGATCGAGGCGGTCAATCTGGCGCTGCACTCGGAGATGCGCCGCGATGCCGAGGTGGTGGTGCTCGGCGAGGACATCGGCCGCAATGGCGGCGTGTTCCGTGCCACCGTCGGCCTGCTCGACAGCTTCGGCGAGGCGCGCGTGATCGACACGCCGCTGGCCGAGAACCTGATCGAGGCGATGGCGATCGGCCTGTCCACGCAGGGCATCAGGGCGGTGGCGGAGATCCAGTTCTCCGGCTTTCTGTATCCCTGCCTCGACCAGATCGTCAATCACGCGGCGCGCTACCGGCACCGCACGCAGGGGCGCCTCAGCTGTCCGCTGGTGATACGCGCACCCAACGGCGGCGGCATTCATGCACCCGAGCATCATTCCGAATCGCTGGAGGCGACGTTCGCGCAGGTGCCCGGCCTGCGCGTGGTCTGCCCTTCGACACCGGCGCGTGCCTACGGTCTGCTGCTGGCAGCGATCCGCGATCCAGACCCGGTGATCTTCCTCGAACCGACACGCATCTATCGCCTGTTCAAGCAGCCGGTCGACGACAACGGCGAGGCACTGCCGCTCGACACCGCATTCGTCGAACGCGAAGGCAGCGACATCACGCTGGTGTCGTGGGGTGCGATGCTGCACGACACTCGGCTGGCGGCAGATCGCCTCGCCGAGGACGGTATCGCCGCCGAGCTGATCGATGTCGCCACGCTCAAGCCGCTCGATTTCACCACCATCCTCGAGTCGGTCGCCAAGACCGGCCGCTGCGTGATCGTGCAGGAGTCGGCCCGCGCCGGCGGCTGGGCCTCGGAGATCGCCGCCAACCTCGCCGAACACGGCTTGATGAATCTCTATGCACCGGTCGGCCGAGTCTCCGGCTACGACACCATCATGCCGCTGGCGCGGCACGAGAAGGTCTATATCCCGGACGTGGCGCGCATCCTCGATGAAGTGCGCAAGGTCTTCGCAATCGCCCCCAGGAGCTGAACCCGCGCTGGATGAACCCTTGCCCGTCCAATGCCTCTAAACAGGTGGGAAAGCGCGCTTCACGCCGCGCGCTACCCGCCCGACATCAGCACACATGGAGGTGGCTCGTGAGCAAGATCGAACGTCAGCAGGATGCCAACCAGGCATCGGAGGCCGGCATCTTTTATCCGACCGGCCATATCGTCGCCGGCTTCGCCAATGCCGATGACGCCAAGGCGGCGCAGAAGCAGTTGCAGGAGGGCGGCTGCGGCGGCGAGATCCGCTTCATCAGCGATGCGGAGATGGCGCGCGAGGCGGAAAAAAATCTGCAGTCGCCGTCGTTCTTCGCCTCGATGGGCTCAAGCCTGCCGGTGCGGCAGAAGCAGCTGGAACTGGCCAAGGACGGCTGGAACTTCCTGCTGATCCACGCCCCGCAGAGCGAGGACGAGGCGCGCGTGGCCGAGGCGCTGGGCGGCTCGAAGGTCCGCTATGCCATCAAGTACCGCACCCTGATCATCGAAAACATTCTGCCCAACATCTCCACGCGCGGCGAACACACGCCAGCACGCGTGCCGTAGCCAACACCGGCGGCGCAGGACGCCGCGAAGGGAGCAGCGATGAGCGTCTTCAAGCTACCGGATCTCGGCGAGGGCCTGCAGGAGGCCGAGATCCGCGAATGGCTGGTTGCCGAGGGCGAGCAGGTACGCATCGATCAGCCGCTGCTGTCGGTCGAAACCGCAAAGGCCATCGTCGAAGTGCCGAGTCCGCTCGCCGGCACGGTGCTCAAGCTGCATGGCGCACCGGGCGACATCATCGCCGTCGGCGCCGCACTGGTGAGCTTCGAAGGCGCGGATCGCGCCGCCACGGCGCCTGCACCGCCCACGCAGGCGCCGTCTCCTTTGTCCAGCGGCGAGCCGAGCGCCGAGGAGGCGATCCGCGATACCGGCGTCGTCGTCGGCCAGATGACCCAGGGCGACGAGGTTTTGGCGGAACGCGCCACCGGTGTCGGCACCGCTGCCGGCCTCAAGGTCATGCCGGCGGTGCGCGCCCTCGCCCACCGCCTCGGCGTCGACCTGACGATCATCACGCCGACCGGCCCCAACGACATGATCACCGCTGCCGACGTGCAGCGCGTACACCAGATCCTCAGCAGTGTCGGACCGCTGGAGAAACTGCGCGGACCGCGCCGCGCGATGGCGCAGGTGATGGCGCAGGCGCGCGACGAGGTGATGCCGACCACCGTCACTGACGATGCCGTGCTGCACGCCTGGACCGGCAAGCCGGACCCGACGCTGCGGATCATCCGCGCGATCACCGTCGCCTGCCGCGCCGAGCCCTCGCTCAACGCCTGGTTCGATCACGCCGAGGTCGGCCGCCGGCTGCTGCAGAAGATCCATCTGGGTGTCGCCGTCGACACTCCGGAAGGCCTGTTCGTGGCGGTGCTGCAGGACGTCGGCAACCGCAGCGACGAATCGCTGCGCGCCGGGCTCGACAAGATGAAGACGGATGCGCGGGCGCGGACGATACCGCCGGAGGAACTGCGCGGCTACACGATCTCGCTGTCCAACTTCGGCATGTTCGGCGCCAAGTACGCGACGCCGGTGATCGTGCCGCCGACGGTGGCGATCGTCGGCGCCGGCAGCATCCGCGACGCGGTGGTGCCGATCGCCGGCCAGATCGCCATCGCCAAGCTGCTGCCGCTATCGCTGACTTTCGATCACCGCGCCGTCACCGGCGGCGAGGCCAGCCGCTTTCTGGCGGCGATGGTGGCGGATCTGCAGAAGGCCGCGTGAACAGGGTTTAGCCCGCGCGCCGCTTGCCGAACACGCCGGCGATGGTCACGCCGACGAAATCGCTGTGCGCATTGAAGTTGCCATGCAGCGCCAGTTCCAGGCCCCGTGTCGGATAAAACAGCAGCTCCACCGGTACGCCGACCACCGGCCGCTGGCGGTCGCTGGCGACGTCGGTGAGGCGGCTGGCACCGGCCAGCAGGAACACCCGCCGCGAGCCGAGCCCGGCGCCGGCCAGCAGGCCGACTTCCTCGGCGGTGTTGCGGGTGTAATCGAGCATCCAGGCGCCGCGGGCGCGCAGCAGCAAGGGGCCGGTGGCGAGATTGGCGTTCAGCACGCCCTCCCAGCCGCCGACCTTCTGGGCCTGAGTCTTCGGCTGGCCGGCCGGCGCCTCGTAATCCTGACCGCCGTAGTAGCCGGCGCCGAGGCCGATCCAGACATCCCCGTCCGCGGCGCTGGCGGCACCACTGAGTGCGAACAGCAGGGGCAGGCTCAGCAGGGCGCGGCGCAGTGAGGCGGTCATCGGCATGGGTGGGGATCGAAAAATGGGCTCGGTGTATAGTCCGCCGCGAACAGCGTCGGGGGCTTGGTGAATTATGCGCAAGACGATCGGGGCGGTTGCGGCAGGCATCACATTCCTTCTGCTGGCGGTGGCGACGAGCGGACCGGCGGCTGCCGAAACACTGACGACACCAGCGGCGGCCAGCGACGCGCAAGACCCGCCACCGGTGCGCCGCGGCCAGAGCCAGGCCGGCGTGCTCAAGCTGCTGGGCGAACCGGCGCTGCGCTATCCGCCGGTGGGCGGCGACAGTCCGCAGCATCCGGAAATCATCCGCTGGGACTACGACGGCTTCTCGGTGTTCTTCGAGCGCGAGCGCGTGATCGATGTGGTGCGCAAGGGCGAGCCGATGCCGGTCGCCCACCCGGAGGAGCTGCAGCCGGCACCGTGAATCCTTAAAATTGCGTCGCTACATTCGCGGGGCGCCTCGGTCCACCGAGTCTGCGCCCCGTTGTCGTTTCCGGCCCGCCGACGCGGGCTTCTTCCTGGAGTGTGATGGTGTCCAATGTCGTCCTGCCCGCCGAATGGGCGCCGCAACACGCGGTGCAGCTGACCTGGCCGCGCCCCGAAGGTGATTTCGCACGCAGCTTCGATGCGGTCGAAGAGAACTTCGTGGCCCTGGCAGTGGCGATCGCGCAGCGCCAGACGCTGATCGTCGCCTGCGGCGAGGCTCACGAGGCGCTGTCGCAGCGGCTGATCGCCGCCGGCGCGCCGGCGGCGAACCTGATCGTCAAGCCGGTGCCGGCCAACGACGTCTGGGCGCGCGACCACGGCCCGATCACGGTGCTGCGCGACGGCAAGCCGGTGCTGCTCGACTTCGTCTTCAACGGCTGGGGCAACAAGTTCGACGCCGCGCTCGACAACCAGGTGACGCGCCGCCTCGCCGAGCAGGGTGTCTGGGATGCTCCGGTGGAGTCGCTGGACTTCGTGCTCGAAGGCGGCGGCATCGAGAGCGACGGCCTGGGCACGCTGCTGACCACCGAGCGCTGCCTGCTCGCGCCGACGCGCAATCCGCAATACGACAAGGCCGGCATCGAGGCGCGGCTCAAGGCCTGGTTCGGCCTGTCGCGCGTGCTCTGGCTGCGCCACGGCGATCTGCTCGGCGACGATACCGATGGCCACATCGATACCATCGCGCGCTTCTGCGATGCGCACACGATCGCTTACCAGGCCTGCGACGACGCCAGCGATGCGCATTACGAAGACCTGAAAGCCATGGAAGCCGAGCTGCGAGCACTGCGCACCGTCGACGGCGCGCCGTACACGCTGATCCCGCTGCCGCTGCCGGCCGCAATCTTCGACGCCGGCGGCAAGCGTCTGCCGGCCGGCTACCCGAACTTCCTGATCATGAACGGTGCGGTGCTGGTCCCCACCTACGGCGATGCCGTCAACGACCCGATCGCACTCGAACGGCTGCGCCCGGCGTTTCCCGGTCGCGAGGTCATCGGCATCAACTGCCGCGCGCTGATCGAGCAGTACGGCAGCCTGCATTGCGTGACGATGCAGATCCCGGCCACGCCCTGAAGGAGCGATGAAATGAGCAAGACCAAGAATCTGCGCGTCGGCATCGTCCAGCAGCCCTGCACCAGCGACCGCGACTACAACCTGAAGATGTCGGAAGACGGCATCCGCGCCGCCAAGGCCGGCGGCGCGCAGCTGGTACTGCTGCAGGAGCTGCATACCTCGCTGTATTTCTGCCAGCACGAATCGACCGAGCTGTTCGATCTGGCCGAGCCTATCCCCGGTCCTTCGACCGAGTGGCTGGCGGCGCTGGCCCGGGAGCTGCAGCTGGTGATCGTCGGCTCGCTGTTCGAACGCCGCGCGCCGGGCCTGTACCACAACACCGCCGTGGTGCTGGAACGCGACGGCTCGCTCGCCGGCAAGTACCGCAAGATGCACATCCCGGACGATCCGGGCTACTACGAGAAGTTCTATTTCACTCCTGGCGACCTCGGCTTCACGCCGATCGAAACCAGCGTCGGCAAGCTCGGCGTGCTGGTCTGCTGGGACCAGTGGTATCCGGAAGCGGCGCGGCTGATGGCGCTGGCCGGCGCCGAGCTGCTGCTCTACCCGACCGCCATCGGCTGGAATCCCGCCGACACGCCCGAAGAACAGCAACGCCAGCGCGAAGCCTGGGTGACGATCCAGCGCTCGCACGCGGTGGCCAACGGCCTGCCGGTGCTCGTCGCCAATCGCGTCGGCTACGAATCGGACCCGACCGCGCAGACCGAGGGCTCGCAGTTCTGGGGCCACAGCTTCGTCGCCGGCCCGCAGGGCGAGTTCCTGGCCAAGGCCGGCGAGAAGGCCGATGTGCTGGTCGTCGACGTCGACCTGCAGCGCAGCGAGGATGTGCGACGCTGGTGGCCGTTCCTGCGCGACCGTCGCATCGACGCCTACGGCGAGCTGACCCGGCGCTTCCGCGATTGAGTGGCGCCGCCGGCCGCGCGATGAAACATTGCGCATAATCCCGGCCAATCACTAAAACGCTGGAGAAGCTGATGTCGCGCACATTCCGCACCGTCGACCCGGAAGGCCTGCTGGAATACTCGGTGGTGTTCACCGACCGCGCGGTCAATCACATGTCGCAGCTGTTCCAGCAGGCGATGCGCGAGATTTCGGCGACGCTCAGGCAGGTCTACAAGGCCGATGCCGTCGCGGTGATTCCGGGCGGCGGTTCGTTCGGCATGGAAGCGATCGCGCGGCAGTTCGCCGGTGGCCAGAACGTGCTGGTGATCCGCAACGGCTGGTTCAGCTACCGCTGGTCGCAGATCTTCGAAATGGGCGGCTTCATCGCCGGCGAGACCGTGCTGAAAGCCGCGCCTCAGGCGCCGGGCATCAAGGCCGCCTATGCACCGCCAGCGATCGAGACGGTGGAAGCGGCGATCGCCCGCGAGCGGCCGGCCGTGGTGTTCGCGCCGCATGTCGAAACCGCCTCCGGCATCATCCTGCCGGACGATTACCTCAAGCGCGTTGCCGCCGCGGTGCACGCGAACGGTGGCCTGTTCGTGCTGGACTGCGTCGCCTCCGGCGCGATCTGGCTGGACATGCAGGCGCTCGGCATCGACGTGCTGCTGACGGCGCCGCAGAAGGTCTGGAGCTCGGCACCCTGCGCCGCCCTGATCATGCTCAGCGCCGCCGCGGTTCAGCGTCTGACCGAAACGCAGAGCAGCAGCTTTGCCGCCGACCTGAAGAAGTGGCGGCAGATCATGCAGGCCTACGAGGACGGCGGCCACGCCTACCACGCGACGATGCCGACCGAGAGTCTGCTGCGGCTGCGCGACTCGATGCAGAACACGCTCGCCGCCGGTCTGGAAAGCCTGCGCACCGCGCAATGGGATCTGGGCCGCAAGGTGCGCGCGATGCTGGCCAGCGCCGGCTATCCAAGCGTCGCCGCGGCGGGCTTCGAAGCCCCCGGGGTGGTTGTCTCCTACACCGACGACGCCGACATCAGCAACGCCAGGAAGTTTGTCGCGCTCGGCCTGCAGACCGCGGCCGGCGTGCCGCTGATGTGCGATGAACCAGCCGGGTTTCGCAGCTTCCGCGTCGGCCTGTTCGGCCTCGACAAGCTCGCCGACGTCGACGGCGCAGTGCGGCGGCTGCAGCTCGCGGTGGCGCAACTGCACGGCTGAGCGCCGCCGGTTCCCCGCCGACGGGCGCCCCCCGCTCGCATCGTCCGTCACCAGAGTTCCATTTATGAATGGTTTTCTTTGGTATCGTTCACATGCGACGCTTATTGACTGATCGCTCAACTACAAAGAAGCAGGGGGAGACATCATGTATCAAGGTCCGACCAATACGGCCGTCATCCAGGTGCTGGCGGTAACCGGCATCCTGCTGGTCATCTCGCTGGGTGTGACGCAGGGCCTGATCATGGGCTTCATTCCGCCGCCCTCGCCCAACCTGAGCCCCGAGGCGCTCGCGCAGATCTTCATCGAGCGCAAGACCGAGATCCGCATCGGCTCGCTGATCCAGTGCATCTGCTACACGTTCTACGGCACCTGGGGCATCGCCATCGCGATGATGATGCGCAGGATGGAGCGCGGGCTGCCGGTGCTGACGTATGCGTCGATCGCCAATGTCGGCGGCGGCTACGTGTTCTTCCTGTTCATGCCGATCACCTGGGCGATGCTGGCCTTCCGCCCGGAGATCATGGACCCGAAGTTCATGCAGATCATGAACGACTACGTCTGGTTCATCTTCATCCTCAGCTGGCCGCCGTTCGCGATCTTCATGCTGCTGATTGCGGTGGCGATCCTCTGCGATCACAACGTGCCGACGATCTTTCCGCGCTGGGTGGCGTTCTTCAACATCTGGTGCGCGATCCTCATCATCCCGGCGGCGCTGATCGAGTTCTTCAAGACCGGCCCGTTCGCCTACGACGGCCTGATCTCGTTCTGGTTCATCTACATCGTCTTCTTCGGCTGGATGATGGTGATGAGCATCGTGACGATGCGCGCCACCGCCGCCGAAAAGCGCCGCCAGCTGGCGGCGGCCTGATCGGCGAGCCGCGAGCCGTCCCTGCCCCTGCCGTCCCGGCGCCACACGGCGCCGGGACTGGACGATCCGCATGCAAACCCCCGCTCATCGCAAGGTGCCCGGCGAACCCGGCATCTGGATCCTGATCACCGGCGATCTGGTGCTGTTCTCGCTTTTGTTCGTGCTGCTCCTGCACAGCCGCGCCACCGACCCGGCGCTGTTTCTCGACTCGCAGACCCGGCTCGACCAGAACCTCGGCCTGCTCAACACCCTGCTGATGCTGAGCAGCTCCTGGTGCGTGGCGATGGCGGTACGCGCTGCACGGCTGCAGATACCCAGGGCGCCAAGCCGCCTGTTCATCGGCGCGATGCTCTGCGGCGCCGGCTTCATGGTGGTCAAGTATTTCGAATACGGCGCCAAGCTGCGCGTCGGCATCACGCCGACCAGCAACGACTTCTTCATGTACTACTTCGTCTACACGGGCATCCACCTGATTCACGTCGTCATCGGCATGGGCGTGCTGACGTTCCTGACGCTGTACGCGCGTGGCGCTGCCTTCACCGAGCGCAAGATCCAGCATCTGGAAAGCGGCGCGACCTTCTGGCACCTGGTCGATCTGCTGTGGATCGTGCTGTTCGCCCTGCTCTATCTGGTGCATTGAGATGAGCCAGCTGATCCGTTGCCGCAACACCGTCATCTGGCTGCTGCTCGCCGGCGCGACGCTGTGCTCGTGGTTCATGGGCCACGCGCCGGCAGCACTTGATCCGCGTCTGGCCGCCGTCGTCATTCTCGTCATCACCTTCATCAAGGTGCGCTTCGTGATGCTCGATTTCATGGAGGTGCGCGGCGCCCCTCGCGGCATGCGCGTCGTCGCCGAGTGCTGGTTCGTCGGCATCTGCGTGGCGCTGATCACGCTCTACCTGCGCGTCTGAGCCCGGACCGGCCGCCGCAGCGTTGCGCGATCGCGCCAATGCCGCGACCATGACGGCCACATGGAATCGATTGAAGTCGCACTCGCCATGCTGCTGGCGGTGCTCGCCAGCGGCTATCTCGTCCGCGTCCTGCCGTTCTCGCTGCCCTTGCCGCTGGCGCAGATCGCGCTCGGCGCGGCGATCGCCGGCGTGTCCAGCCATGGCGTGGTGCTGGACCCCGATATCTTCTTCCTGCTGTTCCTGCCGCCGCTGCTGTTCCTCGACGGCTGGCGCATTCCCAAGGACGGGCTGTTCCGTGACAAGGGCATCATCCTCGAACTCGCCCTCGGCCTGGTCATCTTCACCGTCGTCGGCGCCGGCTTCCTGATCCACTGGATGATCCCGGCGATGCCGCTGCCGGTCGCCTTCGCGCTGGCCGCGATCATCTCGCCGACCGATCCGATCGCGGTGTCGTCGATCGCCGCGCGCGTGCCGATCCCCAAGCGGCTGATGCACATCCTCGAGGGCGAATCGCTGCTCAACGATGCCTCCGGCCTGGTCTGCTTCCGCTTCGCGGTGGCGGCGGCGGTCAGCGGCGGCTTCTCGCTCGCTTCGGCCTCGCTGACCTTCCTGTGGGTGGCGCTGGCGGGCCTGAGCATCGGCGTCGGCCTGACCCTCGGCGTCAACGCCGCGCAGCGCTGGCTGTCGCAGCAGTTCGGCGAGGACAACGGCGCGCCGATCCTGGTCAGCCTGCTGATCCCCTTCGGCGCCTATCTGCTCGCCGAACACCTGCATGCTTCCGGCATTCTCGCCGCGGTCTCCGCCGGCATCACGATGAGCTACGTCGAACTCAGCGGCCGCGCCTCGGCAGCCACGCGCATTCAGCGCACGGCGGTCTGGGACACCGTGCAGTTCGTCCTCAACGGCATCATGTTCGTGGTGCTCGGCGAACAGTTGCCGCACATCCTGCGCGGCGCCGTCGCCACCGTCGAGGAGAGCGGCCACGTCAATCCGTGGTGGCTCGCCGCCTATGCGCTGGCGATCAGCGCCGGCCTTGCGACGCTGCGCTTCGTCTGGGTCTGGGGGGCACTGAAGTTCAGCCTGTTCCGCCGGCGCTACAGCAACGAGCCGATCGAGGTGCCGCACTGGCGCATCATAGCCGCCACCTCGCTCGCCGGCGTACGCGGCGCGATCACCCTGGCCGGCGTGCTGACGCTGCCGCTGCTGCTGGCCGACGGCAGCGCCTTTCCGGCGCGCGATCTGGCGATCTTCCTGGCCGCGGCGGTGATCCTGATCTCGCTGATCGTCGCCAGCCTGGGCCTGCCGCGCCTGCTCGACGGCCTCGAACTGCCGCCGGAAAAGGCCGAGCATCAGGAAGCTGATCATGCGCGCCGCGAAGCGGCGCGCGCCGCCATCGTGGCGATAGAACAGACGCAGCTGCGTCATACCGCCAGCACCACGCAGGCCGAGCTGTACACGCAGGCCGCCGGCCGCCTGCTCGGCTTTTACCAGAGCCGTCTGCGCGGCGACGGCAGCAGCACCCAGCTCGATGCCGAGACGCTGCAGCAGATCGAGGAGGCGGAAGGCGATCTGCGCCTGGCGGCACTGCAGGCCGAGCGCGAGGCGATTTTCGCGCTGGCGCGCCGCGGCCTGATCTCCGACGCGATCTCGCGCAAGCTGGTCCGCGAGATCGATCTGGTGGAGTCGCGCTTCCGCTAGGGCCTGTTAACGCGATGGCCGCCGTTGTGACGGAGACGGTTTTGGCGCAGCGCAAGGCGCGAGGAGCGCCGTGTACTTAACGTACACCCGCGACTCGCAACGCGGCGATGCGCCAAAACCGTCCCGCCCCTCCGGGGTGCCACCTGCTTTGCGGCCATGCGGCGTTGCTCCTCAGTCATTTGGAACCACCAAATTCCTTCGTCGCGCCTTGCCTGGCCGCAAAGCGGGTGGCATCACAGCGGCGGCCATCGCGTTAACAGGCCCTAGCGGCCCAGCGCCAGGGCCGGTTCCGAGGGCACGAGGGCGCAGGCGTGCAGGGCGATGCGCAGCGGCCGCAGCATCCACAGCGCCGTCGCCACCAGCAGCAGAACCATCACTGTGATGAACAATCCGCGCCTCAGCGGCTGCTGAAGGTGCCGGCGCAGCTGCGCGCCGAGCAGGGCCCAGGCCAGCACGCAGGGCAGGTTGATGGCGCCATAGACGCCCAGCAGCCAGCCGGCGCGCAGCAGCGGCTCCGCCTGTGCCGGCGCCATCAAGGCTGCGCCGGACACCGCCATCGACCAGGCCTTGGGATTGACCCACTGGAACAGCACCGCCTGCCAGCAGCGCATCGGCGTGGCGATGGCGCCGGTGCGGTCGTCGATGCCCGGCGCCGTGAGCAGCGCCGTCGCCATCCACAGCAGGTAGATCGCGCAGGCGACGGCGGCGATATCGGCGGCCAGCGGATACCGCTGCACCAGCGCGCCGAGCCCCGCATCGGCGCAAGCCAGCAGCACCGCGAAGCCGCCGACCACGCCGGCCAGATGCGGCAGCGTGCGGCGCAGGCCGAAGCGCATGCCGGACTGCATCAGCATCAGATTGTTGGGGCCCGGAGTGATCGAGCTGGCAAAGGCCAGCGCCGCCAGTGCGGGCAGCAGGGCGAGCGGGGTGTCCATGGCGAAGGACCGGTCCAGCAGTAAGGGGCCGCCAGCGTAGGCATCTGCGCGCAGGTATTACAGATACACTTTTCCGCCAATCCGGCAATAACAGTTTTGCGCCATGGCCGACGACCAGCCGCCCGCTTCCGCCGACAGCAGCCCGCGCTATATCAGCGTTGCCAACGAGATCGCCGCGCAGATCACCAGCGGTCAGCTCGGCAGCGGCGCGCGCGTGCCGTCGGTGCGCCTGCTGGCGCAGCAGCGGCGGCTGAGCCCGACGACCGCACTGGCGGCGCTGCGCCATCTGGAACGGCGCGGCTACATCGAGGCGCGGCCGCAGTCCGGCTACTACGTGCGCCTGCGCGAGCCGGCGGCGCAGCCGCTGCGGATGAGCCGGACCGCGCCGCGGCCGCAACAGGTGCGCGTCAACAGCCTGTTCAGCCATCTGGTCCGGGCGACGGCGAGTCCGACGCTGGTGCCGCTGGGCTCGGCGGTACCGCAAGCGGACTGGTTCCCGGTGCGCGGCCTGCAGCGAGCGCTGGCCGAAGCGATGCGCCGCCACCCGCAGGCGCTGACCGAGTATGGCCATGCTTTCGGACTCGAAGCGCTGCGCCGCGGCATCGCCCGGCGCTACGCCGACCTGGGCTGCGAGGTCGATGCCGACGAGGTGCTGATCACCGACGGCTGCATGGAGGCGCTCAACCTGGCGCTGCGCGCGGTGGCCCGGCCCGGCGACGTCATCGCCGTCGAGTCGCCGACCTTCTTCGGCTTCCTGCAGGTGATCGAAAGCCTGGGCATGAAGGCACTGGAGATCGCCACGCATCCGCGCGACGGCCTGTCGGTGCCGGCGCTGGCCGAGGCGCTGACGCAGCATCGCGGCGAGATCCGCGCACTGCTGCTGTCGGTCAACATCAACAATCCGTTCGGCGCGACCATGCCGGACGAGCAGAAGCGCGCATTGCTGCGTCTGTGCGCACGCCATCGGCTGCCGATCATCGAGGACGAGGTCTATGCCGACCTGCATTTCGGCGCGCAGCGGCCGGCGCCCTTGCGCGCCTATGGCGGCGAGCAGCCGCCGATCCTGCTGTGTTCCTCGTTCTCCAAGACCCTGGCGCCCGGCATGCGCGTCGGCTGGATCCTCGGCGGCGCGCTGATCGAGCCGCTGCGGCTGGCCAAGTTCACCAGCACGGTGGCGACGCCGATGGCGATGCAGCAGGCCATTGCCGAATTCCTCGATCGCAACGGCTACCAGCGCCACCTGCGCGGCCTGCGCCAGGCCAGCGAGGCGCAGCTTGGCCGCTTTTCCGAAGCAGTGCAGCAGCACTTTCCGGCCGGCACGCGGATCGCGCATCCGCAGGGCGGCTTCGTGTTGTGGGTCGAGCTGCCGTCCGGCGCCGACAGCCTGCGCCTGCACGAACGCGCACTGGCCGAAGGCATCAGCTTCGCGCCCGGCCCGCTGTTCTCGCCGAGCGGCCGCTACCGCAACGCGCTGCGCCTCAACTGCGGCCGCACGATGACCCCGCAGGTCGAGCGTGCGCTGCGCCGGCTCGGCGAACTGGCGGCGCTCTAGACCGCTGGCGGCACGCTACTGAGGTGCCGTGGCGATGGCAGACAGATCCGAGCGGCGGTCGACGGTACGGCCCGCATCCTTGCGTTCCGAATAGCGGTCGACCAGCTGGGCGGCATGCGGTCGCAGCAGCACGGTCATCCGCACCAGCTCCTCCATTGTGTCGACGATGCGATCGTAGTAGGACGACGGCCGCATGCGTCCGGTGGCGTCGAATTCCTCGAACGCCTTGGCGACGCTGGACTGATTGGGGATCGTGAACATCCGCATCCAGCGGCCGAGCAGGCGCAGCGTATTGACCGCGTTGAACGACTGCGATCCGCCGCAAACCTGCATGACCGCCAGCGTGCGTCCCTGCGTGGGGCGCATGCCGCCCATGTTGAGCGGCAGATGGTCGATCTGCGCTTTCATCAGGCCGGTGATCTGGCCGTGACGCTCCGGGCTGCACCAGACCTGTCCCTCGGACCACATCGCCAGCGCCCGCAATTCCTTGACCGCCGGGTGATCGTCGCCGGCCACCTGATCCGGCAGCGGCAGATCGGACGGATCGAAGATGCGGGTGTCGGCGCCGAAATAGCGCAGCAATCGCGCCGCCTCTTCGGTGGCGAAGCGCGAGAACGAGCGCTGCCGCAGCGAGCCGTACAGCAGCAGGATGCGCGGCGCAGGATCGAGCGGACCGAGTCCGTCGGCCGGCCGCCGCTGCGCGAAGGCCGGGTTCAGCGCCGGCAGCTCGTCGGGCGCCGGCAAGTCCCGTACGCGTGTCATCGCGCGCCGCCGTCGGTGATCCGTTGGCCCTGGTCGTCGATCACAGGCTCGCCGTCTTCCTTGCTGAAGGCGCCTTGCTGTGGCGCCGGCAGCAGATCCAGAACCTGTTCCGACGGCCGGCACAGCCGCACGCCCAGCGGCGAGACGACGATGGGGCGGTTGATGAGGATCGGATGCTCCAGCATGGCGTCGAGCAGGCGCTCGGCGCTCACCGCGGGATCGTCGAGTCCGAGCGCGCTGACCTGCTTCTCCTTGGCGCGCAGCAGCTCGCGGGCGTCGATGCCCATGCGCGCCAGCAAGGCGTTCAGCATCGCCCGGCTCGGCGGTGTCTTCAGGTACTCGATGACATGCGGCTCGATGCCGGCGTTGCGGATCATCGCCAGGGTGTTGCGCGAGGTTCCGCAGTCCGGGTTGTGGTAGATGACGATGTCGGTGTTCATGAATTCAGTCGACGGCTTTTCAGTAGCGGGTGCGCTTGAGCCACAGCGCGACATGCACCAGCGCGAGCAGGACCGGCACCTCGACCAGAGGGCCGATGACGGTCGCGAAGGCGACGGGCGAGGCGAGTCCGAAGGCGGCGACGGCTACCGCGATGGCAAGCTCGAAGTTGTTGCTGGCGGCGGTGAAGGCGATGGCGGTGGTGCGCGGGTAATCGGCGGCGATCCAGCGACCCATCGCGAAGCTGATGGCGAACATCACGACGAAGTAGATCGCCAGCGGCACGGCGATGCGCAAGGCATCCAGCGGCAGCGCCACGACCTGATCGCCCTTGAGGCTGAACATCGCGACGATTGTGAACAGCAGGGCGATCAGGGTCAGCGGTCCGATGCGCGGCAGGAAGGTCTGTTCGTACCAGGCGGCGCCTTTTGCTTTCAGTAGCAGGCGGCGCGTCAGGAAGCCGGCCAGGAATGGAACGCCGAGATAGATCAGCACCGCCCGACTCACCATCCAGAAGCTGACGT
>CBINNP010000013.1:0-30621 GCA_966252075.1 uncultured Solimonas sp.
TCGTCGAATTCCGTCGTCAGCTTTTCCAGCCGCGCGGCATTGTCGGCGAGCCGGGTCTTGATCAGCTCCATGTCGGCGAGGATCGGCGAGGCGTCCTGCCCCTGCGCCTTGGCCTGGCCGATGCGCTTGGAGCCTGCATTGCGCTCGGCCTGCAGCTGCTCCGTCTCCACCTGCAGCTGGCGGCGCTCGGATTCCAGCGCCTGAAAGCGGTTCAGGTCGAAGGTGAAACCGCGGCGCGCGAGTTGCGCGGCGATGAGGTCGGGCTGGGCGCGCAGGCGCTTGGGATCGAGCATCGGATCGGGACAGGGCCGTCAAAAAGGAAGGCGCATTCTAAAGATTCGCGCCGGCGCCGACATGCGCGGCGTCAAGGACCCGCCGGCTTGCCGCGCTGCGCGCGCAACTGCGCCAGCCGCTCGCCGATCTTGATCTCCAGCCCGCGCGCCACTGGCGTGTACAGCTCGGTACCGCGCAGCCGGTCCGGCAGGAACTGCTGGCCGGCGGCGACGGCGCCGCTCTCGTCGTGGTCGTAGCGATAGCCGCTGCCGTAGCCGAGGTCCTTCATGAGTTTGGTCGGCGCGTTGCGGATGTGCATCGGCACTTCCAGGCTGCCGGTCTGCTCGACCAGCGCGCGCGCCGCGTTGTCGGCAGCGTAGACGGCATTGCTCTTCGGCGCGCAGGCCAGGTAGACCACCGCCTGCGCCAGCGCCAGCTCGCCTTCCGGGCTGCCCAGGCGCTCGTAGATGTTCCAGGCATCGACACACAGCTGCTGCGCGCGCGGATCGGCCAGACCGACATCCTCGACCGCCATCCGCGTGATGCGGCGTGCGAGGTAGATCGGGTCGACGCCGCCGTCGAGCATGCGCGCGAACCAGTACAGCGCCGCGTCCGGGTCCGAGCCGCGCACCGATTTATGCAGCGCCGAGATCTGGTCGTAGAAGTTCTCGCCCTGCTTGTCGAAGCGGCGCAGGCCCTTGCCGACCAGCCGTTCGAGCAGCGCATCGTCCGGCGTACCGCCCTGCGCGCGCGCCAGCTCGCTGGCGGTTTCCAGCAGGACCAGGCTGCGCCGCGCGTCACCGTCGGCGACCTCGGCCAGACGATCGAGCCAGGCCGCCGGCAGCGCGTCGTCCGCCAGCCCAAGGCCGCGCTGCGGATCGCGTAGCGCGCGCTGCATCAGCGCGCGGATCGCCGCCTCGTCCAGCGAGCGCAGCACGAACACGCGCAACCGCGACAGCAGCGCCGCATTGAGTTCGAAAGAAGGATTCTCGGTGGTCGCACCGATCAGCGTGAGGGTGCCGTCCTCGACGAACGGCAACAGCGCATCCTGCTGGCTCTTGTTGAAGCGGTGGATCTCGTCGATGAACAGCACGGTGCGGCGCGGCGCCAGACCCTCGCGCAGCGCCCTGGCATGGGCGACCGCTTCGCGGATCTCCTTGACGCCGGCGAGCACTGCCGAGAGCGTCAGGAACTCGGCCTCGGTGTACTGCGCGATCAGCCGCGCCAGCGTGGTCTTGCCGACGCCCGGCGGGCCCCAGAACACCATCGACGGCACTTTGCCGGCTTCCAGCAATACGCGCAGCGGCGCGCCGGCGCCGAGCAGATGGTCCTGGCCGAAGACTTCATCCAGCGTACGCGGTCGCATCCGCTCGGCAAGCGGCTGCGATGCGTCGTGGCGACGTTCCACACCGGCCCGAGGGTTCGCCGCCATGCCGGAGCCGCTCAGTTCTGCTCGCTGTCGATGACTTCCGTGCCCTTGGGCGGCGCGAATCGGAAGCGCCCGGCGTCGAGCTTGACGCCGGTCTTGATGTCCGTGAAGCGCACTTCGGTATTGCCACCGATCGCATCGAAGAAACGCAGGCGCACCGGCACGCCGCTCTGCAGCCACAGCTCTATCGACTGAAAGTCGCTGTTCTGCGCATCGCCCCTGGGCTTGAGGCGCACGACATCGGCGCCCTCCTGCCTGCCACCGGATTCGACGACGAAGGCATCGCCCAGCGAAGCCTTCTGCGCCAGCAGCGCCGCCGGCGTGCCCTTGAGCACCACATCGGCCGGCCGCACCGTCACCTGCGCCAGATCCGGCTCGTAGTTCCAGATCCTGTCGCCGTCGCAGACCATCAGCTGCTCGTAGGGCTTGTCGTAGGTCCAGCGGAACCGGCCGGGCCGCGACAGCTCGAAGCTGCCGCTGCGCCGCGCGACGGTGTCGCCATGCTCGTCGAGCTGGGTTTGCTCGAACCGCGCGCTCAGGGTTTGCACCCCGTCGGCGAAGCGGCGCAGCGCGTCGTCGGCAGGGCCGGCGACCGCCGGCAGCGCCAGCAACAGACTCAAGGCGGCGAACAGCGATCGCAGGTCACTCATCAGGATTCTTTTCGGAAGAAATGCCACAGTCTGCACTGTCGGCGGCACGGCTGAACCGGCCGTGACTCGCGCCTCAGTCCCGCCCGCCCGGCGCGAGGATTTCACGATTGCCGCCCGGGCCGCTCGGCCCGACGATGCCGGCGGCTTCCATCTGCTCCACCATCCGCGCGGCGCGGTTGTAGCCGATCTTCAGCCGGCGCTGCACCCAGGATACCGAGGCCTTGCGCGTTTCCAGCACCATGGCCACCGCCTGATCGTAGAGCGGATCGGCCTCGGCATCGTCGCCGCTGCCCTCGGCCGGGCCGCTCGGCGCCTCCTCGGCGCAAATGTCCTCGATGTAGCGCGGCTCGCCGACCTGCGTGAGATAGGCGACGACCTTGTGCACTTCGTGATCGTCGACGAAGGCGCCGTGGACGCGATCGAGCCGGCTCGCGCCGATCGGCCGGAACAGGCCGTCGCCGTGGCCCAGCAGGGTTTCGGCGCCCATCTCGTCGAGGATGGTGCGCGAGTCGATGCGCGAACCGACCGAGAACGCCAGACGCGACGGAATATTGGCCTTGATCAGGCCGGTGATGACGTCGACGCTCGGCCGCTGCGTGGCGACGATCAGATGAATGCCGGCGGCACGCGCCTTCTGCGCAATGCGCGCGATCAGTTCTTCGACCTTCTTGCCCACCACCATCATCATGTCGGCAAGCTCGTCGATGACGACGACGATATGGGGCAGCGCCTCCAGCAGTTTGGCTTGCGGAATGCCGGCGTCCGGGTCGAACAGGTCCTGACTGGGGTTGTGCAGCGGATCGCGGATCGGCTCGCCGGCTGCGGCCGCGTCTTCGAGCTTGCGGTTGAGACCGGCCAGATTGCGGACGCCCAGCGCCGACATCAGTCGATAGCGACGTTCCATCTCGGCCACACACCAGCGCAGGGCGTTGGCGGCGTCCTTCATGTCGGTGACCACCGGTGTCAGCAGGTGCGGGATGCCCTCGTAGACCGACAGCTCCAGCATCTTCGGGTCGATGAAGATCAGGCGCACCTGATCGGCCGTCGCCTTGAACAGCATCGACAGGATCATGCCGTTGATCGCCACCGACTTGCCCGAGCCGGTGGTACCGGCCACCAGCAGGTGCGGCATCTTGGCCAGATCGAAGGTCACCGGATTGCCGGCGATGTCCTTGCCCAGCGCCAGCGTCAGCGGCGACGGCGAATTGCGGTACTCGGCCGAATCGATGATCTCGCGGAAGCTGACCATTTCGCGCTTGTGGTTGGGGATCTCCAGGCCGACCACCGACTTGCCCTGGATGACCTCGATCACGCGCACGCTGGACACCGACAGGGAGCGCGCCAGATCGCGCGACAGATTGGTGATCTGCGAGCCCTTCACGCCCGGCGCCGGCTGGATCTCGAAGCGCGTGATCACCGGGCCCGGCGTCGCCGCGACGACCTGCGCGCGCACGCCGAACGATTCCAGATGCCGCTCGACGTCACGCGACAGCCGCTCCAGCTCCTCCGGCGTGTAGTGGCGGCCGGATGGACGCGGCGGATCGAGCATCGTCACCGGCGGCAGCGGGTCGCCATCGAAGGCCGGCACCGACACCGCCTCGCTCTTGGCGCGCGCCACAGCGGGCGCAGCCGCGCGGGCGGCCGGCGGTTCCGGCAGCAAGGCCAGCTGTTCCTCGTCGCTGTCCGCCAGTGTCGGCGCCTTGCGCCTGCGCTTCTCGCGCGCCGGCGCCGACTCCGCGGGTAAAGCAGCAGGCGCACCGAACTGCGGTTCCGCGCGGGCGACTGGCGCCGCCGCTCCGGCCTCGGCTTCGGCTGCAGCCGCTTCGGCGGCACCGCTCGCGCGTTTCTCGAAACCGCGCGCCGCCAGTGCGAATACCCAGTTGCCGACGCGGTCGAGCACCGCCAGCCACGAGAAGGTCAGCGCCAGCGGCGCCGCGACGACCAGCAGGGTGAGCAGCAGCAGGTTGGCGCCAAAGCCGCCGATCACCGCGCGCAGGCCGTCGATCACCGCGCGGCCGGCGATGCCGCCGCTGCCCTGCGGCGCCCAGGTCGGCGAGGCGCCGATGTGCTGCGCAGCCAGCGCCGCCAGCGTCAACAGCAAGACCGCCCAGGCAGCGACGCGCACGCCGCGGGGCATCGCTGCCCCGGGTTCGGCCTCGCTGAAGATGCGCACACCGACCAGCAGCACCGCCCAGGGCAGCAGAAAGGCGACATAGCCGCACAGCGACAGCAGCACGTCGGCAATCCAGGCGCCGATCGGACCGGCAAGATTGTGAACGGGGCCGCCCGTGCCGGACGATGACCAGCCGGGATCATCGGGATTGAAACTGGCCAGGGTGACCAGCAGGAACAGCGCGAGGCCGAGACAGCCGAGCATCGCCGCTTCGCGCGGCAGACGCTCCAGCCAGCCGGGGCCGGCTGCTTCGTCTGTCGCGTGGGGTTTAGCCTTGAACATGTACAGAGAACAGTCAGGGAGCCGGCAGTATAACGATGCTCAATTCAACGCGATGCCAGACCGATCGTCCCTTGAATCAGGCCGGTCAGCCTTCATAGAGAAGGCGTCCCTCAAAAGAGGCCGATACTACGATCATGAGCCAGCTTATTCGTCACTTCGTTCTGACGCCGGAAGGCGGAATCCGTGAATTCACGCAGGAACAAGCTGCGTTGATTGCGGCCGGCACCAACCGTATCCCCGAGTACGCCGGCTGCGACCTGCGTTACCTCCAGCTCACGCTCAATGACAACCAGCGCAAGGGCGAACTCAAGGTGCAGACGGCCGGCGCACGCATTCATTTCGATGACGACGGCCGCATGACCGAGGCCGGTCCGCCGACGGACTCCGAGCCGATCACGCACTTCGAACACGACGCTGTCGTGCAATGGGTGCTGCGTGACGTGCCGACCGTAGCGCCGACCTTCCACTGACAGATCCGGTTGCCGGGGGCGGCGAGCCGCGCGCCCTCGGCAACCGCGCGCGGCGTCGCGCGTACCCGCTCGACGCCGCGGCGCGTATGCTAGCGGGGCAGCTTTTCGAGGAGCGCCGCGCCGACGATGGAAAGCCCGATCCGCCTTCACTGGTTGGACCCGCGCAATCCGCACCAGCCCTTCCCGCCCGTGCATCTGGCGATGCGCGACCCCAACGGGCTGCTCGCCATCGGCGGCGATCTTTCCACGACGCGCCTGCTGCGCGCCTACCGGCAGGGCATTTTCCCCTGGTACAACCCGGACGAGCCGATCCTGTGGTGGTGCCCCGATCCGCGCACGATCCTGCTTCCCGATGCGATGCGCGTTTCGCACAGCCTGGGCAAGACCCTGCGCCGCGCCGATTACGCGCTCAGCATCGATCGCGCCTTCCACCGTGTGCTCGACGCCTGCGCCGGTTCGCGTAGCAAAAGTCACGGCACCTGGCTCGGCGATGACATGCGCATGGCCTATCACGAGCTGTTCACGCACGGCAATGCCCACAGCGTCGAAGTCTGGCGCGATGGTGAATTGATCGGCGGCCTCTACGGCGTCGCGCTCGGCCGGGTGTTCTTCGGCGAGTCGATGTTTTCCCGCGCCAGCGATGGCTCGAAGATTGCGCTGTACTGGCTGTGCCAGCAGCTGCGGCGCTGGCAGTTCGAGATGATCGATTGTCAGGTCAGCTCCGCCCATCTGCTCAGCCTGGGAGCCGTCGAGGTGCCGCGACAGCAGTTCCTGCAGAGACTCGCCCTCGCCGTTCATGCGACCGCGACCACTACGGCCTGGCGCTTCGACATCGAAGTACCGGCCGATCCGCGTCATCTACCGGCACCCTGAGCCCGCGATGACACAGTCTCTGCGCCTGTTCCTCAGTACCGAGCACAGCTGTGGCTACCTGCCCGGCTTGCTGGCGCGCAGCGCCTTCGTCGATCCGGAAGCGGGTCTGGGGCCGGCACACTACCAGCGCCTGCTGGAACTGGGCTTTCGGCGCAGTGGCGATCACACCTATCGCCCGCACTGTCGTGATTGCCAGCGCTGCGTACCGGTGCGCATCGATACCCAACGCTTCATCGCCGACCGCAGCCAGCGCCGCTGCCTGCAGCACAACCGCGATCTGCAGCTGACCATCGAAAGCGAACTGGGCGACGAGCACTACGCGCTGTACCGGCGCTACCTGGCGACGCGCCACGCCGGCGGCGGCATGGACCCGCAGGACCGCAAAGCGTTTCACGCCTTTCTCGAATGCAGCTGGCTCGACGTGCGCTTCTGGTGCTTCCGCCGCGACGGCGAGCTGCTCAGCGTCGCCGTCGTCGATCACCTGCCGCAGGCCCTGTCGGCGGTCTACACCTTCTTCGACCCCGAGCAGCCGCAGCGCGGCCTGGGCACACTGGCCGTGCTCGAACAGCTGCGCGAGGCGCATCGCCTGCGGATGCCACATGTCTATCTCGGCTACTGGGTCGAGAACAGCAGCAAGATGCACTACAAGCGCCGCTATCGCCCGCTCGAAGCCCTGGTCGGCACGCGCTGGCAGGACCTGCCGTAGTGCGTGCAACAAGGCCTGGCGACGCCCGGCGGTTGCTGTAGCCCCCGCCTTTCCTGATAATGCCCGACCTCCAACAGGCTAGAGGCGTATGGCGAAGGAAGATCACATCGAGATGGCGGGCGTTATTCTGGAAACGCTGCCCAACACCACGTTCCGCGTGAAGCTGGAAAATGGCCACGTGGTGGTGGCGCATATCTCGGGTCGCATGCGCAAGAACTACATCCGCATCCTGACCGGCGACAAGGTAAAGGTCGAGCTGACGCCGTACGACCTGACCAAGGGGCGGATTACGTTCCGCGACAAGTAGCAGATACCCATTAAAAAAGCCCGCTTTCGCGGGCTTTTTTGCTTGCGGTGCCGCCGGATTCAGACCGGTTCCAGCTGCGTGGTCTTCTCGCGGCCTTCGATCTCGAAGTCGAGCTGATCGTTCTCGCCCAGCTGCACGTGCACGCGACCGCCGTTGGCGAGCTTGCCGAACAGCAGCTCCTCGGCAAGCGGACGCTTGAGCTGCTCCTGGATCACCCGCGCCATCGGCCGCGCGCCGAGCTTGATGTCGTAGCCGCGGTCGGCGATCCACAGACGCGCCGATTCGTCAACGTCCAGCTGCACGCCCTTGGCCGACAGCTGCTCCTCCAGCTGCAGGATGAACTTGTCGACCACGCGCAGGATTTCGCGACGCTCCAGCGGCGCGAACTGCACGATGGCGTCGAGGCGGTTGCGGAACTCCGGCGTGAACATCTTGCGCATCACCTCCATCGCGTCGGTGGCGTGATTCTGCTCGGCGAAGCCGACCGAGCGGCGTGACGATTCCTCGGCGCCGGCATTGGTCGTCATCACCAGGATGACATTGCGGAAATCCGCCTTGCGGCCGTTGTTGTCCGTCAGCGTGCCGTGGTCCATGACCTGCAGCAGCAGGTTGAAGACATCCGGATGCGCCTTCTCGATCTCGTCGAGCAGCACGACGCAGTGCGGATGCTTGATCACCGCCTCGGTCAGCAGGCCGCCCTGGTCGAAACCGACATAGCCCGGCGGCGCACCGATCAAGCGCGACACCGTATGCCGCTCCATGTATTCCGACATGTCGAAACGGATCAGCTCGATGCCCAGCAGCTGCGACAGCTGCTTGGTGACTTCGGTCTTGCCGACACCGGTGGGGCCGGCCAGCAGGAAACTGCCGATCGGCTTGTCCGGGTTGCCGAGGCCCGAGCGCGACAGCTTGATGCTGGCAGTGAGCTGCTCGATCGCATTGTCCTGGCCGAAGATCACCAGCTTGAGATCGCGCTCCAGCGTCGCCAGCTTGTCGCGGTCATTGTTGGATACGGCCTTCGGCGGAATCCGCGCGATCTTGGCGACGGTCTCTTCGATATCCCGGACCTGCACGGTCTTGCGCTTTTTTGACTCCGGCAGCAGGCGCAGCCGTGCAGCGGCCTCGTCGATCACGTCGATGGCCTTGTCCGGCAGATGACGATCGGTAATGTGCCGCACCGACAGCTCCACCGCCGAGCGCAGCGCGCCGCGCGTGTACTGGACCTGGTGATGCTCCTCGAAGCGCGCCCGCAGGCCTTCGAGAATCTTCACGGCGTCGTCGACACTCGGCTCGCCGACATCGATCTTCTGGAAACGCCGCGCCAGCGCGCGATCCTTCTCGAAGATGCCGCGGTATTCCTGATAGGTGGTCGAACCCATGCAGCGCAGCTCGCCGGAGGCCAGCAGCGGCTTGAGCAGGTTCGACGCATCCATCACCCCGCCGCTGGCAGCGCCGGCGCCGATGATCATGTGGATCTCGTCGATGAAGACGATCGAGCCCGGCCGCTTCTGCAGTTCGGTGATGACCGCCTTGAAGCGCTTCTCGAAATCGCCGCGGTACTTGGTGCCGGCGATCAGGCTGCCGAGATCGAGGCTGTAGACGACCGCGTTTTTCAGCAGATCCGGGACCTTGCCCTCGACGACCAGCCAGGCCAGGCCCTCGGCGATCGCGGTCTTGCCGACGCCGGCTTCGCCCACCAGCAAGGGGTTGTTCTTGCGGCGGCGGCACAGGGTCTGCATGACGCGCTCGATTTCGAGATCGCGTCCGATCAGGGGGTCGATCTTGCCGTACGCCGCACGCTCGTTGAGGTTGACCGCGTACTGCTCCAGCGCGCTCTGGCCAGACGCCTTGTCGCCGCCCTCTTCGCCGCTCTCCTGCTGCTCGGCCGGCTTTTCGGGCGCAGCGCCGTTCTTGGCGATGCCGTGCGAAATGAAGTTGACGATGTCGAGCCGCGTCACGCCCTGCTCGTTGAGCAGGAACACCGCGTGAGTGTCCTTCTCCGAGAAGATCGCGACCAGCACGTTGAGAGTGGAGACCTGCTTCTTGCCGGCTGCCTGCACGTGGTAGATCGCCCGCTGCAGCACGCGCTGGAACGACAGCGTCGGCTGCACCTCGTGCTTCTCCACATCCTTGACCGACTGGATGTGATGGCGGATGTAGTCCTTCAAGCCGGCTTCGAGCTTGTCGGAATCCGCGCCACTGGAGGTCAGGGCCTCGGCGACCTGCGTATCCGACAACAGCGCGAGCAGCAGGTGTTCGACCGTCAACAGCTCGTGACCTTCCATGCGCGCAGATACGAAGGCGGCATCCAGGGCTTTTTGCAGTTCCTCGCTAAGCATCAGCGACCTCCGCGCGCGAGCGCGTTACCAGCGTTGTCGATAAACCTCTAGCACAGCTCTTGTAGCGCCGGGCACTGAACCAGCCCTGACGCTCCACTTACGCTTTCTCCATGACCGTCAGCAAGGGGTGCTGGTTCTGGCGGGCGTAAGCATTGACCTGAGCGGTCTTGGTCTCGGCGATTTCGGCCGGAAACACCCCGGCGACACCGCGTCCCGCCGTATGAATCTGCAGCATGATCTGTACCGACTTCTCCCGCGAATGGCGGAAGAACTGCTGCAAGACCTGGACCACAAACTCCATCGGCGTGTAGTCGTCATTGATCATGACCACCTTGTACATCGGCGGCGGTGCCAGACGCGGTTTGGCTTCCTCTACTGCGAGGCCGTGACCGGGATCGCCGGTGCCAGGATTTACGTCGTTGCTCATGGTCCGAAGTTTAGCGCCGTCCACCCCCATGTTGGGGCGTCACCTGGCAACTCAAGCGACTGTCGGCGGCCTCTGGCCGATGATGTGCCGCCGCAGCCGGCCAGCCTGCCCTGGCCGGGCAACGCAAGGCGTTTGCAAGTGTTTCCGCGGCTGTTGGCTGTCATGTTGCAAAGGTATGATGCCGCATGATTCAAGCGTCTTCCCTGCACGTGCTCGGCCGCTGGTACGAGCGCCATGGTCGACGGCTGCCGTCGGCGGCCGTCCTGCTGCTCGTTCTGTTGCTGGGCCATCTGCTGGCGCGCCTGCTGTGGGCCTTGTGGCCGACACCGGATGCCGGGCGCTGGCGACCCGCGCAGCTGGCGGCAGCGCCGGGCGCGCAACGCGCCGTCGATATCCAGGCCGCGATCGACGCACACCTGTTCGGCGACTACCGCGCCAGCGCCGATCCCAACGGCGCCGCCAGCGCTCCGGAAACCCGATTGTCGCTGAGCCTGCTCGGCATCCTCTCCAACAGCGTGCCGGAGCGCTCACGGGCCTTGATCGCCAGCTCCGATGGCGCGGAAAAACCTTTCGCGATCGGCGACGACGTCATCAGCGGCGTCAGCCTGCAGGCGATCTTTGCGGACCGCGTGGTGCTGTCGCGCAACGGCACCCTGGAGACGCTGCGCCTGAACAAGGACGCGCCCAGCCAGGGCGGCGCGCCGAGCACGCCGATCACGCCGGTGGGGGGCGACGCCACCACGCAGATGATCGGCCGCATCCGCGACGAAGTGCTCACCGATCCGTCCAGGGCCTCGCAATACATCCGCGTGCAGCCTGCCAACGTCAATGGCCAGCTCAAGGGCTTCCGGGTCTATCCGGGCCGCGAGCGCCAGCCGTTCAACCAGATCGGCCTGCGGCCAGGCGATCTGGTGACCTCGGTCAATGGCATACAATTGGACGACACGCAGAAATCGCTGCAGATGCTGACCGAACTCGGCAAGGCCAGCAGCGTGACACTCACCGTCGATCGCGGCGGCCAGTCCCAGACCTTCAACGTGACGCTCAATTAATTCATGACGCTCCGCAAGCCTGCGCTCGGCCTGTTGGCGGCCCTTTTCTGCCTGGCGATTGCGCCGGTGGTCCGCGCCGATATCACCCTGAACCTCAAGGACGCCGAGATCAGCACGCTGATCGCCACCGTCAGCGAGGTGACCGGCAAGAATTTCATCGTCGACGGCCGCGTCAAGGGCAAGGTGACGGTGATCTCGGCCTCGCCGATGAGCGCAGACAGCCTTTACCAGACCTTCCTGGCGGTCCTGCAGGTCAACGGGTTTGCGGCGGTGCCGGCCGGCGGCGCGATCAAGATCATCCCGGAAGCCAACGTCCGCACCGAAGGCGGCGCCTACAACAGCGACGGCAGCCGCCTGCCCGGCGACGAAGTCGTCACCCACGTCTTCCAGCTGCAGAACGTCAGCGCCTCGCAGCTGGTGCCGATGTTGCGGCCGCTGATGCCGCAGTGGGCACATCTGGCGCCGTACCAGCCGAACAACACCCTGATCGTCTCGGACCGTGCTTCCAATGTCGAACGCGTCGGCAGGCTGATCCGCCAGATCGATCAGGCCGGTGACCGCGACATCGAGAATATGCGGCTGCAGTACGCCTCGGCTTCGGAAGTGGTCCGCGTGCTGACGACGATGACCCAGCAGGACAAGGCGGCCGATCCGGCCAGCAAGCCGGCGACGGTGATCGCCGACGAGCGCAGCAATGCCATCCTGATCGGCGGCGACAAGGCTGATCGCGCGCGGCTGCGGGCCATCGTCAGGCAGCTCGACGTCGAACTGCCGGATGGTGGCTCCACGCAGGTCGTCTACCTGCGCTACGCCAGCGCCGAAAATCTGGCGCCGATCCTTGAGGGCTATGCCCAGCAAGTCAAACAGGGCGAGCAGAAGGGTGGCGGCGCCGCGGCGCCCGCAGCGGCGGCATCCGGCAGCGGCGGCAGCGGCGACGTCCGCGTGCTCGCCGACAAGGACACCAACGCGCTGATCATCACCGCGCCGCCCAAGGGCATGCGGCAGATCCGTGACGTCATCGCCCAGCTCGATATCCAGCGCGCACAGGTAATGGTCGAGGGCATCATTGCCGAGGTCAGCGCCGACAAGCAGCGCGACGTCGGCGTCAACTGGGGCGTCTACAACCCCAACAAGATCGCGGCGGCCGGCATCCTCAGCGATTCGATCACCTCGGCGCTGTCGGCGTTCGCACAGTCCGGCAACGAGTCCGCGGCGGCCGCGGCGGTCTCGCAGGGCATCAACGTAGTGGGCGGCGGCACGCGCGGCAACACCACCTTCGGCGTGCTGTTGCAGGCACTGCGTGGCGATGGCAACACCAATGTGCTGTCGACGCCGACGCTGGTCACGCTCGACAACGAGGAGGCCAAGTTCTCGGTGGGCCAGGAAGTGCCGTTCCTGTCCGGCTCCTACGCCAACAGCGGCATCTCCAGCAACAACGGCAGCGTCAATCCGTTCCAGACCATCGACCGCAAGGACGTCGGCCTGACCTTGTCGGTGACCCCGCAGATCAGCGAGGGCGACAGCGTCAAGCTCAAGCTCAACCTGGAAATCTCCGGCATCGCCGCCGGCACCGCCGGCACCGCCAACCTGATCACCAACAAGCGCACGCTGTCCAACGTGGTCGGCATCGAGAACGGCCAGATTCTCGTCATCGGTGGCCTGATCGACGACCAGATCCAGACCTCGCAGAGCGCGATTCCCTTCCTCGCCGACATCCCCTTCTTCGGCGCGCTGTTCCGCAGTACCTCGGTCAAGAAGACCAAGAAAAACCTGATGCTGTTCATCCGCCCGTCGATCCTGCGCAAGGCCAGCGACATCGACTATTACTCGCGCAAGAAGTACGTCAATGTGCAGCAGACGCTGATCGACGCCGCCAACCAGGTCGGCGGTGCCGGCAATCCGCTGCTCAAGCCCTACGACGACGTGCTCAACGACAGCCCGCCGAAGCTCGTGCCGCCGCTGGTCGCCCCCGGATCAGCGCCGCCTTCGCCTGCCCCGGCCGCGCCGGCCGGCGCCGTCGATGCGGCAGTGCCGTCAGCCTCGCCCGCCGAAGCCCCGGGTGCTGTCACCGGCACGCCGGCACCAACGAACTGATTCATGGACAGCCTGCGGCGTCCGCCTTTCACCTTTGCCAAGCGGCACGGTCTGATTGTCACCGAGGACTGCGGCGATCACGTGCTGGCGGTCGCGCGGCCCGGCGTGGCGGTCGACGCCGTGCAGGAGACGCGGCGCTTCGTCGGCCGCCCGCTGAAGCTGCGCAGCGTCACGGTGCCGGAGTTCGACGCGCTGCTGTCGCGCACCTATGAAGGCCAGACGGCGGCGACCGCCAGCCTCATGGACCGCCTGCAGGACGACGAGGCCGATCTCGATGCGCTCGCGCATGCCTTGCAGGACAACCAGGATCTGCTGGAGTCCGACGATGACGCACCGGTCATCAAGTTCATCAACGGCCTGCTGGTCGAGGCGATCCGCGAGAACGCCTCGGATATCCATATCGAGAGCTTCGAGGCGCGCCTGCAGATCCGCTTCCGCGTCGACGGCGTGCTGCGCGAGGTGATGTCGCCGCCGCGCCAGCTGGCGCCGCGGCTGGTATCGCGCATCAAGGTGATGGCCAAGCTCGACATTGCCGAGAAGCGCCTGCCGCAGGACGGTCGCATCTCGCGCGCCTTTGGCGGACGCAAGGTCGACGTGCGCGTGTCGACCATCCCCACCGGCGTCAATCTCGAACGCGTGGTGATGCGTATCCTCGACAAGCAGGCGGAGAAGCTCGATCTGGAGCAGCTCGGCCTCAGCGACGAATCGATCAACGCGCTCAAGCGCATCATTCATCACCCCTACGGCATCCTGCTGGTGACCGGCCCCACCGGCTCGGGCAAGACCACGACCCTGTACTCGGCGCTGAGCGTGCTCAACGACCGCACGCGCAACATCATGACGGTCGAAGACCCGATCGAGTACTACATCGACGGCGTCGGTCAGACCCAGGTCAACACCAAGGTCGAGATGACCTTCGCGCGCGGCCTGCGCGCGATCCTGCGCCAGGACCCGGACGTGGTGATGGTCGGTGAAATCCGCGATCTGGAAACCGCCGAGATCGCCGTGCAGGCCTCGCAGACCGGTCACCTGGTGCTGTCGACCCTGCACACCAATACCGCGGTCGGCGCCGTCACCCGCCTGCGCGACATGGGCGTGGAGCCCTACCAGCTGTCGTCGTCGCTGGTCGGTCTGATGGCACAGCGTCTGGTCCGCCAACTGTGCAAGCACTGCAAGGAGCCGTACGCGGCAAGCGATACCGAGAAGGAACAGCTCGCGCTCGATGTTTCGCAGCCGCTGACGCTGTACAAGCCGGTCGGCTGCCCGCTGTGCCGCCACACCGGCTACCTCGGCCGCAGCGGCATCCACGAGGTGATCGAAGTCGACCGCAAGCTGGAAGCGATGATTCACGACAACGCTTCCGAGCAGCAGTTGGAGGCGTACGCGCGCACGCAAGGCCCGGGCATCCTGCAGTCCGGCCGCAACAAGGTCATCGCCGGGCACACGACCCTGCGCGAGGTGCTGCGCGTGACGATCGAAGACTGATGCCGATGCGCGCCCTCACCCCACCGCTCGCGCTGCGAACGGTTCTGCCCTCTCCCGCTCGCCGGGCGAGGGGCGATGGCGCGGCCTTGGGCCGCAGGTAAGTCTTGGCCGCCTACGAATACACCGCCCTGGACGCCCGGGGCCGGCAGAAGAAAGGCCTGATCGAAGGCGACACGCCGCGTCATGCGCGCCAGCTGCTGCGCGAGCGCGGACTGGCACCGGTCGACGTCCACGAAGTTTCCGACAAACGTCGCAGCAGTTCGCCGTTCCAGCGCGGCGGCAGCATCAGCGGCGCCGAGCTGGCGCTGTTCACGCGACAGCTGGCGATCCTGGTCCGCTCCGGCTTGCCGCTGGACGAAGCCTTGACTGCGGTCTCCGAGCAAAGCGAAGCCAAGCGCGTCAAGCGCATCGCGCTGGGCGTTCGCGCCGGTGTGGTCGAAGGCAATGCGCTGGCGCACTCGCTGAACCAGTTTCCCAATGCGTTCCCGCCGCTGTACCGCGCTACCGTCGAAGCCGGCGAGCAGTCCGGCAAGCTGGATTACATCCTCGACCGCCTCGCCGATTACGTCGAACGCCGCCAGCAGCTCAAGCAGAAAGTCAGCCTGGCATTGATCTATCCGGTCATCCTCACGGTGGTCGCGATCGGCGTCGTGGTTGCGCTGTTGACTTATGTGGTGCCGCAGGTGGTTGGCGTGTTCTCCAGCCTCGACGCCAAGCTGCCGCTGCTGACGCGGATGATGATCGCGGCGTCCGATTTCCTGCGCGACTGGGGCGTCTACCTCCTGATCCTGCTGGCGATCGGCGCAGCGATCTTCGCGCGGCTGATGCGGGCCGATCCGTTCAAGCGCCGCGTCCACACGTTTCTGCTGCGCGTGCCGTTGATCGGTCGCCTGACGCGCGGTGCCAACACCGGCCGCTTCACGCGCACGCTGGGCATCCTCTTCAGCTCCGGCGTGCCGATTCTCGACGCCATGCGGATCGGCACGCAGGTGGTCAGCAATCTGCCGATGCGCGACGCCATCGAGGAAGCCGCGATCAAGGTCCGCGAAGGCGCGACGCTGAGCCGCTCGCTGGCCGCCAGCAAGCTGTTTCCGCCGATCACCGTGCACCTGATCGCCAGCGGCGAATCGTCCGGCCGCCTCGACGACATGCTCGACCGCTCCGCCGAGAACCAGGAGCGCGAGGTCGAGCTGCTGGTCGCCACCACCGTCAGCATCGCCGAGCCGGCGCTGATCGTGATCATGGGCGGCATCGTGCTGCTGATCGTGCTGGCGATCCTGGTGCCGATCTTCGACCTCAACCAGCTCGTCAAGTGAGTATGGAGTGGCTGGAACAGGCGCTGCTGCTCGGCGTCGGTTTTCTGGCGAGCTTCTTCTCCGCACTCGCAGGCGGCGGTGCCGGGCTGGTGCAGTTTCCGGCGCTGGTGCTGCTGGGCCTGCCGCTGGCGGCAGCGATCGCCACGCACAAAGTCGCGGTGGTCGCCCTGGGTGTCGGTGCCACGGCGCGGCAGTTGCGCGAGCCCGGACACGACTGGCGCTTCCTGGCGCTGTGCACTGCGCTCGGCCTGCCCGGCGTGATCGGCGGCACGCAGCTGGCGCTGAGCATTCCGGACCACGGCGGCAAGATCGTCTTCGGCCTGATCAACATCGGCCTGGGCATCTACTCGATCCTGCGGCCGCAGCTGGGCCTGCACGCCGCGCCGCGCAACCTCAGCGGCCGCGGCCTGTGGCTGGGCGGCGCGATGGTGTTCGTAGTCGGCTGGCTGACCGGCCTGGTGCCGTCCGGTCCCGGAGTATTCGCCACCCTGCTGTTCCTCAGCTGGTTCGGCCTCGACTACCGCCGGGCCGTGGCCTACACCATGCTGATGGTCGGCCTGGCGTGGAATAGCGCCGGCGCCATCACCGCCGGCCTCAGCGGCCCGGTCGCCTGGCACTGGATCGCGGCGCTGGTGATCGGCGGGCTGGCCGGCGGCTACTTCGGCTCGCACCTCGGCCTGCTCAAGGGCAATCGCTTCATCAAGCGCGCATTCGAGACGTTGACCCTGCTGATGGGTGCCAGTCTGATCGCTAACGCGCTCGGCGGCTGAGCTCAGCCGCCATAAGCGGCGGCGCCCAGCAGGCCAGGCTGCGGATGCAGCAGCGCAGTCACGGGCACGCCCTGCAACAGCGGCTGAAAGCGGCCCTTGCTTTCGAAGCGGGTACGAAAGCCGCCGGCCTCGATCGAAGGCAGCAGTTTTGCGGTGATTCCGCCGGCCAGATAGACGCCATCCCAGGCGCCGTGCGCCAGCACCATGTCGCCGGCAAAGCTGCCGAGCAGTTCGGCGAAGCGTGCTACGGCTTCCGCTGCGCGGCTCTGCGGATCGTACGCCGCCCATGCGCTCACCGCTGCGGGCGTGTCGGCGGCCTCGGTGACGCCGTCGAGTTCGCACAGCGCGCCGTGCAGATTGAGCAGGCCTGGTCCGGAGAGCAGGCGCTCGGCTGAAACGCGCGGGTAACGGCGCAGCAGGACGCGCAGCACCTCCAGTTCACGCGCGTCCGTCGGCGCAAAGCCGACATGACCGCCCTCGGTTTCGAGCACCACCGAACGACCCTGCACGCGCAGCAGGCCGCAGACACCGAGACCGGTACCGGGGCCCAGCACCACGTAGCGGCCGTCCGGCTTGATCGGCGCGGCTGCGACCTCGCCGATCGCGCGCAGATCCTGCGCGGCCAGTGCGGCGATGGCATGGCCGATCGCCGCGAAGTCATTGATGACGTCAAATTGTTGCAGCTGCAGTTCTTCGCGCAGCGCGGCGGCCGAGAAGCTCCACGGGCTGTTGGTGAACTGGATGCGGTCGGCGGTAACCGGCGACGCCACTGCGAACACGGCTCGCGTTGGCAGCTGTTTCAGTGCAGCGGCATGCCGATCGAGGTAATGGCGCGCGGCAGCAGCGGGGCTCGCGAACTCGACGGCCGGTAGTTCCAGCGGATGCTGCAGCGCGATGCCGCCGGCGTGGCGTTCGGCCAGCGCGAAGCGCGCGTTGGTGCCGCCGATGTCGGCCACCAGCAGGGGGCCATTGGATGCTTGAGACTCGGGCATGGGACTTGGCAGAGGTGAATCGGCGAGCACGCCAGCTCGCAGGATTCTAGCCAGCCTCGCTGAACCCGCGGCGGCTAGCCGGTCGACGCCAGCCCGGGAGAAGGGGGCAGCGTGGCTTCGAGCAGGCGCATCGTCCGCGTCGGCACCTCGTGCTCGACCTCGCGCAGCGCAACCTTGATCGCCGAGGCGAAAGCCTGCGCGTCGGCGCTGCCATGCGACTTGACGACCAGGCCGCTCAAGCCCACGAAAGTGGCGCCGTTGTAGTTGCGCGGATCGACACGGCCGCCGAGCGCTTTGAGCACCGGCATGGCGGCCAGCGCCGCCAACTTGGTCAGCGCGGATCGGCTGAATTCCTCGCGCAGGAACTGGCGGATCATCTTGGCGACGCCCTCGCCCGACTTCAGCGCGATGTTGCCGGTAAAACCGTCGCAGACCACCACGTCGACGTCGCGGAAGAAGATGCCGTCGGCTTCGACATAGCCGACATAGTTGAGCGCCGAGGTCTGCAACTGCTGCGCCGTCTGCTTGATGACCTCGTTACCCTTGATCTCTTCCTCGCCGATGTTGAGCAAGGCCACCCGCGGACGCTCGACGCCACGCACGGCGGTGACGAAGGCCGAGCCCATCACCGCGAACTGAAACAACTGCTCGGCCGTGCATTGCGCATTGGCGCCGAGATCCAGCATGTGGACGTGGCCGTTGACCGAGGGGATCTGTGAAATGATCGCCGGCCGGTCGATGCCGGGCAGCGTCTTGAGAACGAACTTGGCGGTCGCCATCAGCGCGCCGGTATTGCCGGCGGAGACGGCCGCATGGGCGCGCCGGTCGCGGACCAGATTGATCGCGACGCGCATCGATGAATCTTTCTTGTTGCGCAACGCCTTCGACGGCGATTCGTCCATGCCGACGACTTCGCTGGCGTGCTCGACGCGGATACGCTCGCGGACCCTGGCTGCCGGACGGCGACGCGACAGCGCCACGCCGAGTTCGTGCTCGTCGCCGACGAGAACCAACTGCAGCGCAGGCTTTTCACCCAGAACGAGTAAAGCGGCGTCCACGGCCATTTCCAGGCCGTGGTCGCCGCTCATGGCGTCGATGGCGAGAACAACGGGAGCCGATAACGGCATGCCCGCGCGCTCGTTATTCGGCGGTGTCGGCCGCCGGCGACTTGTCGATGACCTTCTTGCCGCGGTAGTAACCGTCGGCGGTCACGTGATGACGCAGGTGCGTCTCACCGGAAGTCGGATCGGTCGACAGGGCCGGAGCCTGCGCCTTGTTCTTCCACTGGGCGTAGCGATGGCCACGGTACTGACGCGACTTCTTGGAATCTTGAACTGCCATGGTGCACTCCGTCGGGCTTTACGGCCCTACTGCTGTTTGCTTTTCAGCTGCTTCTTTAATGCCGCAAAGGGCCCTTCGGCCGGGGCTTCCCCCCGGCTTGCCGCGTCGTCCGCCGAAGCTGTCGGCGCGGCCTGTACTGCATTTTCGCATGATTCGCAGCGCGGCAGCATCGGCAGCGCCAGCAGCGTCTCGTCCTCGACGAGCTCTCGCAGCGGCAGGCTGTCGTCAGCCACGACATACGGGTCCGTGTCATGCAACACGGCCTGCTCTTCCTCTTCGCTATGGACCAGACAGAGGTCCAGCGTCACATCCAGCGGCCAGGTGAAAACCTGCTCGCAGCGGCTGCAGACCAGTGGCAACTCGCCGCGCACCGTGCCGCGCAGACGTTCGCGCCCGCGTTCCTTGCCAGCCTGCAGATCGATCTGCAGGGCGCCTTCGCCATGCGCCAGCGTTTCGCGCAAGCGCGGCATGCTGTCGAAGGGCAAATCGCCGCGATACGCTTGCCGCTGCGCCATCGCTGCCGTCACTCTGACTGTCTGCGGAACCGGCATGCGTCCAGCCTGTTGATCGGGCCCCGAAAAGGGTCGCGCATGATAGTGACGCGACCGCCAAGAGTCAAAGAATTCAATGATTAATGTGGAACCCGAGCTGATCCTTGCGTCTGCGTCGCGCTATCGCGCCGAATTGCTCGGCAGGCTGCGCCTGCCCTTCACCGCCCAGGCCTCGGCAGCCGACGAAACACCGTTGCCGGGCGAAGCCGCCGCGGCGCTGGTGCGGCGGCTGGCCCGCGTCAAGGCCGGCGCGCTGGCCGCGCAGCATCCGCAGGCCTGGATTCTCGGCTCGGACCAGATCGCCGCGCTCGACGGCGGCGAGCTGCTCGGCAAGCCCGGCGATGTCGCGTCGGCACGTCGGCAGCTGGCGCTTTGCTCCGGTCGCCGCGTGCAGTTCCTCACGGCGGTGGCGCTGCTGGGCCAGGGTCAGCGCTTCGAAATGCTCGATATCACCACGGTACGGTTCCGCCAGCTCGACGAAAACGCCATCGCGCGTTATGTCGCCGCCGAGCCGGCGCTCGACTGCGCCGGCAGCTTCAAGTGCGAGGGCTACGGCATCACCCTGTTCGAAGCGATCGACAGCGAGGATCCGACCGCGTTGATCGGTCTGCCGCTGATCGCCACCAGTACGCTGCTGCGGCGCGCCGGCTTTCAGTTGCCGTAGCCGCGCGCGGCGGCCAACCAGCCCGGCAGATCAGCGACCTGGTCCAGCAAGGCCAGTGCCCCGGCCTGCCGCAGGCGTTCGGGCGCGTGCACGCCGCAGGTCACGCCGACGGCCGGCATGCCGATCGAGACTGCCATCGCCACGTCGAACTCGGTGTCACCGACCATCAGCGCTTCATGCGCCTGCAAACCGGCGTGCGCGAGCAGCTCGGTCAGCATCAAGGGGTCCGGCTTGGAGCGCGTCTCGTCGGCGGTGCGCGAGGCACGGATCAGATCGCGCACTTCGACGTGATGCCTGAGCGAGCGGTCCAGACCGCGACGGCTCTTGCCGGTGGCGATCGCGAGGTGGAAACCGTCGCCGTGCAAGGCCTGCAATGCCGACAAGCCGCCGGCGAACAGGGCGGCCTCGGCCGCGCCCGCGCCGAGCCATTGCCGGCGGTAGTTTTCCAGCAGTTGTCGCAGGGCGACGACATCGGCATCCGGATACAGCGCCTGCAAGGCCTCGTCGAGCCCCAGCCCGATCAGCTCGCGAACCTGCTGATCGTCGCGCGGCGGCAGATCAAGCAGCGCGATCGCGCGCTGCATGCTGCCGACGATCATCGCCGCCGAATCGGCGAGCGTGCCATCCCAGTCAAAGATGATCAGCTTGACGCGATCCATGGACGGTACGCTCAGCGCAGCTTGGGCAAGCGCTCGAGCACGTCGCGCAATTCATCCGGCATCGGCGAGTTCAGCAGCAGCGGCCGGAACTCCGGTGTCGCGGGCAGCTTCAGGAAGTGCGAATGCAGGAACATGCGCTTGAGGCCCAGCTCGCGCAGCGGCTTGTTGTCATCGCGCTCGCCGTATTTGCTGTCACCGGCCACCGGATGTCCGAGCGCCAGCGCGTGCACGCGGATCTGGTGCGTGCGGCCGGAGAAGATCTGCACTTCACACAAGGTCGCGTCGCGATAACGACTTTTAGGCGAAAATCGCGACTTCGACGGCTTGCCGTCGTCCTCATCGATCTGCACGCGCCGCTCGCCACCGGCCAGCTTGCTGCGCGCCAGCGCAGCATCGACGTCGCGATCCTCGCCGCGCCAGCGACCGATCAGCAACGCGAAGTAGCGTTTCTCCGCCTCGCCGTATTTCAGCGCCCGCTGTCCGCGCAGCAGCGCCTGGCGACTCTTGGCCAGAAGCAGCACGCCGCTGGTGTCGCGGTCCAGGCGGTGAACCAACTCCACGAATTCGTAGCGGTTCCAGGCGCGGACCACTTCGATGACGCCGTACGGCACACCACTGCCGGCGTGCGCAGCGACACCGGCCGGTTTGGTCAGGGCCAGATAATGCTCATCCTCGTGGATGATGGCGTCGCGCAGGCGGTTGAGCATCGCATCCGGCGGCCGCACGGACTGGCTCTTGTCGACATCGCGGACCGGCGGAATTCTCACTTCCTCGCCGGAAGCCAGTTTTCGCTCGGCCTTGACGCGGCCGCCATTGACCCGCACCTGGCCTGAGCGCAGGAGCCGATAAACATGCGATTTCGGCACGCCAGGAAGCTGTTTTAAAAGGAAATTGTCGACTCTTTGCCCATCTTCGCCGGGCCCGATCGAAACGTATCTGACTTGTGGACGATCTTGTGTCAAAATATGGAATCCGTCGGTTCGGGCGAAAATTTTCCGTTCCCGAATCGGCGGTTACGGAAGAAAAATGAGATGAAGGGCGTGCCGTTAGTGTAACAGCCCCGCATCCGCTCCGAATTCCAGCCGTGGCGCCATTTCCGCGTCGCGGCCTCGTCAACAACTTTTTGCCGCGCGACCGCCGCAAGGACACGCCATGAGCAATCGCGAATACCGCGTTATGCCGGCCCCGTCCGTTGCCGCCGCCTTGCGCGCTCCATGGGACCATCACGATGAAACGCATACTGATCAACGCTACGCAGCGCGAGGAGCTGCGCGTAGCGATTGTCGACGGACAGAAGCTACAGGATCTTGATATCGAGACCGCTGCCCGCGAACAGAAAAAGGGCAACGTCTACAAGGGCCGCATCACTCGCGTCGAACCCTCGCTGGAGGCCTGCTTCATCGATTACGGCGCCGACCGCCACGGGTTCCTGCCGGTCAAGGAAATCGCCAAGTCGTACTTCAAGGACGGCAAGTCCAGCGGCAACCTGCGCGAGCAGCTTGAGGAAGGCCAGGAAATCATCGTCCAGGTCGAGAAGGAAGAGCGCGGCAACAAGGGCGCGGCCCTTACCACCTATGTCTCGCTGGCCGGCCGCTATCTGGTGCTGATGCCGAACAACCCCAAGGCCGGCGGTGTCTCGCGCCGCGCCGAGGGCGACGAGCGCGAGGAAGCCAAGGCGGTGCTCGACGCGCTGGAGCTGCCGGACGGCATGGGCGTGATCATCCGCTCCAATGGCGTCGGCCGCACCGTCGAAGAGATCCAGTGGGACGCCAATTACCTGGTCGAAATCTGGCAGGCGATCGAGAAGGCCGCCGCCGAGCGCCCGGGCGCGTTCCTGATCTACCAGGAAAACAACATCATCCTGCGCGCGCTGCGTGACTACCTGCGCGCCGACATCGGTGAAGTCGTCATCGACAACCCGGAGATCTACGAGCAGGCACGCTCCCATATGGAGCACGTGATGCCGCAGCACCTGCAGCGGCTCAAGCTCTACAGGGACGAGATCCCGCTGTTCTCGCGCTATCAGATCGAATCGCAGATCGAATCGGCCCACGAGCGCACCGTGCGCCTGCCGTCCGGCGGCTCCATCGTCATCGACCACGGCGAAGCACTGACCGCGATCGACATCAACTCCGCCAAGGCCACCGGCGGCGGCAGCATCGAGGACACCGCGCTCAACACCAATCTGGAAGCGGCGGACGAGATCGCCCGCCAGCTGCGCCTGCGCGATCACGGCGGCCTGATCGTCATCGACTTCATCGACATGAATTCGACGAAGAACCAGCGCGAGGTCGAGAAGCGCCTCGAACGCGCCGTCGAGATGGACCGCGCGCGCATCCAGCTGGGCAAGATCTCGCGCTTCGGCCTGCTGGAGCTGTCGCGCCAGCGACTGCGCCCGAGCCTGGGCGAGCACACGCAGATCCCCTGCCCGCGCTGCTCGGGCCGCGGCCACATCCGCAGCGTCGAGTCGCTGGCGCTGTCGATCCTGCGCCTGATCGAGGAAGAGGCGATGAAGGACCGCACCGGCCGCGTCATCGCCCAGGTGCCGGTCGACGTCGGCACCTTCCTGCTCAACGAAAAGCGCCTGGCGGTCCGCGAGATCGAGGCCCGCTACCGCACGCAGATCACGCTGGTGCCGAACGCCACGCTGCACACGCCGAACTACGAGATCCGCCGCGTCCGCGCCGATCACCTGCAGCAGGACAACAACGCAGCGATCAGCTATCAGATCGCCCAGGATTTCGACGCCAAGGCGCAGGAAGAGAGCAAGGGCCCGGCGCCGGTGCGCGTGCTGGTGGAGCCCGCAGTCAAGCAGATCCTGCCGTCGACGCCGGCGCCGGTGGTCATCCAGCAGGCGCAGCCCGCAACGGTGATCGTGCAGCCCGTCGTCGTCAGCGGCGAAAGCTTCTGGACGCGGCTGATGCGTCTGCTGGGCTTTGGCACCAAGACCACCGAAGCGGCAGTACCGCCGAAAGCCCCGGCGGCTCGTCGCGACGGTCGTCGCGATGAACGCGGCGGACGCAACGACCAGCGCCGTGATCAGCGCCGCGGCGAGCGCGGCGAACGCGGCCAGGCGCAGGGCAGCCGCAACGCCCAGCAGCCGCAGCAGCGCGGCCAGCAGAACAGCCCGCAGGCGCCGCGCCATGCCGGCGGCCAGCAGCCGCAGCAGCAGCGCCCGCAACAGCAGAATCCGCCGCGCAATCCGGGCAACCCGCAGCCGCAGCAGCAGCGCGGTGGCCAGCAGAATCCGCAGCAGCAGGCGCCACGCAATGCGCAGGCGCCGCGCCCGCCGCGTGCGGAAGCCGCAGCGCTGGCCGATGTCCAGGCCAAGGCCTTGTCCGATGGCGCCGTGGCGCCGGTCGACGCCGTTATCGACGAAACGCTGCAGACCGCTGGCGACGCCGCCGCACCGGCACGTGAGCCGCGCGAAGGCGGCGGCCGTCGCCGCCGTCGTGGCCGCGGCCGTGGCGGCGATCGCGGCGGCGCGGCTGCAGCGGCAGCCGGCGTCGCGGTAGGCGAAGCCGACGGCGAGGAGCTCGCCGATGCAGCCGACGTTGCGGTGCAGGCCAGCGGCAATGACTCCAGCGATGAGTCCAGTGATGGCGCCAGCGCCGGCACGCCAGCGACCACCGAACGCGCGGCCACGCAACTGCCCCTGCTGCGCGAAGTGCCGCGCGAGGCGACGTTCTCGCCGATCAGCGCAGAGGTGCCGGCCGCCGTCGAACCGGTGACGCCCGAGCCGCAGGCTCAGACACCGATCGAGCGAGTCAACGACGAACCCGCCGTGGTCACGCTTGCCAGCGAACCCGCTGTCATTGCCGAGCACGTCGAACCGGCTGCACCGCCGGCGGCCGAGGCCGAACCGGAAGGCGCCGTGCCCGTCATGGTCGCGAGCGTCGTTGAACCTGCGGCCCAGACCGCCGAGGCCGAACCGGCGGCGACGCAAGAGGCACCGTCCGACAGCGAGGCGCCGGTGACCCCTGAGGAGGCCGCAGCGCCGGTCGGGGCAGCGGCTGACACTGTGGTCGAGACGGCGGCTGCGGCGGACACCACTGCTGGCGCAGAACCTGCGGCCAGCGGCGCACCGCAGTTCCGCGCCACCGCTCCGGCCACCGACTACCTCACGCTGTTCGAGGCCGCGGCGGCCGCCGCGCCGGCCGCTGCCAAGCCCGAGTCGGGCGACGACGAGCACAAACCCGTCTGAGGCAGCGCTCGCGCAACGAAAAAGGCGACCGTCGAAGGTCGCCTTTTTCGTTGCCGCCATCCGGGCTCAGGGGCTCGCCAGCAGCAGCCGCTCGACCGCCTGCAGATCATCCTCGGTATCGACACCGCGAGGTGGAGGCGCATCGGTGATGCCCATCTTGATCCGCAAGCCGTGCGTCAGCGCGCGCAATTGCTCCAGGGCTTCGCAGTCTTCCAGCGGTGCCGGCGGCAGCTGACTGAAGTCGGCCAGTGCGGCGACGCGATAGGCGTACAGCCCGATGTGGCGGAACGCGAGTCCGTCCGGCAAGCGCGGCTGCTCGCGCGTCGAACCTTCGCGGCGCCACGGAATCGGTGCGCGCGAGAAGTACATCGCGTAGCTGCGACGGTCCATCACCAGCTTGACGACGTTCGGGTTGAGCCACTCTTCCGGGCTCTGCAACGGATGGCACAGGGAGGCGATATGCGCCTCAGGATCGTTGCCCAGCAGTTCGGCGGCCTGCTGCACCAGCGCCGGCGGCATCAGCGGCTCGTCGCCCTGCAGGTTGACGACAATGACGTCCGGTTCCCAGCCGGCCTGACGCGCAACCTCGTTGGCACGATCGGTCCCGGACTGATGCTGCGGCGCCGTCATCCGCACGTCGGCACCGAACGCGGCGCAGACCCGCTGCACTTCGTCCGAGTCGGTGGCGATCACCACCTCGTCGGCGCCACTGCGGCAGGCCGCCTCCCAGACGTACTGCACCACCGGCTTGCCGCCGATCTCGCGCAAGACCTTGCGCGGCAACCGCGTCGAACCCAGGCGCGCCGGCACCACGACCTTGAAGCGGAACTCGCTCATGCGCCGAGTTCCTCCTCGCTAAGGCTGCGTGCCTCGTCCTCGAGCATCACCGGCACGCCGTCGCGGACCGGATAGGCCAACCGCGACGCGCGGCACCACAATTCCTTGACATCCGCATGCCACTCCAGCGACGCCTTGGTCACCGGACACACGAGGATTTCCAGCAGTCTCTTGTCCATCAAGCCTCCCTGCCACGACACCGCGTGGCGATGCATTCTCGCACACGCTGCCAGTCCGTCTCGTCGATCCGCGCCGTCACGGGCACGGCCCATTGCCGCGCCGTCGCGAAGGACCGGCATTTGACCGCGTCCTTCTCGGTCATCAACACCGGCGCCTCGTCGCCGAACTGCAAGTCGCCGGGACGGTAACGATGGTGATCGGCGAACGCGTGCTGCTGCAACTGCAGCCCCTGCTGCTGCAGCGCCTCGAAAAAACGCGGCGGATGACCGATGCCGGCGACCGCATGCAGCCGCTCGCCACGAAAATCCGCCAAGGCGCGCCGCGTGCCGTCGCGCAGATTGATGGCGTCGCCCAGCTGCAGCTGCATGGCGACTTGCGGCGTCGTCGTCGCCGCGCGCCAGCCGCCACCGTTGACGACGATCAAATCGACTTCGGCCAGACGCATCGCAGACTCGCGCAAGGGCCCGGCCGGCAGCAGCGCGCCATTGCCCAGACCGCGCTGGCCATCGACGACGCAGATTTCCACATCGCGCGGCAGGCGATAGTGCTGCAGCCCGTCGTCGCTGACGACGATATCGACGCCCTGCCCCAGCAAGGCCTGCGCTGCCGCGATGCGATCGGGGTCAACGACCACCGGACAGCCGGTGCGGCGCGCGATCAACAAGGGCTCGTCGCCGCTGTGCAGGGGATCGCCGTCGCCGTCGACCGTCCACGGATATCGCGGCGCGCGACCGCCGTAACCGCGGCTGATCACGCCGGGCCGCCAGCCCCAGGCACGCAGGGCCTCGACCAGCGCGATCGTCAGTGGCGTCTTGCCGGTGCCGCCGACACTGATATTGCCGACGACGATGATCGGCAGCGGCAGCCGCGGCGCCTGCGCTTGCAGACGCAGGCGCCGCGCGCGCGCCACGCCGCCATAGAGCGCGGCGAACGGCAGCAGCAGGAGCGGACGCGAATTCGTGTACCAGCGCCGCTCCAGCCAGGCCTTCACCCGCGCGACCCCGTCTGCTGCGCGTCCTCGGCGAACTGCATGCGATACAGCACCGCGTAGAAGCCGTCGGCCGCCAGCAACTGCTCATGCGTACCGATCTCGGCGATGCGGCCGTCCTGCATGACGACGATCTGGTCGGCGCGCTGGATCGTCGACAGGCGATGCGCGATCACCAGCGTCGTGCGCCCTTCGACCAGCGTTTCCAGCGCCGCCTGGATCATCCGCTCCGATTCGGTGTCGAGCGCCGAGGTCGCCTCGTCGAGGATCAGGATCGGCGCGTTCTTCAGCAGCGCGCGGGCGATCGCCACGCGCTGGCGCTGCCCGCCCGACAGCTTGGCACCGTTCTGGCCGACCTGCGTCTGCAGGCCCTGCGGCAGCCTGTCGATGAATTCCAGCGCGTGGGCACGGCGTGCCGCGTCGGCGATCTGCGTCGCATCGGGCATGGGCTCGAACCCGTAGGCGATGTTCTCGGCGATGCTGGCGTTGAACAGCCGCACCTGCTGATCGACCAGCGCGATCTGGCTGCGCAGCTCGCGCAGCGGATAATCGCGAATATCGTGACCGTCGAGCAGGATCTGGCCGGCGTCGACGTCGTAGAAGCGCGGCAGCAGCGACAGCAGCGTCGACTTGCCGCTGCCGGAGCGGCCGACGAAGGCCACCGTCTGGCCGGGCTCGATCTTCAGGCTGACACCGCGCAATGCGTCCTGCTCCTGACTTTCGTAGCGCACGCGCACGTCGCGGAATTCGATCGCGCCGCGCGCCCGCGGCAAAGGGCGCGAGCCCTGCGAAGGCTCAGGCGCCTCGTCGAGCAGCTTGAACAGCTCGATGCCGGCGGCGATCGCCCGCTGCAGCTTCTCGTTGACGCCGCCCATGCCCTTGATCGGCTGCAGCAAGGACAGCATCGCCAGCATGAACGCGGCGAAGGTGCCCGGCGTCATCTGCGCGATCATGCTGGGCTGCGTCGCGAAGTAGACGATCGCCGCCACCGCCCAGGCGGCGATGAACTGGATCAGCGCGGCGCTGCCGGCACGCGTCGCGACGATCTTCATGCTCAGCCAGCGATTGTTCTCGTTGATCCCGTCGAAGTGCCGGCGTTCGAACTCCTGGCCATTGCTGAGCTTGATCACGCGCTGGCCGAGCACCGCCTCGTCGACCGCCTCGGTCACACCGCTGATGCTGTCCTGGATGCGCACGCTGATCTTGCGGAAGCGCCGCGTCACATAGCCGATGATCAACGCGATGATCGGCATCACCACGAAGGCAAAGCTGGTCAGCTTCCAGTTCAGATAGAACATGTAGCCGATATAGAAGACGACGGTGAGCCCGTCCTTGAGCGTCGCCGTCAGCACGGTCGTCGTCGCCTCGGCGATCTGGTCGACGAAATAGGTCAGCCGCGCCACCAGTTGCGAGGAGTTGACGCGGTCATAGAAGCGCGAGGGCAGCGTCAGCAGCTTGTTGAAAACCCGCTCACGCATGTCCTTGACGACACGCCGCGCGACCCAGGTCATGCCATAGGTCGAGACGAAGTAGGTCACGCCGCGCAGGGTGAACAGGCCGACGATGTAGAACGGCACCAGACGGATGTAGTCCTGGTTCTTGGCGACAAAGGCGAGATCCAGCAGCGGCTTGATCAGGGCCGCGAATGCCGTGTCGACCGCGGCCATGCCGGCGGTGGCGACAAACGCCAGCAGCATGATCGGCCAATGCGGCAGTGAGTAGCCCAGCAAACGGCGATAGGTGGGCCAGGCTTCGCGGTCCAGTTTTGTTTTTTTACTCATCGGGTCGCCTTGTGCGGCGGCGGTATGCTATCAAGTCGCCCCGCGCAGTACCCGGCTTATCACTGGAGCGGCCATGAGCAAGACGCTGTTCGAGAAAATCTGTGATCGCGAGATCCCCGCCGACATCGTCTACGAGGACGACTTGTGCGTGGCCTTTCGCGACATCAACCCGCAAGCCCCGCTGCATGTGCAACTGGTGCCGCGCAAGCCGCTCGCGCGCCTCTGCGATGCCGGCGCCAGCGACCAGGCGCTGCTCGGCCATCTGCTGCTGACCGCGCCGAAGATCGCCGCGCAGGAAGGCTACGGCGAGGCGTTCCGGCTGGTCGTCAACAACGGCGCGGCCGCCGGCCAGTCGGTGTTCCACATCCATCTGCACATCATCGCCGGGCGGCCGCTCAAATGGCCGCCCGGCTGAGTCGCTGACTTACGGAGCGGCCTCGCCGTCCGGTGGTGGCGGCGGCACGCTGGCACCGGCCGGCGCGCCCACCGCCGGCGTGCTCAGCTGTCGACGCGCCATTTCCAGCAAGGCGCCCTGCGGACCGCCGCGGCCGTCCGCCGTGGTTCCGGCGTCATTGCGCTGGATCGCCAGCGACGGCGCGAGACCGGCGTTGATGGCGTTGAACGAATCCATCGGCACGCCGGCTTCGGCAACACAGGCCACTGCGGGCAGCGCCAGCACGGTCACACGCTTCAAGAGTTTCATGGCCAGGCTCCTGATCTAGAACTGGAAGCCGAGGCTGACCGCCACGACCAGTCGGGGATTCTTGTTGTGCTGCGTGAAGATGTCGGCCGCGCCGGCCGTCACCGTCAGCGGCAGCCAGCGCGGCAGCGGCGCGACCGAAAAGCCCAGGTTGGCGAGAAAGCCGTTGTACTCGGCGATCAGCGATGACCAGGTCGTCATGTAATAGGCCGCCGAGCCGAACAGATCGATATCGTCGCCAAAGTCGCCCTTGTTGTCGGGCTTGTTGACCGGGTTCTTGCCGATGCCGCCGGTCAGCATCAGCACGTGGTCGCCGATGAAGCTGGCGTGCGTGACGGCGCCGTAATAGCCCTCGGGGTTATTGCGCTCGAAGCCCGGATCATTGCCCCAGCTCCACAGCGAGGTGCCACCGACGGCGATCGCGGTGTAGTTGCCGAGGTTGCGGTGCAGCTTCAGCTCGAAACTGCCGACATCGCCGAAGCCCTCCTGGCTACCGTCGTCGTCGAGCAAGGACGAGAACACGGCCGCGCCGTCGACGCCGATGAAGTCATCCGGATCGCCGAGGCCCAGCGCGACAGCGGCCGAGGAATCGCTACGCCCTTCGGCGCGCTTGACGCCGACCATGCCGACGCCCACCGAGCCCCAGCTGCCGCCGAACGCCACCGGCGACTGGATCGACGCCGCCGCGTAGCCGCGCGGCGCCTCGAAACTGGTGAAAGCCCCCGCGGCGCCGGCCTGGCCGGCCGTCAATGCGAGGCCGGCGCAGGCCACGCTCTGAATCAACCGCTTCGCCGATCGCGTCGCCTTCATGACCGACTTCGTTTCGTATGCAGACAAGACCTTCCCCTCGCTGGAAAAACTGCATCCCCGGATGCGCCTGCCTCGGGGGCGGCGGCGATCGGAGCCTCGATGCCTCGATGCCTCGATGCCTCGGCGGCATTATTCCAAGCGCGCGCGCCGTCGCCTAGTGCAGTGCAGCATCGGATCGATCCAGCGCCCGGTCGGGGCGCGCACGGCCGGTTCCTAGGGCCTGTTAACGCTATGGCCGCCGCTGTGATGCCACCCGCTTTGCGGCCAG
>CBINNP010000014.1:0-28528 GCA_966252075.1 uncultured Solimonas sp.
GCGGATCAGGTACAGCAGCAGGTCGAGCGGACCCTCGAAGGCTTCGAGAAATACCTCCATCGCATCCGGCGGGATGTAGAGGTCCTCCGGCAGCTTGTCCAGCGCCTGGCCGTGGACGCGCGGCGCCTTCAGCGTTTCCGCTGTCGCTGCGTTTTCCGCAGCAGGCGCCTGTTCGACGGAATCGTTCATCCGTTCATTCCGGGATGAAACCCAGCGCCTCGTGGACGCGCAGCAGCGTGCGGTCGGCAGTGGCGGACGCGGTCTGCGCACCGGCGCGCAGCACTTTGCGCAGGCCCTCGGTGTCGTCGCGGACGTCGCGGTATTTCTGCTGCACCGGCTCCAGGCAGGCGACGACGGCATCGGCGCAGGCCTGCTTGAACTTGCCGTAGCCCTGGCCGTTGTAGCGCTCCACGATGCTGTCGAAGGATTCGCCGGTGCAGGCCGAAAGGATCGACATCAGGTTGGAGACGCCGGGTTTCTCGGCGAGGTCGTAGCGGATCTCGTTGCCCAGATCGGTGACGGCGCGCTTGATCTTGCGGGTGATGGTGTCGATCGGATCGAGCAGGTAGATCGCGTTGGTTTCCGCCTCGTCCGACTTGCTCATCTTCTTGGTCGGCTCCTGCAGGCTCATGATGCGCGCGCCGACCGGCGGGATCATCGGCTCCGGCACCGTGAAGACCGGGCCGTAGATGTTGTTGAAGCGCGTCGCCACGTCGCGCGTCAGTTCCAGATGCTGCTTCTGATCATCGCCGACCGGCACCTGTTTGGCCTGATAGAGCAGGATGTCCGCCGCCATCAGCACCGGGTAGCCGAACAGGCCGGCATTGATGTTGTCCGCGTGCTTGGCGCTCTTGTCCTTGAACTGCGTCATGCGGTTCAACTCGCCCATCTGCGTGTAGCAGTTGAGGATCCAGCCCAGGCGCGCGTGCGCCGGCACATGGCTCTGCACGAACAGCGTGTTCTGCGCCGGATCGAGCCCGCAGGCGATGTACAGCGCCAGGAATTCGTAGCAGCGCTCGCGCAGGATTTTCGGATCCTGGCGGACGGTGATCGCGTGCAGGTCGACCAGCATGTAGTAGCAGTCGAACTGCTGATTGAGCTGGACCCAGTTCTTCAGCGCGCCGAGGTAGTTGCCGAGCGTCAGACGACCGGAGGGCTGGATGCCGGACAGCACGACCGGCTTGGAGGCGGATGCGTTCACGTGGACGGAAGCAGAGGTGAGCCGGCACCGAGGCCGAGCAGGGAGAACAGGGTGTATTCCGACATCGCCAGCGGGAAGTACATGATCTTGCCGAGGATGCCGGTGGCCATCAGCACGACGAGGATGATCAGGCCGTAAGGCTCGATCTTGGAATACGAGTAGGCCAGCCGCGGCGGCAGCAGGCCGGCGACGACGCGGCCGCCGTCGAGCGGTGGCAGCGGAATGAGATTGAGGACGAATAAAATCATATTGATCTGGATACCGGCCACCGCCATGTATCTCAGCCCCATCCACAGACCTTCACCGCTATCGTCAACGCTTATTGCGTATTTCAGCAGGAGCCCCCAGCCGAGCATCATCGCGGCACTGGCTGCTGGCCCCGCAGCTGCGACGATCGCCATTTCACGCCGCGGGTTGCGCAAATTGCGAACGTCTACAGGCACCGGCTTGGCCCAGCCAAAGAGAAAATTGGCCTGCAACAGCAGCAGTAGGCCCGGCACCAGCAAGGTGCCAACCGGATCGATGTGCTTGAGCGGGTTGAGGCTCAGGCGCCCCTGCATCTGCGCGGTGCGGTCGCCGAAGAAGCGCGCGGTATAGCCATGCGCCGCCTCGTGGACGGTGATGGCGAAAATGACCGGGAGCGCCCAGATGGCGATCTTCTGGACGAGACTGAAATCGGCTGGCATGCGGCGATTATAGGGAGTTCGCCACGCCGCCATGGCGACGCTTCACGGCGCCTGGTGGATGCGCAGCAGATCGGCGGCGGCGCGGGCCAGGCGCCGGAGGTCGTCACCAGCCTGCCCGCCGCGCGCGCGCAGGCCCAGGCTGTGCAGGCTGGCGCCCAGCAGCATCGCGGTGCCGGCCGCATCGAGGCTGGCGGCCAGTTCGCCGGTCGCCTGCGCCTCGCGCAGGAAGCGCTCGAAGAACGCGTCGGTCGCCGTCAGCGATTGTGCCAGCAGGCCGCGGATCTCGGCATTGCCCGGCGCCTCGGTGACCGTGGTGCAGAACACCGCACAGCCGAGACCGCCGGCCGGATCGGCGGTGTAGAGCGTCGCCATCATCGTCAGGCAGCGCTCGACCACGTCTGCCGCCCGCTCGCCGGGCTGGCGCGCACCGAACAGCGTCTCGCCGATGCGGTCGGAGATGTCGGCCACGAAATGCCCCATCGCCTGCAGGTACAGCGCCTGCTTGTCGCCAAAGCCGGCGTACAGGCTCGGCCGCTGGACGCCGGTAGCGGCGACCAGGTCGTCGAGCGAGGTCGCGGCGAAGCCCTTGCGCCAGAACACTTCCAGCGCGCGCTCCAGCACCGCGTCGCGCTCGTAGGCGCGCGGGCGGCCGCGCTGCTTGGCGACAGGCTCCGTCATCAAAGAACTCTCACGTTGGTAATTTTATGCAAATCAGTATAAAAATATCCGCCACCATCGCGGAGGAGACCTGCAACATGCAACAGACCCATTTCTACGTCGGCGGCGAATGGATTGCGCCGGCGACGGATCGGCAGTTCACCATCATCTGCGCGGCGACGGAAGAGCCCCTCGCCCAGGTTCCGGAAGGCAGCGAAGCCGACATGGACCGCGCGGTAGCCGCCGCTCGCGCCGCCTTCGATCAATCCGGCTGGCCGCAGTGGCCGGCGGCCGAGCGCGCCGCGGTGATGCTGCGCTTCGCCGACGCTCTGGAAAAGCGCGCCGCCGAGATGGCGCGCTTGATCAGCCAGCAGAACGGCATGCCGCTGTTCTACAGCGAGAACTTCGAGGCCGGCTTTTCGCTGGGGCTGCTGCGTTACTACGCCAGCCTGGCGACGCAGCTCGACACCGTTGATCGCCGCACCGCCGCGCCCTTCGACACCTTGGTGCGGCGTGAGGCGCTTGGCGTGGTCGCGGCGATCGTGCCATGGAATTTTCCGGCTGCACTGGCCTTCAGCAAGATCGCGCCGGCGATGCTGGCCGGCTGCACGCTGGTCATCAAACCCTCGCCGACGACGGTGCTGGACAGCTACGTGCTGGCACAAGCCGCGAACGACGCGCAGGTGCCGGCCGGCGTGCTCAACTGGGTTGCCGCCGACCGCGCCGTCGGCGCGTACCTGGTCGCCCATCCCGGTGTCGACAAGGTGGCGTTCACCGGCTCGACCGCCGCCGGCCGCGCGATCGCCAAGGTCTGCGGCGAACTGCTGCGGCCGGTGACGCTGGAGCTGGGCGGCAAGTCTGCGGCGATCATCCTCGACGACGCCGATCTGACGCAGGTGATGCAGGGCCTGCAGCTGGCCTCGTTCTTCAACAACGGCCAGGCCTGCATCGCCGGCACGCGCGTGCTGGCACCGCGCAAGCGCTACCGGGAAACCGTCGATGCACTGGCGGCGATGGCCGAGTCGCTGCTTGTCGGCGACCCGCTGGACCGCGGCGTGCAGGTCGGCCCGATGGCCTCGTCGGTGCAGCGTGAGCGCGTCGAACGCTACATCGGCATCGGCAAGACCGAGGCACGGCTGGTTGCCGGCGGCGGCCGGCCGAAACAGGATCGCGGCTGGTTCGTGCAGCCCACGGTGTTCGCCGACGTGCACAACGATGCGGTCATCGCCCGCGAGGAGATCTTCGGCCCGGTGCTGGCGGTGATTCCCTATGAGGACGATGCCGACGCAGTGCGCATCGCCAACGACTCGCGCTATGGCCTCGGCGGCTCGGTGTGGACCGCGGACCGCGAGCGCGGCATCGACGTCGCGCAGCGGGTCAAGACCGGCAGCATCGGCGTCAATGGCTACAACATCGCCATCGGCGCGCCGTTCGGCGGCGTCAAGGACAGCGGTCTCGGCCGCGAGCTGGGCCCGGAAGCGGTCAACAGCTACCTGCAGTACAAGTCGATCTATCTGAGCTGAAGGACCGCGCGCGGAGGTGGGTCCGGCGCGCCGCGCCGGGCTCAGCTCAGTGCAGCGGCCACGGCCCTTTGCCTGCGCGCAGCAGCCGCGGTTCTTCCTCGCTCAGGTCGAGCACCGTGGTCGGCTGCATGCCGCAGACGCCGCCATCGATGACGATGTCGACCGCGCGATCCAGCTGTGCACGGAAATCCTCCGGCGTGTGCACGGGCTCCTGCTCGCCCGGGAACTGCAGCGTGCAGGAGATCAGCGGCTCGTTCAGCGTTTCCAGCAGGGCCTGCGCGACCGTGTGTTCCGGTACGCGAATGCCGATGGTCTTGCGCTTTTCGTGCGCGATGCGCTTGGGCAGTTCCTTGGTCGCCGCCAGCACGAAGGTATACGGCCCCGGCGTCAGGCTCTTGAGGAGCCGGAACTGGCGATTGTCGACGCGCGCGTAGGTGGCGATCTCCGAGAGGTCGCGGCAGACCAGCGTGAACTGGTGATGTTTGTCGAAATCACGAATCCGCCGCAGGCGCTCGGCCGCCCCGCGATCGTCGAGATGGCAGCCGAGGGCATAGCAGGAGTCAGTCGGATAGGCGATCACCGCCCCATCGCGTATTTTTTGCGCAACCTGCCCGAGCAGCCGCTTCTGCGGGTTCTGCGGATGCAGTTCGATCCACTCTGCCATCTTCAGAGATCAACCAGCTGCAATTGCTCGTAGCTGCGCTGCAGCCAGACCTTCAGGCGCTGGCGCTCCAGCAGGCCCAGGCCACCGGCGGCCTTGTCGCCCGCCTGCGTCGCCGCCCAGAAGCTGCTGCTGTAGGCGTCGATGCGCGCCATCGTCGAATCCGGCAGATGGCGGATCGAAATCACCTTGGCGCCGAGCGCCTCGGCGCGCTCGCGCAGGCGCGAGCGGCGCAGGATCTCGAAATCGTCACCGCGGACTTCGTTGAGGACCAGCACCAGCGGCAGCCGGGTGCCGAAGCGATCGAGCAACTGCGCGAGCAGGTCGACGGAATCCTTGCCGGTGTCCATCACGTGCCAGTAATGCATCTTGATGCCGAGTTCCTCGGCCAGATCGGTCAGCGCCGAATCGTCGATCCATTTCGCGAGCAGGCCGTAGGTCTGTGCTGCCAGATCGACCACGATGCGCTTGTCCGGGGCCGCGGCGGCGGCTTCGGCGATGCTGTCCAGGCTCTCGTAACGGTCGATCGCGACCGGCGCCGCGTAGGCGGCGTAGAAGCGCAGCAGCGCGCCATGCGAGCGATCGCTATCGAAGCCGGTGAAGTCGATCATGTGATCGATGAAGTACTGCGCGAGCAGGCGGGCAAGCAGCGACTTGCCGACTCCGCCTTTCTCGCCGCCAATGAAATGTAGATGTGCCATATGAATGCGGTCTCGCAACAGGGAGTGGAAGGAGCGGCCATCCCGAGGTTGGCGAAGCGCGCGGCCGCTAGCATAACCCGCCCGCCGCCCGCAGCCGCGAATGCCGGGCGATACAATGCCTGGCCATGAATGCCTTTCTCGATTTCCTTCCCGCCCTGATTTTCATCGGCGCGTGGAAGCTGTATGACATCTACACCGCCACGGCGGCCCTGATCGCGGCGATGTTCGCGCTGGTGCTCTGGTACCGGCTGCGCGAAAACCGCTGGCACAAGGCGCATCTGGTCACCGCCATCGTCGCGCTGGTACTCGGTGGCCTGACGCTGTACGTGCACGACGCCGCCTTCATCAAGTACAAGCCCACCGCCGTCTACGGCATTTTCGCCCTGGCACTGCTGGCCAGCCACGTGATCGGCGACAAGGTGCTGCTGGCGCGGTTGCCGCAGAAGACGGTGGCGCTGCCGGAGGCGGTCTGGCGCAAGGTCAATTTCGCCTGGGCGCTGTTTTTCATTGGCTGCGCGCTGCTCAACCTCTATGTCGCCTTCAATTTTTCTGAGGCGACCTGGATCAAGGTCAAGACCTTCGGCTTCACTGCGCTGATGTTCGTGTTCCTGATCGCCCACCTGCCCTTCCTCGGCAAATACCTGCCGCAGGACGCCGACGTCGGCAAGGCACCCTGATGCTCTACGCCATCCTCGGCCACGACGCGCCGGATAGCCTGGCCGCCCGGCGCGCCAACCGCCCGGCGCATCTGGAACGCCTGCAGGCGCTGCAGATGCAGGGCCGGCTGGTGCTCGCCGGTCCACGGCCGCGTGTCGATGCCGCCGATCCGGGCGAGGCCGGCTTCTCGGGCAGCCTGGTGATCGCCGAATTCGCGAGCCTGAGCGAGGCCCGCGCCTGGGCCGACGCCGATCCATACGTCGCCGCAGGCGTCTATGTGTCGATCGACGTCTACCCGTTCGTGCAGGCACTGCCCAAGTGAGCGCCCAGCGCATCGCCCTGATCCAGGAGCGCTTGCAGACCGCGTTCGCGCCGCAGCAGCTGGATATCCGCGACGACAGTCATCTGCATGCCGGTCACGCCGGTGCGCGCAGCGGTCGCGGTCACTTCAGCGTGACGATCGTCGCCGACGCCTTTACCGGCCAGTCCTTGCTGGCGCGGCATCGCGCCGTATACGCGGCGCTCGGCACCCTGATGGACTCCGACATCCACGCGCTGGCGATCAGCGCGCGGACGCCGGAGGAAGCCGGCACCGGCTAGGGCCTGTTAGCGCTAGTCGGCGCTGAAGGCGTCGTCGGCGACCCAGCCGCTGTAGCGCTCGTACTGCACGAACCACCAGCGGCCCTCGACGTTGTCCTTGTGCTCGTCGGTCGTGACGACGGTGCCGGCGGGCAGCGTGGCCAGCGTGGCGCTGCCCTGGCGCGGCTGCGACTTCAGCGCGGCGTCGACGACGATGCGCTCGCTGACGGCGGACGAGGCGGCCGGCGCTGGCGGTGCCGGCTCATAGCTTCCACGCGCCGGCGGCGGATAGCTCGACGGCTGTGGATACGCGGTCCGCCGCTGACGCGGCGGCGGCGGGCGACGCACGGTGGGAAACTCGAAGATCAGGCCGGCGCCGAGAATGCTGATGTCCTCGTCGTCGCCGAAGTCATTGACGCGAAACAGAGCCTGGTACTCCAGCCGCAGGCCGACCCAGTCATTGAATTTCCAGTTGAAGCCGATGCCGAGGCCGCCACCGCTGGCCGATTCGGTATCGCTGCCCAGCGGGTCCTGCACCTTGGTGTCGCCGCCGTAGTAGTCGCCGCGCAGCCAGACGCCGGAGCCCTCGCGCGTCAGCGGCAGGAACAGGCCGGCGCCGAGCGTGTAGCCGCGAAAGCGCAGCGAGGTGTCTTCGAGCACGTAGTAGTCGGGATCTATATCGGCCTTGCCGGTATCCAGATAACTGGCCTCGACGAACAGCGGCAGCGGGTCGAAGCGGAATCCGAAGAAAGCCTTGCCGCCGGCCGAGCTCTCGACATTGTCATAGTCCGGCCGGTCGACATAAAGCGCCGAACCGCCGCCATAGAAACCCTCGGCCGCAGCCACGGCCGGAGCCAAGCCGCAGATCAGGCACGCAGCCCATTGCACGATCTTCATCGGGAACTCCTCGTCTCTCGCCTCGTTGCCGGCCGGCATGGCCGTGCAGCGGCGATGCTAGCCGGTTCGACCGAATGGCCGCTGTACAGGTTCAGCGAAATTCAGCAGCGAAATTCAGCGATGAATGGCGAGCAGCCGGTAGAAGGCGACCTTGGCGCCGTCGGCACTGCTGCTGCCGGATTCCGGGATGTAGGCTCCGGCCTTGAAGTAGTGCCCGACGCCGGACCAGGCCGTGCCGATGGTGTAGTCGAGCGTCTGACCGTTGACCTCGACATGCAGCACGCCGGCCTTGACGGCAATGCGGTAGTCGAAGCGCTGGCCAAGGGTGATGCCTTTGATCAGCGTCTGTCGCAGGCGCTGGCCGGCCGTCGCAGTGGGTGAAGGATAGATCACCGCCTCCACGCTGCCGCTGCCGGCGCTGGCGGAATAGATGTATTGCAGCATGAGCAGCGGCAAGGGGCTCTTGTAGCCATGCACCTGACCGATCGTCACCCGCCCCGTCGATGGCGGTACCTGCTGCACGGCGCAGCGCGCCCGCAATTCGGCGTCCTGCCAGCTCGACCAGTTCACCGCGGCATTGCCAGGCTCCATCATCTCCCGCAATTCCGAACGCGGATATGAAGAGCTGCCGCTGATGGCGCCGTTGACCGGCACCCAGAAGGTCAGCGCATCATCGGCCGCCTTGTAGAACCAGGTCGACTCGTAAGGCGGAGCGGCCGTGAGCTGCGCCGCGCTGATCGTCGTCGCGGTGCCGTACGTCGAGCCATTGCTGTCGGCGGGCACCGTCACGCGCCAGTGGCGCAGATCGATCGCCTCCGCTATCTCGGCCTCCGGTTCCGGCGTCGGGGCCGGCTCCGTCGGCGCGGGGGCCACCGGCCCTGGCGTTTCACCGGCACCTGGCGTCACGACTGGAGCGCTCTGGCCTCCACCGCCGCCACAAGCAGCTACCAGCAGCGTTGCCGCCAGCAGCGCCAGTGAGGCTCTCAGCGGACGAGAGGATCTGGCGGACATCGACTCGTCGTTACGGCACAAAGGCATCTCGACCTCGGGTATGGCGGGCACGCCGCAATCAGGCAAAAGGCCTGAAGCGCCGTGCACGATAGCCGAGCTCTGAAGCCTGCGGCGCGCCACTGCGACCAGCGCGGCCGAAAAGGAGGTTCGCCGGCATCGCCGGTCGGCTGACGCCGACAGCGGCGTCAGTCGAGGCTGATCGCGGTGCCGTGCATGCTTGCATCCTGCACGCCGCCGCTGGTCGCGACGGTACCGCGCAAACGCACATCCTGCTGCGGAAACGGCAGCTCGATACCTTCGCGACGAAAGGTCTCGAGGATGGAGAAGCGCAGATCGCTGGCGATACCGCCCTTGGCGTCGGCCGACAGGATCTGCGCCTGCAATTCGAAATCCAGCGTGCTGCTGCCGAAGCTGGTGAGCGAGACCCCGGGGCCCGGCAGGCCGGCAATTTGCCCGGCGCGAATCACCCCCGGATGCGCATTGGCGATCTCGAGCAGCAGCTCGCAGACGCGACGCGGATCACTGTCGTAGGCGACGCCGATCGTCAGCGTCACACGGCCCTGCCGGCTGCGCAGATTGCGGTTTCGCAAATGCGACGACAGCAACACGGAGTTCGGCACGATCACCGTATCCCGGTCGCCCGTCTCGATTTCCGTAGCGCGAATCCGCATCTTGCGAACGATACCTTCCGTCGCGCCGACGTAGATGTAATCACCGGTGCGCACCGGTCGCTCGAACAGCAGGATCAGGCCGGAAACAAAATTGTTGACGATGTTCTGCAGGCCGAAGCCGATACCCACCGACAGCGCGCCGGCGACGATCGCCAGCTTGCTCAGATCCAGCCCCGCGTAGGACAGGCCGATCACCGCGGCGATGACGAAAGTCACCTGCCCGAACACCGTTGCCACGGCGTCGCGCGTGCTCGGCTCGACGTTGGCGCTGACCAGCCATTGGAATTCGAGCTTGCGCTTGAGCCAGCGTGTGGCGGTGTACAGCACCGCGAACAGGACGATGCCGATCAGCAGCTTGCCGAGCACGACACGGACGCCGCCGATGACGACGCCATGTGAATACAGGGCGCGCGCCAGATGCTCGCCTTCGTCGTGCAGCCCCCAGGCGTGCAGCAGCAGGTAAGCCAGTAGCGGCCAGGCCAGCAGATGCACGGTGACGACCAGCCACGACAGCTCGCCGATGCGCTTGCCGTCGGCAACGCCGAGCCAGTTGCGCAGGCGCTGCTGCCAGCGGTAACGACCGACGTTGAGGGTGCAAGACAGCCCATGCGTGGCGATCACCAGCAGCAAGGTTCCCGCAACGAGCATCACCGAGGTCGGCAAGGGATGCGCGGAGGCCCAGGCCAGCAGACTGCCCAGGTAAGCGCTCATGTCGCGGCATCCTCATCACCCAGCAGTTTCAGCAGGCCGGCGTAATCGAGCACCGGCACGCCAAGCTTCTCGGCCTTGGCGAGCTTGGAGCCGGCCTCGTCGCCGGCGATGACGTAATCGGTTTTCTTCGACACCGAGCCGCTGACGCGGCCACCGGCCGCCTCGATTCTGGCCTGCGCCGCATCGCGGCTGATCGGCAGGCTGCCGGTCAGCACGAAGGTGGTGCCGGCGAGCGGAGCGTCGCCGGCTGCGGCCAGCTCGCGCAGCTGCGTCCAGTGCATGCCGAAATCGCGCAGCTGCTGCTCCAGCGCGAGCAGCTCGCGGCGCGCGGTGCTGTCGGCAAAATGCGCCTGCAGCGCCGCCACGGTGCGCTCGTCGACGACGCCCTGCAGCGTCACGGCGTCGTCGATCTGCGCCAGCAGTTCGGCGACGGACGCCGGGCCGCTGCCGAGCTTCTCGGCCCGCCCGGGCCCGAGGCCGCGGATGCCCTGCGCCATCAGCAGCGCCGCCAGCGTCGCCTTGCCTGCCAGCTCGGCGGACACCGGATGTTCGTCGTCCACCGTGACATGCCGCAGCAGCGCGGTGACCGCGCGGGCGTTGTGCTCGTCGCTGAAGAAGTTGCGGATCTCCAGCGCCGCCGTGGAGCCGATGCCCTCGATCAGGCTCAGCAGTTCCGGTCGCGCCGTCTGCACGCGCGCGAAGCTGCCGAGGTGCCGCGCCAGATCCTTGGCGGTGGTCTCGCCGACCGAGGGAATGCCCAGGGCGTAAATGAGTCGATGCAAGGCCAGGCGCCTGCGCGCCGCGATCGCGTCGATGATCTTGGCCGGCGCCAGCTCCGCCGACTTGTACAGCTCGGCGATGTCGGCAAGCTTCAGTTCGAAGAGATCGGCCGGCGTCTTCAGCCGCTGGCGATCGACCAGCTCGCCGATCAGCGACTCGCCGACACCCTCGATGTCGGCAGCGCGGCGCGACACGAAATGCTGCAGCGCCTGCTTGAGCTGCGCGCGGCAGACCAGACGCCCGATGCAGCGATAGACCACGCCGTCCTCGTCACGCTCGACGCCAGAGCCACAGACGGGACAGGCAGTCGGCGCCAGCACCTCGCGGGCATCGGCCGGACGCTTGGCCAGGACCACTTCCTTGACCTCGGGGATCACGTCGCCGGCGCGACGCACGATCACGGTATCGCCGATGCGTACGTCCTTGCGCGCGACCTCGTCCATGTTGTGCAGCGTCGCATTGCTGACATTGGCGCCGCCGACGAACACCGTGCGCAAGCGGGCGGTCGGCGTCAGCGCGCCGGTGCGTCCCACCTGGAAGTCGACGTTTTCGAGCAGCGTCTCGGCCTCCTCGGCCGGAAACTTGTGCGCCACCGCCCAGCGCGGCGCGCGCGCCACCGAGCCCAGTTCCTCGCGGCCGGCCAGGCTGTCGAGCTTGTAGACGACACCGTCGATATCGAAGCCGAGCGAGGCGCGCCGCAGTTGCATGCGCCGGAAGTAGTCGAGACAGCCCTCGGCACCCTGCACGGTCTCGACCAGCGGTGACACCGGCAAGCCCCAGTCGCGCAGCTGCGCCAGCACCTGATGGTGCAAGGCCGGCGGCTTCCAGCCGTCGTGGAAGCCAAGGCCATAGGCGTAAAACGCCAGCGGCCGCTGCGCGGTGATCTTGGGATCGAGCTGGCGCAGGCTGCCGGCCGCGGCATTGCGCGGATTCACATACAGCTTGTCGCCGCGCGCCGCTGCGTCCTGGTTCATGCGCAGGAAGCCGGCATGCGGCAGATAGACCTCGCCGCGGATCTCGAGCTGCGGCGGCACGGCGCCACGCAGGCGCAGCGGAATGGCCCGGATGGTCCGCAGGTTGTCGCTGATGTCCTCGCCGGTCTCGCCGTCGCCGCGCGTGGCGCCCTGCTCGAAGATGCCGTCGCGGTAGCTCAGCGACACGGCCAGTCCGTCGAGCTTGGGCTCGGCAACATAGTCGACGCGTTCGCGGCCGAGGCCTTCGCGGACGCGGCGATCGAACTCGCGCAGCTCTTCGTCGCCGAAGGCATTGTTCAGGGACTGCATCGGCAGGCGATGCCTGACCGGCGCGAACTCGGACAGGGCAACGCCGCCGACACGCTGCGTCGGCGAGTCCGCCGTCAGCAGCTCCGGATACTGGGCCTCGAGGGCTTGCAGCTCGCGGAACAGACCGTCGTACTCGGCATCACTGATGCTCGGCGCATCGAGGACGTAGTAGCGGTGGTTGTGCTCGTGCAGCTGCTGCCGCAGCGCTGCGGCGCGCTGCCGCGATGTCTCAGGCGCGGCGCTCACGTCCGCTCATGACAGGCCATTGCGCTTGGCCCAGAGGTCAAGCTCGTTGGCGAGCACGCGCTGCGCGTCGTTGTCGAACGGCTGGCGGCTGGCGTCGTAGACCTCCGCACCCAGACGCTCGGCCAGCGCGCGCGTGGTGGCGATCATGTCCTGCAGCGCCAGCCGCGGCCGCGTCGGGCCGGGCAGCACCATGAACAGCGTCAAACCGGGTGTCGCCAGGGCACCGGCGTCGGCGGGATCCAGAGTGCCGGGCTTGATCAGGCTGGCCACCGAGAACACGGTCTGGCCATGATCGAGACGGTGATAGATTTTGCGCTCGCCGAATACCAGCCGCTGTTCGCCCAGCGCCTGGTGAAGCCGCTGCGGGTCGAGGTTCTGCCGGGCGGCGATCAGCAGGGTGACAATCTTCTGTTCGGCGGCCTTGGCGGGCATGTCGACGGTCGGATCCACACGCAGGCTGGGCGCCTGCTGCGACGGCGTCTCTTCCGCCTCACCGAAACCGGGTTCGGAGCGACGCCGCGGCTTGCCCACGCCAAATTCGTCGAACTGGCCGCTGCCGCTGAACATCTCCATCTGGTCGGCAGCCGGCGCCTTGACGGTGCCGGGACGCGGCGCACCGCCGGTCGGCGACCAGTCCTTCGGCAAACGCTTCTCGCCACGGCTCATCACGTAGATCGCGATGACCGCGACCGCTCCCAACACCAGCAGCGCCCATTGCAACGCGCTCATGCCTTGCTCTCGGTTTGTGCGACAAGCTCGACCGCCTGCCCGATGTCCACGCTGACCAGGCGCGAGACGCCCGGCTCCTGCATGGTGACGCCGTGCAGCTGACTGGCCAGCTCCATCGTGATTTTGTTGTGCGTGATGATAATGAACTGCACGTTCTGCGACATCTCGCGGACCACTTCGCAGAAACGCGCGACGTTGGCATCGTCCAGCGGCGCATCGACTTCGTCCATCAGGCAGAACGGTGCCGGATTGAGCTGGAACAACGCCAGCAGCAGCGCCGCCGCCGTCATCGCCTTCTCACCGCCCGACAGCAGGTGGATGGTCGAGTTGCGCTTGCCCGGCGGCCGCGCCATCACGCGCACGCCGGTATCCAGAAGATCGTCGCCAGTCAGTTCCAGATAGGCCTCGCCGCCGCCGAACAGCTTCGGGAAGCGATCGCGGAAGACCGTGTCGACCTTGTCGAAGGTCTGCTTGAACAGCTCCTTGGTTTCGGCGTCGATCTTGCGGATCGCCTCTTCCAGCGTCTCCAGCGCGCCGTGCAGGTCGGCGTGCTGCTCGGCCAGATAGGTTTCACGCGCGCGCGCTTCCTCCAGCTCCTGGATCGCCGCCAGATTGATCGCCCCGAGCCGCTCGATGCGGCGCAGCACCGTCGCCAGCTTCTCTTCCCAGTTGACCAGGGTCGCGTCGGCTTCGAGCCCTTCGAACAAGGCCTCGCGCTCGAAGCCGGTCTCGCGGATCTGCTCGTCCAGGCTCTCGCGGTGCGCGCGCAGGTTCTCGAACTCCAGTCGCGCCTGCTGCAGGCGCTCGACCGCGGCGTCCTTCTCCGCCTCTGCCGCACGCGCGGTGGCGATGGCGCGCTGCAACTGCGCGTCCAGCGATTCCGCCGCCTCGCGCAGCGCGCGCATGCCTTCGCGCGCGGCCGCGGCGAGCTCGCGCGCCTGCTCGACGCCAACCGCCTGATCCTCCAGCGGCGCGTCCAGCTCGGCGACCTTGCCCGCCTCTTCGGCAAAGCGTTCAGCCAGATTCTCGCGGCTGGCGGCGATGTCGCGGATCGACTGCTCCAGCGCGGCCTGGGCACTCTTGCGGCCGGCGAGCTGGACCTGCAGCTGACCGCGCACCTGCTGCGCCTGTTGCAGGGCCATCCGCGCGCGGCCGACCAGATCGCGCTTCTTCTGCAAGCTCTGCTGCATCTCGGCGCGGCGATTGCGCAGGTCCTGGGCGATCTGCTCAAGCGACAACAGCCGCGTCTTCGATTCGTCCAGCTCGATGGCCTGTTGCTCGCGCGCGTCGCGCAGCCCTTCGAGTTCGTCGCCCAGCGCGCGGGCTCGTGACTGCGCCTGCTCCAGTCGCACCGCCTGGGCCTGCCGGAAAGCCAGCTTCTGCGCCTGGCGATGGCGCAGCTGATCGAACTTGGACGACAGCTCGCGGCGCTCCTGCTCCATCGCGTGCGTGCGCCCGCGCAGCTCGCCCAGCACGCGCTCGCGCTCCAGCACCTGCGCCTGCTGCTCCTCGACCTGCACCTTGAGCTGCTTGAGCAGCTGGCTGCGCGCGATGACGCCGCTGCGGTCATCGCCGCGCTTGGGGTAACGCACCCAGTGGCGGCCACGCCAGACCCCATCGCTGGTGATGACTGACTCGCCGGCCGACAGGCCCGCGGCTTGTGCTTCGGCGTCCGCGGCGCTGGCTGCGATGCGGATGCCGGACAGCCAGTCGAGCACGGCCTGCGGTCCAGTGACTTTTGCGGCCAGGCCCGTACCACCCTGGCCGATGGTATCGCCAAGCACGACCGCCCCCGCCTTCGGCGACTGCTCGATCGCCGCCACGCGCTCAGCGAAGCGATCGACGATCGGCGCCTGCAGCAGGCCCTCGAGCACCTGCTCGACGGCTGCTTCCCAGCCGCTTTCGACCTGCAGCGCGCCGGCCAGACGCGGCGCCTCGGCCAGCTGGTGCGTACGCAACCACTGGTTCAATTCGGCGTCGTCCTGGCGCAGCGCCGCCTGCTGCAGCGTCTCCAGCGAGGCGACGCGGCCGCGTGCCGACTGCAGGCTCTGCCGCGTCTCATGCAGCGCGGTGTCGGCGGCGGTGCGCTCGTCACGCAGCACGCGCAAGCTCTCGTCCATGACCTGCAGTCGCTCTTCGGCGGCCTGCAACTCATCGGTCAGCACGCCGAGTTCGGCGTCGGCTTCGCTGAGACTGCTCTGGATCGGCGCCAGGTTCAGCGCATTGAATTCGCTCTCGAGGCGCTTGTAGCGCTCCTCGGCCTGGAAGCGTGCGCGCTCCAGCTGCTGGACGCGGACGCGCTCCGCCTCGGTCTGCGTCAGCGGCGTCTCGGCGTCCTGCACAAAACTGTCCCAGCGCCGCTGCTCGGCCTGCGCCTCGTCGTCGGCCTCGATCAGCGCCGACTGCGCCTCCGCCTCGCCGCCGTCGGCGGTCTCGACCTGATGCTCCAGCTCGGTGAGCAATCGCGCGGCTTCCTCCAGCCGCTGCCGCTCGCGCTGTTCGCGCGCCTCCAGCTCCTGCAGCTGACGCTGCAGCTGGTCGATCTCGCGAACCTTGAGCTGCTTGAGCTCGCGCGCGTGCTGCAGGCTTTGTTCCTGGCGCGCCAACTGCGCCTCGGCCTCAAAGACCTTGCTCTGCTCGTCCTGCAGCTTCTGGCTTTGCACACGCTGCTCGATTTCGACGGCGACGCGCGCATTGGCGGTGTCGCTGACCGCACGGCGTGCAGTCTCCAGCGTGGCTTCGAGTTCACCGATCGCCGTCTCGTGCCCGCGGCTCTGGTCCTCATAGTGGCGCACGCGCAGCGCCAGGATCTCGGCGCGCAGCTGCCGCTCCTGCACCTTGAAATCGCGGTACTTCTCGGCATTCGCCGCCTGCTTGGTCAGCACTTCGAGGCGCTGGCCGATCTCCGAACGCAGATCATTGAGACGCGCCAGATTCTCGCGCGTCTGCTTGATCCGCGACTCGGTTTCACGGCGGCGATCCTTGTACTTGGAAATGCCGGCGGCCTCTTCGAGCCAGTGCCGCAGTTCCTCCGGCTTGGCCTCGATCATCCGCGAGACCATGCCCTGCTCGATGATCGCGTACTGATTCTTGCCGCCCAGACCGGTGCCGAGGAACAGATCGGTGACGTCGCGCTTCAGGCACTTGCGGCCGTTGAGGTAGTACTGCGAGTTGCCATCGCGGGTCAGCTCGCGGCGGACCGCGACCTCCGCGTAAGCGGCAAATGGCCCGGTGATCTGGCCATCAGAGTTGTCGAACAGCAATTCCACCGACGCGCGGCCGACAGGCTTGCGCGTCTTGGAGCCGTTGAAGATCACGTCCTCGGCATCCGCCGAGCGCAGATTCTTCATGCTGGTCTCGCCCAGCACCCAGCGCACCGCGTCGATGATGTTGGACTTGCCGCAACCGTTGGGGCCGACCACGCCCGTGAGGTTCGACGGCAACGGCAGGTGGCTCGGGTCCACGAACGACTTGAACCCGGCGATTTTGATACCCGAAAGGCGCATGCTTCTTGTGGGTCTCGCCCCGTAGCATCAGGGGTTTTGGAGTTGTTTTGGCGGGCGCTAGTGTAAATTAAGCGCATGTTCGCGGCAGGGGTCGGGCCGCGACGACCCCTCAACGCCATCTCACCCACGGATCAGCCATGTCGAGCCGTCCCAGCAAGACGCTGGAAACTTTCCCCAACCCGGCGCCGCAGCGCGATTTCACCATCCGCATGCGCATCCCGGAATTCACCTGCCTGTGCCCGAAGACCGGTCAGCCCGATTTCGGCACGCTGTATCTGGAATACATCGCCGACAAGAAATGCGTCGAACTGAAGTCGCTCAAGCTTTATGTCTGGGCGTTCCGCGATGAAGGCTGCTTCCATGAGGCGGTGACCAACCAGATCGTCGACGATCTGGTCAAGGCGCTATCGCCGCGCTACCTGCGCCTGACGGCGGTGTTCAACGTCCGCGGCGGCATTTACACGCATGTGACGGCGGAACATCGCAAGAAGGGCTGGAAAGGTGCGCTGCCACCGCCTGCCTGGCACGTCGATCCCACCGGTGCCGGGCAGACGCCTGCCTGAGGCGAAAAGGCGCGCCGCCTCAGGCGGCGGCGCGCGCCAGCGGGTTCTGTTCGGCGGCCAGGATCTGCCGTAGCGTATCGATGGTGATCCACGGCGGACCGTCGAGATGGCCCTGCAAGACGTGCATCGGCGCGCCAGGTTCGCCCAGGCAGCTGACCACCAGCGCAGCCTCGGTGAAATCCTGCTCCAGCGTGTCGCGATTGATGGTGACGATCGCGGCGACGCCGGCCGCTGCCGCCGCTTCCAGTCCCATCTCCGAATCTTCCAGCGCAATGCACTCATGCGGCTGCAGGTTGAGGCGCTGCATTGCCAACTGATACAGATCCGGCGCCGGCTTCTTGCGCAGGACCTCCTCGCCGCTTGAGATCACCTCGACCTCGGCTGCGAGTTCGGGCCCCATGCTGTAGCGCAGGACCGGGCGCAAGGTTTTCAGACTGGCATTGGTGACGATGGCAAGCCGGACTCCGGAGGCCCGCGCCTCGCGCATGATGCGGGCGATACCGGGCCGCAGCGGCACACGGCCATTGCGCATGTAGCGCTTGAAGTAGTGCGACTTGAGCGCATGAACCTTGGCGACCCAGGCATCAACGTTCTGCTGCGCTTCGATGGCCTGCTCGCCGAGTTCCGGCTGATATTTCTGCAGGTAGTACCGGAGTCGCTCACGCCCGCCCGGCTGCCTGAGCAGCTTGCGGTAGAGCTTGGGGCCCCATCGGAATGGCAAACCGAGACTGCGGAATGCGCGGTTGTAGGCGGGCCGATGCCCGAGCGCCTCGGTGTCGGCCAAGGTGCCATCGACGTCGAACAGAACAGCTTTCAGGCTCATCTCGGAACGTCCCCGCCGCTCCGGAGCCTCTGTATCCGCAAGGATACCCCTACAGTACTCATGCCCTGATGTTCAAATAGTTACAACTTGAATTTAATGTAGCACGCCGTCGCATCCATGCGACGCCTCCCCAGGCAGCAAATGCTGCGCCATGTCGCATTTTCTGATGAACGGTATCTCTGCCTACCGGGGCCGCTTCGCCCCGACGCCCAGCGGCCCGCTGCATCTGGGTTCGCTGCTGACCGCCTTGGCCAGCTATCTTGACGCGCGGCATCACGCGGGCCGCTGGCTGCTACGCATCGATGACCTGGATCGCGAACGTTGTTCGCCACAGGCAACGGCAAGCATCCTGCGGCAACTCGAAAGCCACGGGCTGCTGTGGGACGAGCGCCCTCGCCATCAGTCGCAGCACGGCGACGAATATGCGGCGGCCCTGCAGCAACTGCAGCGACAAGAACTCCTGTTTGCCTGCCGCTGCACGCGAGCGATGCTGTCGCAACAAAGCCTGGCCGGCCCGGACGGTCCCGTTTATGCCGGCAGCTGCCGTGACGCCCGCTGGCCTTTCGAGGACGCCGCGCTGCGTTTCCGCGTCGACGAAGGCTGGGAAACGTTCGATGATCGCCTGCAAGGTCCTGTGCGGCGAAGCCGTGCGACCGAGATTGGCGACTTCGTGGTCTGGCGCCGCGATGGCAGCGCTGGCTATCACCTCGCCTGCGCGGTTGACGAGGGGATTCAGGCGATCAGCGATGTCGTGCGGGGCGCCGATCTGGTCAGTTCCACGCTGTGCCAGCAAATCCTGATGCGGCATCTGAATCTACCGTCGCCGCGGTACACACACCTGCCGCTGCTGCTCGACCATCAAGGCCGCAAGCTGTCCAAGCAAAATCACGCCCCCGCGCTGGACAACGCGCAGGCCAGCGAAAATCTGCTGAGCTGCTTGCGCCTGCTGCACCATGCGCCGCCGACAGAGTTGTGGGGCGCCGCACCCGATACATTGCTGCAATGGGCGATTCCGCGCTGGGACCCGTCACGGCTGCCCGGTGGAGCCGGGGTCATGCTTCTGGCATGATGCTTTGCAGCAAAGCAGACGATAACTACATTCCCATGGCTGAGCTTCGCGTCATCAAGAAGTACCCCAACCGGCGGTTGTACGACACGCACATCAGTCGTTACATCACGCTGGAGGAGATCCGGCAGCTGGTGCTGCAGGACGTCAAGTTCCGCGTCGAGGACAAGCGCAGTCACGAGGACATCACTCGCAGCATTCTGCTGCAGGTCATCGCTGAGCAAGAGGAAGGCGGCGATCCGATCTTCACCTCCGAGTTGCTGGAGTTCATCATCCGCTACTACGGCGACCCGATGCAGAACAGCATCGGTCGTTATCTGGAGCTGTCTGCGCGGCTGTTCCAGGAGCAGCAGGATCATTTCACCGATCAGCTGCGCGGCATGCTCGGTCAGGCGCAGCAGCCGCTGACCGTATTGCGCGAGATGGCCGATCGGCAGGTGCCGATCTGGCGCTCGATTCGCAAAGAGTTTCTTCATAACCTGCAGAGCCGGACGCGCGCGAAGAAACGCCGCGGCGGCCGCGAAGAGGGCGAGCCTGAGAAGTCCGATCCCCTGCCTTGAGCCCTGCTCCGAATCGGCGCCTGATGTTGCATCGCAACATCGCAAGCTCATAAAAAAACTCGGTGCCGTCGGCGGCCGAGTTTAGTTTCATTCTGCGGTGCAGGCCCTGATGGGCCTTCTACCATCCCCACCCTCGTCTGGAGGGCCTCTTGTTAGGCGCATCGCGCCGGTACTGCTGCGGGGCCGCGTTTACGCTGATCTCCCGAGTGCCGCTCTCCTCCAGAAAAGGCCACGGCGCCGAAGCGCCGTGCCCGTTACCAGATCAACGCCGAATTGCTGCCGCCGATTTTTAAGCAGGCACTGCAGCATTGCAAGCTTTTTGTGCGCGGCGCTCGCCTACTCGGCAGCCCCGACATCGCCGGCCTTCATCGACAGACGAATCTTGCCGTCGCGACTGACTTCCAGGACCTTGACGCGAACTGTCTGGCCTTCCTTGACGACGTCTTCGACCCTCTCGACGCGCTTGTCGGCGAGCTGCGAGATGTGCACCAGACCATCCTTGCCCGGAGCGATCGTCACGAACGCGCCGAAGTCCATGATCTTGGCAACCTTGCCTTCGTAGATCGTGCCGACTTCGACATCGCGGGTCAGCGTGTTGATGCGATTGATCGCCGCCTCGGCCGCCTTGCCGTCGACGGCCGCGATCTTGATCGTGCCGTCGTCGCTGATGTCGATCTGCGTGCCGGTTTCCTTGGTGATCGACTGGATGGTCGCGCCACCCTTGCCGATGACTTCACGGATCTTGTCCGGATTGATCTTGATGGTGGTGATGCGCGGCGCGTGGGGCGACAGCTGCGAGCGCGCGCTCGGCAGCACCTGTACCATCTGCTCGAGAATGCTCAGACGGGCAGTCTGAGCCTGCTGCAGCGCCTGGGCCATGATCTCGCCGGTGATGCCGGTGATCTTGATGTCCATCTGCAGCGCAGTGACACCATCCTTGGTGCCGGCAACCTTGAAGTCCATGTCGCCGAGGTGATCCTCGTCACCGAGGATATCGGTGAGCACCGCCCAGCGACCTTCTTCGAGGATCAGACCCATCGCCACGCCGGCGACCGGCGCCTTGAGCGGCACGCCGGCGTCCATCATCGACAGACAGGCGCCGCAAACCGACGCCATCGAGCTCGAACCGTTCGACTCGGTGACTTCCGAGACGACGCGGACGATATACGGGAATTCCTTGTCCAGGTCCGGCATCACCGCCGCAACACCGCGCTTGGCGAGCCGGCCATGGCCGATTTCGCGACGCTTCGGCGCATTCATGCGGCCCGTTTCACCAACGCAGTACGGCGGGAAGTTGTAGTGGAACATGAAGTGCTCATGCCACTCGCCCTCGACGGCGTCGATGATCTGGTAATCCTTGCCGGTGCCCAGCGTGGTGATCGCCAGCACCTGGGTTTCGCCGCGGGTGAACAGCGCCGAACCATGAGTACGCGGCAGCACGCCGGCCGAAATCGCCAGCGGGCGCACCGTGAAGCGGTCGCGGCCGTCGATGCGCGGCGCGCCGTCGAGGATGCGATTGCGGACGACCTTGGCCTTGACCTCTTCGAGTTCGGCCTTGAGCTGGTTTTCCGAGAACGGTGCGTCGGCGCCGCGGGCGGCCTTGGCCTTCTTGCTGACTTCATCGAGCTTGGCGTAGCGCGCCTGCTTCTCGGTGATGCCGTAGGCCTCGGCGATGCTGTTCTCAAACTGGCCCGCAAAAGCCTTGACCGCACTGCGGTCTGCAGGTGTCCAGTCCCACTTCGGCTTGCCGGCTTCGGCTGCGAATTCGTTGATCGCCTGGATCGCCGCCTGCATCTGCTCATGGCCGAACAGCACGGCACCCAGCATCACGGCTTCCGACAGCATCTTGGCTTCCGACTCGACCATCAGCACGGCGTCTTTGGTGCCGGCGACGATCAGTTCCAGATCCGAGCTGTCGAGTTCGGAGGCAGTCGGGTTGAGGATGTAATTGCCATCCTTGTAGCCGACCTTGGCCGCACCGATCGGGCCCAGGAACGGAATGCCGGACAGCGCCAGCGCCGCCGAAGCTCCGAGCATCGCCGGGATGTCACCGTCGACTTCCGGGTTCAGCGACATGACCGTCGCGACGATCTGCACTTCGTTGTAGTAGCCGTCCGGGAACAAGGGGCGCAACGGCCGGTCGATCAGGCGCGAAGTCAGCGTCTCCTTTTCAGTCGGACGGCCCTCACGCTTGAAGAAGCCGCCGGGCACGCGCCCACCGGCGTAGAACTTCTCCATGTAGTCGACGGTAAGCGGAAAAAAGTCCTGATCCGGCTTGGCTTCTTTCTTGCCGACGACGGTAACCAGAACCACCGTCTCGTCCACATGCACGAGCACCGCGCCGTGCGCTTGGCGGGCGATCGCGGCGGTTTCAAACGTTACGTCATGCTTGCCGTAGCGGAAGGTCTTTTTGACAGGCACGGCGGGAGTGGCAGGTACTGCCATGGTCTTCCCCTCTTTTTCTAAACGGTAAAAACGACTACGCCGCTATTTAGCGGCGCAGACCGAGTTCAGCGATGAGCTTCGTATATCGAGCTTCATCCTTGCGCTTCAGATAGTCCAGCATCTGGCGGCGCTGATTGACCATCTTCAGCAGACCGCGGCGCGAGTGGTTGTCCTTCTTGTTCTGCTCGAAATGCGGACCGAGCGTATTGATCCGCTCCGTCAGCAGGGCGACCTGAACTTCCGCAGAACCCGTATCGTTACTTCCGCGGGCGAACTTCTTGACCACTTCCGCCTTGCGCTCAACCGTCAACGTCATTGCCTTCCACTCCAAACGATTCTTGAACTCTATACAGTCCGCTATATTAGCTTTTCCGGCGCCTTACCCACAAGTTAGACGGCGCTTGCCAGCCATCGCTGCGGTCGCACCCAGCCTTCCGCATCGCTATGCGCCAAGCCGAGCAGACGTCCGGCCTGGTCCTTTACTGCCAATCGGCTATCCCTGGGAATCCCGGGCATCCGCTGCGGACGCCCGCAGGCCAGGGCGCTGGCGCGGACATCGTCCACCAGCACGCCCGGCCAGTGGCGCAAGGCCTCCCCCGGACTCAGCAACAGCCGATCCAGCGCCTGCAGATCGTCGCGCTGCTGTTCGAGGGCCGTCAGGCTGACAAGAGGGTCGGCGTCGAACGGCGTCACCGCCGTCCTGTGCAGGCCAATCAGATGAGCACGCTGGTGCGCCGCCGCGGCGATATCCTCGGCCAGTGTGCGGATGTAAGTGCCCTTGGAGCAATGCACTTCGAACTCGAACTCGTTCGAGCCGAAGCGCAGCAGGCGCAGCGCATGAATCACGACCTGCCGGGGCGCACGTTCTACGGTCTCGCCCGCCCGGGCCAGTTCGTAGAGGGGCCGGCCGGCGCTCTTGAGTGCCGAATACATCGGCGGGATCTGCTGCTGAAGGCCCTCGAATTGCAGCAGCGCCGCTCGCAACTGCATCTCGCTGAGTTGGCTCGGATCCGAATGGCCGATCGGCTCGCCTTCCGCGTCGCCGGTCGTCGTGGCGATGCCGACGCGCACCGTCGCCCGGTACCATTTGTCTGATTCAAGCAGGACGCCGCTGAGCTTGGTGGCCTCGCCCAGGCAAATGGGCAGCACGCCGGTCGCCAGCGGATCGAGGCTACCGGTATGACCGGCCTTCTCAGCCCGATACAAGCGCTTGACGCGCTGCAAGGCGTCGTTGGAGCTCAAGCCCAGCGGCTTGTCGAGCAGCAGGATGCCCGACACCTTGCGTCGCGGCAGACGAACAGGCGCTGACACTAAGAGGGTTTGTGGCTGTCGTCGTCGCGGACGGCCGCGCCGATCAGTGCGCTGATGCGGTCGCCTTCACGCAGGGCAGCATCGGCGACGAAGTGCAGATGCGGCACCAGCCGCAGCCGCAGCTTCTCGCCCAGGCCATGACGCAGCTTGCCTTCCGCCCTCGTCAGCCCTTTCAACGCCTCTTTCAGGCGATCGTCGGAACCCAGCAGGCTGACGCTGACACGCGCATTACGCAGATCAGGAGATACATCGACCGCAGTCACCGTCACGCCGGCGACGCGCGGATCGGACAGCTCGGCACGGATCAGCGCCGCCAGCTCGCTCTGCAACTGCGCATTGACGCGCAGCTTGCGCGGATACTCTCTCATCAGGCTGACCGCGACCGATCCTGCCGCACTCAGGCCGCGGCCTGAACCGTGCGGCGGACTTCGATGCGCTGGAAGCACTCGATCTGGTCGCCGGCCTTGATGTCGTTATAGTCCTTGACGCCAATGCCGCATTCGGTGCCCGCCTCGACCTTTTGCACGTCGTCCTTGAAGCGACGCAGCGATTCCAGCACGCCTTCATAAATGACCGTGCTGTTGCGCAGCACGCGGATCGGCAGATTGCGCTGCACCGAGCCATCCACGACAAGGCAGCCGGCGATGTTGCCTAGCTTGGAACTGCGGAACACGTCGCGCACCTGCGCAATACCAACGATCTGCTCGCGTGTCTCGGTGCCCAGCAGGCCCGAAACCGCATCGCTGACATCGTCGATGATGTCGTAGATGATCGAGTAGTAGCGCACGTCGACGCCGGTGTCCTGGACGCGCTTGCGCGCAGCGCCATCGGCGCGAACATTGAAGCCGATGATGATCGCCTTCGACGCCATTGCCAGATCGACATCGGACTCGTTGATGCCGCCAACCGCGGTCGACAGCACATTGACGCGTACTTCTTCGCTTGGAATCTTGCGCAGCGCTTCGGTGATCGCCTCAGCCGAGCCCTGTACGTCGGCCTTGACCATGATGTTGAGCGACTTCTGCTCGCCCTCACCCATGCGGGCGAAGACCTGCTCCATGCGGATGGCCTGATTGTGCGCAAGCTTCTGCTCACGCAGCTTCTGTTCACGCAGCAGGGCCAGTTCGCGCGCCTTGCGCTCGTCGGCGACCACCACCACGTCGTCGCCAGCGTCCGGGGCGCCGGACAAACCGAGCACCTGCACCGGAATCGAGGGACCCGCTTCCTTCACCGGCTTGCCGGCTTCGTCGAACATCGCGCGGACGCGGCCGAAATGCGGCCCCGAGAGAATGACGTCGCCCTGCTTGAGTGTGCCGACACGAACCAGCACGGTTGCCACCGGACCGCGACCTTTTTCGACTGAGGATTCCAGAATGTTGCCGCGCGCCGGAGCGTTGATCGGCGCGGTCAGCTCCAAGACTTCTGCCTGCAGCAGAATCGCATCGAGCAGCGCGTCCACGCCTGCCCCGGTGTGCGCCGAAACGCCGACCACCTGTGTATCGCCGCCGTAATCTTCGGCAACGACCTCCTCTTTCAGCAGTTCGTTCTTGACACGATCCAGATTCGCATCCGGCTTGTCGATCTTGGTGATCGCAACGATCAGTGGCGCCTTGGCCGCGCGGGCATGCTGGATGGCCTCGCGCGTCTGCGGCATCACGCCGTCGTCGCCGGCCACCACCAGAATGACGATGTCGGTGACCTGCGCACCACGTGCGCGCATCCGCGTGAATGCCGCGTGGCCCGGGGTGTCAAGAAAACTGACGATTCCCTTGTCGGTTTTGACGTGGTACGCGCCAATGTGCTGCGTAATACCGCCCGCCTCGCCGGCGGCCACGCGGGTCTTGCGGATGTAGTCGAGCAGCGAGGTCTTGCCGTGGTCGACGTGACCCATGATGGTCACGACCGGAGGACGCGTCGTCTGCTCGAGATCCTGAACTTCGCCGGTAACCGCCTGTTCCAGGCTCTCCTCGAAGTCCGAGGCCTTGACGGTGCGCGCCTTGTGGCCCATTTCCTCGACCATCAACGCGGCCGTGTCCTGGTCGAGCGTCTGGTTGATGGTAGCCATGACGCCGTTCTTCATCATCACCTTGATCAGCTCGGTGGCCTTTACCGCCATGCGGTTGGCCAGCTCGCCGACGGTGATCGCCTCGGGCACCTCAACTTCACGAACGATCGGCGCTACCGGCTTTTCGAAGCCATGCGCGTTGTCGAACTTGATGCGGCCGGACGGTTTCTTCTGCTTCTTGTCGCGCTTGCCGCCCTTGCCTTCGGAAAGATGAAGTTCCTGGCGATGCACACGATCATCACGACCACCGCGCCCGCGGTCTGCGGACGGCGTAGCGGGAGCCGGGGTAGCGGACGGGGTGGACGGCGCAGCGGAGCGCGCCCCGCGCGACGGCGAAGGGGTTGGCGCCGGCGCGGCGGCACGCTGGGCAGCGTTCTGACGGGCTGCTTCCGCAGCGCGCCGGACATTTTCCGCTGCGCGGCTACGTGCCTGCTCAGCTTCCCACTTGGCGCGATATAGCGGATCTTCCTTGAGCTTGCGGTCATGGGCCTCACGGGCCGCCTTCTGGGCGGCCTCGGCTTCAGCTCGCAACCTCGACTGCTCTTCCTCTTGCTCGCGACGCGCTTGCTCTTCCTGCAAGCGCTTGGCCTCGTCCTCTGCAGCCAGAGCGGCCGCGGCCTCGTGTCTGGCCTGCTCATGCGCCCGAGCCTCTTCGGCCAGACGCAGCGCCTCCGCATCGATCTCCACCGGAGCGAGCGACTCGACGGTGACAGCAGGCGGCGCCTCCACCTCGAGTTCGTCGCTCTTGAGCACGGTGCGCTTCTTGCGCACTTCGATGCTGATCGTCTTGGAGGGCGCACCACGTCCGCCACCGAGCTTGAGCTCGGTGGTTTCCTTGCGCTTCAATGTAATGCGCCGAGGCTCATTGCTCGACAGGCCGGTCTTCTGCTTCAAATAGTTGAGCAGAGCAACCTTGTCATCGGCGGAAACCGGCGACGTAGCATTTTTGACCGATACGCCGGCCTCGCTGAACTGCCCGAGCAGTTCCTCGATGGGGCGTCCGAGTTCCTTCGCAAAATCCTGAACCGTTACCGTAGACATCCGTACTCCCTAGGCGCGAGCCCAGATTTCCTCAACTGCTTCAAGCGTAAGCCTTCGCGCGCGCCGACATGATCAACTTGGATGCGCGCTCCTCGCCGAAATTCGGCAGCGTTTCGAGCAACTCGTCCGTTGCCAGATCAGCCAGAGCCTCGCAGCTAGCGATTCCAGCTTCGGCCAGCTGATAAGCCGTGTCCTCGTCCATTCCTTCGACGCTCAGCAGATCTTCCGAGGGCTGCGCATGCGCGCGCTGCTCGGCCTTGGCGATCGCCTTGGTCAACAGGATGTCGCGCGCACGGCTGCGCAGCTCTTCAACGATCTGATCGTCGAACTCATCGATTTCCAGCATTTCCTGCGCCGGAACGTAAGCGATCTCTTCCAGCGTCGTGAAGCCCTCCTGGACCAGCACGCCTGCCACTTCAGCGTCGACGTCCAGGTTCTCCATGAACATCTGCAGGACCGACTGATTTTCCTCTTCCTTCTTCGACTCCGCTTCGGCGGACGTCATGACGTTGAGGACCCAGCCGGTCAGCTCCGACGCCAGGCGGACATTCTGTCCACCCCGACCAATGGCTTGCGCAAGCTTTTCTTCGGAAACTCCGATCGTCATCGAGTGTGCCTCCTCGTCGACGACGATGGTCTCGACCTCGGCCGGTGCCATCGCATTGATCACGAATTGTGCAACGTTCTCGTCCCAGGGCACGATGTCGACGCGCTCACCGGCAAGTTCGTTGGAGACGCTCTGCACTCGCGAACCGCGCATGCCAACGCAAGCGCCCACGGGGTCGATGCGCTTGTCCTTGGCTTGTACCGCAATCTTCGCGCGCAGTCCCGGATCACGGGCGGCGCCCTTCAACTCGATCAAGCCCTGAGCGATTTCCGGGACTTCGAGCTTGAACAGCTCCATCAGATACTCAGACATCGTCCGCGACAGGAAAAGCTGCGGACCGCGAATCTGCGGACTGACCTCGTAAAGAAATCCGCGAATGCGGTCGCCCGGACGAATCGGCTCACGCGGAATCAGATGATCGCGCAGGATGATCGCTTCCGAGTTGGCGCCAAGGTCCACGATGACGCTGCCCCGTTCAAGCCGCTTGACCTGACCTGAAATCAGTTCGCCGACGCGATCCTGATAGGCGGCGACAATCTGGGCTCGCTCGGCTTCACGCACTTTCTGAACAATGACTTGCTTGGCCTTCTGCGCGCCGATACGGCCAAAGTCGACCGAATCCACCTTGCGCTCGATGACTTCGCCCGGCTGGGCTGCGGCATTGTCCTTCTGCGCATACGTCAGCTTGATCTGACGTTCGGGAAACTCGAAGTCCTCGCTGTCGTCCTCGAGAATCGTCCAGCGCCGGAACGTCTCATATTCTCCGGTCTCACGATCAATCGACACCCGCAGCTCGGCTTCATCGCCGTACTGTTCTTTTGCCGCCGAAGCCAGCGCCGCTTCCAGAGCCTGAAAGATCAGTTCCTTCTCGACGCCCTTCTCATTCGAGACGACATCCACCATCAGCAGGATGTTCTTGTTCATGCTCTGGCTACTCCTGATCGTAATCCGGTACAAGCCTGGCCCGGTCGATATCCGCAAGCGAAATTTCGACCAGTCCTTCTTCTGTTTCAAGCTTGAGCATATTGGTGTCGACGCCGCGGATGAATCCGACGAATCGACGACGACCGTTCAGCGGTGCAATCAATTGCAGCTTCGCCTGCTCACCCATGAACCGCTGATAGTGCGCAGGCTTGACCAACGGACGATCAAGGCCAGGCGAAGAGACTTCGAGGCGGTAGGCCGTGCGTATGGGGTCTGCCACGTCCAGCGTGCCTGAAACTTCCTTACTCACCCGCTCGCAATCATCGAGCGTGATGCCGGCCGGCGCATCGATGTACAAACGCAGCATGGCGCTTTTGGTGCTAGGGCTATATTCGAGCAGCACGAGTTCATAGCCGAGATTCTCGATCACCGGCTCAAGCATCTGCTGCAAGCGCTCCTGCATTACCGCCACTCAGCTCTCCAAAAAGCGACACCAACAAAAAAGGCCCGCGAGGGGGCCTTTCTCAAGCCAACTAAGTGGTAGCGGGGGCAGGATTCGAACCTACGACCTTCGGGTTATGAGCCCGACGAGCTGCCAGACTGCTCCACCCCGCACCAGACAGA
>CBINNP010000015.1:0-28439 GCA_966252075.1 uncultured Solimonas sp.
TGCGCCAAAACGGTCTCCGTCACAGCGGCGGCCATAGCGTTAACAGGCCCTAGCGGATCGGGACGAAATTCTGTCGTGCGCATCGGAATCGACCTCGGCGGCACCAAGATCGAAGGCGTGGTGATCGGCGAGCGCTCGCAGATCGTCGCGCAGCAGCGCGTCGCGACCCCGGTCGGTGACTATGCGGCGACGGTCGACGCGCTGGCCGGACTGACGCGGCGACTCGAAGCCGCGGTGGGTGCGCGCGATCTGCCGGTCGGGCTCGGCACGCCTGGCGCGCTGTCGCGCTACAGCGGCCTGATGAAGAACTGCAATTCCACCTGTCTCAACGGCCAGCCGCTGCTCGCCGATCTGGAGGCGCGGCTGGGTGCGCGCGTGCGGATCGCCAACGACGCCGATTGCATGGCGCTGTCGGAAGCGCAGGACGGCGCCGCCGCCGGTGCGGCGACGGTGTTCGGCGTGATCCTCGGCACGGGCGTCGGCGGCGGGCTGGTCGTCAACGGCCAGCTGCTGCGCGGCCCGAACGCGATCGCCGGCGAGTGGGGACACAATCCGCTGCCCTGGGCGGTGCCCGAGGAACTGCCGGGCGCGGACTGCTATTGCGGCAAACAGGGCTGCATCGAGACCTGGCTGTCCGGGCCCGGGCTGGCGCGCGATCATCTGCTGGCGACCGGCGCAGCGCTGCGCGGCGAACAGATCGTCGAGGCGGCGCTGGCCGGCGATGCCGCTGCGGAAGCCAGCCTGCAGCGCTACGAGCATCGCCTGGCGCGCGGACTGGCGCAGCTGATCAACATCGTCGACCCGGACGTCATCGTCCTCGGCGGCGGCCTGTCCCGCGTTAAGCGCTGGTATCGCAAGGTGCCGGCGCTGTGGGGCGCCTGGGTGTTCTCGGAAGACGTGCAGACGCGCCTGGTGCCGGCCCAGTACGGTGATGCCAGCGGTGTGCGCGGTGCCGCCTGGCTGTGGCCCGCGCCGGGCGCCTGAGCCGGCGGCTGGGCCTCAGCGGAGTATCCGCCGCTCCGAATAGGCGATGAAGCCGCGCACCAGCCGGTAGATCCACCAGATCCACAGGCCGAACAGCAGCGGGATGCCGATCAGCACCCAGCACAGCAGGCCGAAGATGAAGCCGAGGATCAGCGTCCACCAGAAGGTGCGGATCAGGTAGCGGTGGTGGTTGCGGATGAAGTCGTTCTGCGTTTCCGCCGCCTTGATGTAGCTGATGACGACGCTGATGATCGACGCGGCGAAAGCCGTGAACGGCGATACCGCCTGCAGCACATAGGCGATCAGCAGGGTGGTGCGCTCGGCTTCGCTGGCGTCCTGCCCGGGATTCGAGCCAGGCGTGACGACGATCGGGTCGGAACTCATCTTTCAAGACCTCCATGGCATGCCGGCCGGCGGCGGGCGGCACTGCAATCTGCCATAGGACGCGCGATCGGCGCTAAAGCTTTGCATGCCGGGCCGCGATGAAGCGCACAAACAAAAAAGGGCGACCGGCTGGCCGGTCGCCCTGAACTTCGTGCAACAGCGGCGGCGTCTTACTTCTTGTACGCGGCGATGCCGTCGGTGATTTCCTTGCGCGCGGCGGCGGCATCGCGCCAGCCGGCCACCTTGACCCACTTGCCCTTCTCGAGATCCTTGTAGTGCTCGTAGAAGTGCTGGATCTCGTTCTTCAGGCGCGCCGGCACGTCGGCCAGGTCCTTGAGATCGTCGTAGTAGTTGTTGCTGACCTTGTCGGTCGGCACCGCCAGCAGCTTGGCGTCCGAGCCCTTCTCGTCGGTGGTGTCGAGCACGGCGACGGTGCGGCACTTGATGACGCTGCCGGCGACGATCGGGTGCGGCGTCAGCACCAGCACGTCGACCGGGTCGCCGTCGCCACCGAGCGTCTGCGGGATATAGCCGTAGTTGGCGGGATAGTTCATCGCCACGTTCATGAAGCGGTCGACCATCAGCAGGCCGGTTTCCTTGTCCACTTCGTACTTGACCGGCGGACCGTAGGCGGCGATCTCGATGACGACGTAGAACTCGTCCGGCGCCTTATCGCCCGGACCGATTGATTCAAAACCCATGTTCGCGTTCCTTGAAAGAGGCGGCGGTTGGCAAAAGTCCCGGCACCGGCTTGGGATCGTTGCGGCGCTCGGCGCCGCGGGTGCGGGGTGGTGCATTTTAAGCAAAAGTGCAAGGTTTGACGCACTGTGTAACTGCGGTTACTTTTGCCGCCTCGCGCGCCGGGGGCCGGAAGCGGCTGGCGTGCGCACATGGTCAACAGGTCAATCCAAAGATGAAAATCGTACTGCTGGGTGCGCCCGGTTCGGGCAAAGGCACGCAGGGCGAAAAGCTGGTTGCGCATTTCGGCATTCCCAAGATCTCCACCGGCGACGCCTTGCGCGCGGCGGTGGCAGCCGGCACCGAGCTTGGCAAGAAGGCCAAGGCGACCATGGACGCCGGCCAGCTGGTGGCCAACGAGATCGTGATCGGTATCGTCGAGGAACGCCTGGGCCAGCCGGATGCGGCCAAGGGCTTCATCCTCGACGGTTTCCCGCGCAACACCGCGCAGGCGCAGACGCTGGAAGGCATGCTCGCCAAGCGCGGCTACGATGGCATCGACAAGGCCGTGCATCTGGCCGTCAATGATGAAGAGATCGTCAAGCGCCTGCTCGACCGCGCGCAGAAGGAAGGCCGCGCGGACGACAAGGAAGACGTGATCCGCCACCGCATCAGCGTCTACAACGCCGAAACGCATCCGCTGCTCGACTTCTACGAGAAGCAGGGCAAGCTGGTGACGGTGCAGGGCGTCGGCAGCCTCGAAGAGATTTTCCAGCGTATCGTCGACGCGTTGAAGTAAGCCGCAAGGATGCGCTGCAACGAAAAAGGCCGCCCGGAAGGGCGGCCTTTTTGCTGCTGCGGTGCTGCCGGTCAGAAGCGGAAGCGCACGCCGACGCGCAGGTCGTCGATGTCCAGGTCGTAGCCGCTGTCTTCGAGATAGGTGGCGCGGTAGTCGACGAAGGCGCCGATCAGCGGGGTGAACTGGTAGGACGCGCCGACCAGCCATTCGATGCCGTCGTAGTCGCCGACATTGACGTAGCCGACGCGGCCGTTGACGCTGAACTCGCGCGTCAGCTTGTAGATCGCACCGCCATGCAGGCCGATACCGCTTTCGTCGTCGACGTCGTCATCCAGATGGATGAACTCGGCCAGGCCGAAGAACACCAGCTGCTGGCGTGCATCGGAGTTGAGGCCGACGCCGAGGCGGATCTGGTCGAGATCGATATCGGAGTCGTCGTAGTTGACGGTCTGGTATTCGCCGCTGAAGAAGAGCTGATCAGCGAACGCGAACTGGCCCCTGATGCCGAGGCCGTCGCCATCGTCGTCGTAACCGACATCGACGCCCGAGCTGACGTAGTACGCATCAACATTGTTGCCGATGCCGGCGGCAAAGCCCGTCATCGGCGCGAGGGCCAGCAGGCCCATTCCCATCGCGTGCGAAAGTCTCATCGTGGTGCACTCCTGTGATTTTTATCTTCGATGTTTCCCAGGCCGGCTCGCGCCGGTGCGCCATAGTAGCGCGCAATGCACCACGATGAATCGTCGCGTATTCGCGAGTTTCTGTCGCTGCGTTTCAGCCCAGCGCTTCGAGCAGCACGTCACCGCACAGCGGCCGGCGCCAACCCTGTAGCACCGGCACGTCGGCGGCGGCGCCGCGGCGCATCAACTCGATCAGGTCGGCGCGTGGGGCCAGAAAACCCGCCGGCAGTTTCAGGTCGGCGGCGCGCGCCTGCACCAGCGTCTGCAGTTCACGCAGCTTGAGCTTCTGCGGTGGGCTCAGTTCGTCGTCCTCGAAGATCAGCTGCGGCGGCTGCGCACGGGCTTCGGCGACCACTTCCAGCAGCCGCTCACCGTGACGGTCCAGCGTCTTTGGCGGCAGCACGCCGAGGCCGCCGAGTTGCGTCAGCGAATCGGGCTGGCGTTCGGCGAGGCGGTAGATCGCATCGTCGTCGATGATCCACTTGCGCGGGCGGTCGCGGGACTGGGCCTCGGTCTCGCGCCAGGCGGCGAGCGCGGCGCCGACCGTCTGCGCGGCGGCGTTCATCCGCGCCAGGCCGCGCAGCTTTTGCCAGGCGTCCTCCGGGCGCATGCGGTAGCGCTCGGCCTGACCGGCGCGCACGCAGTCCTCGGCCAGCCAGGCCAGGCGGCCGCAGGCAGCCAGTTCGTCCTGGAGCGCCGGGTAGATGGTGGCCAGATGCGAGACGTCGGCGGCGGCATAGGCCAGCTCGGCCGCGCTCAGCGGCCGCCGCGCCCAGTCGGTGCGCGACAGGCTCTTGTCGAGCGTGATGCCGAGCCGTTTCTCGATCAGGCCGGCATAACCGATCTGGTCGCCGATGCCGAGCAGGGTCGCGGCGATCTGCGTATCGAACAGCGGCAGCGGGCAGGCGCCGCGCAGCCGCACGAAGATTTCCAGATCCTGCGAGGCGGCGTGAAACACCTTGATGCGGTCCGGCGCGTACAGGCAGTCGAGCAGGGCAGCGGCGTCCGGCAGCGCCAGCATGTCGATGCAGACCGCCGCTTCCGGATCACCGATCTGCACCAGGCAGAGCTTGGGATAGTAGGTGTCGACCCGGATGAACTCGGTGTCGATGGTCAGCCAGGGGGTCTGCGCCCAGCGGCGCAGGTGCGGCTCCAGCGCCGCGGCGGTTTGGATCAGTTGGGTCATGTCGTGGTTCTTTAGCCACTAGAATACAAAGCTTCGCGATCCGATCCCATTCAGGCCGCCGTTCTTCCGATGTTCGCCCAACTGCTCAGCGTCACCGTGCGTACCCTGCTGTTCCGCGCCGGACCCCAGGATTTCCCTTTCGATTCGCGTCTGCTGCCGCCGGTGATCTTCATCGCCGTGGTCGCCAACGTGATGATGTTCGGCCAGGTGATGCCGGCGCCGGCCGCCGCGGCGATGTCGGCGGCGATGGTCGGCGGCCTGGCGCTGGTGACGCGCAGCGTGCTGCGCATCCGCCAGCTCGCCAGCCGCTTCCAGCAGACCTACATGGCCCTGCTGGCGACTTCGGCCGTGCTGACGCTGGCGCTGGTGCCGCTGTTCGCGCAGATGGCGCCGGCGCTGCGGCTGGTGGCCGAGAACCCCAAGCTGCTGGAAACGCCGGAGAAGCTGCACCTGCCGCAGGGCATCGCCTTCATCATGAACCTGCTCAACCTGTGGAGCTTCCTGGTCAGCGCCTGGATCTTCCGTCACGCCACCAATCTGCCGTTCGCCATCGGCCTGATCATCGCGCTGCTGGCGGCGTTCTCGCTGCTGTTCATCGTCGCCTTCGCTGGTTCTCTGGCTGGCGCCGCGTTCGGCGCGGGCTGAGGCCGGCGTCTGGAGTCTTCATGCATCTGCACATCCTCGGCATCTGCGGCACCTTCATGGCCGGCATCGCCGCCATCGCGCGCGAGGCCGGCCATACCGTCACCGGCAGCGACGCCAACGCCTGGCCGCCGATGTCGACGCAGCTGGAGGCCCTGGGCATCAGCCTGATGCAGGGCTATGCGCCCGAGCATCTGCAGCCGGCGCCGGATGTGGTGGTCGTCGGCAATGTCGTCACGCGCGGCAACGCGGCAATGGAATACGTGCTGGATCAAGGCTTGCCATATGTCTCCGGGCCGCAGTGGCTGGCCGAGAACGTGCTGCAGGGGCGGCACGTGCTGGCGGTCGCCGGCACGCACGGCAAGACCACCACGACCTCGCTACTGGCCTGGCTGCTCGATTACGCGGGGCTGGAGCCGGGCTTCCTGGTCGGCGGCGTGCCGCAGAACTTCGGCATCTCGGCGCGGCTCGGCAAGTCGAAATACTTCGTCATCGAGGCCGACGAGTACGACACCGCGTTCTTCGACAAGCGCAGCAAGTTCGTCCACTACCGGCCGCGCACGGCGATTCTCAACAACCTGGAATACGACCACGCCGACATCTTTGCCGATCTCGCCGCGATCGAGCGGCAGTTCCACCATCTGGTGCGCACGGTGCCGGCCTCGGGGCGGCTGGTCGTCAACGGCGACAACGCCGCGCTGCAGCGCGTGCTCGCGCAGGGCTGCTGGAGTGAGGTGGTGCGTTTCGGCACCGCCGCGCCGGACGGCCAGGCCTGGTGGGGCGGACAGACCGAGGAGTGCAACGGGCCGGGGCACTTCGAGCTGATCGCTGATGGCCTGATGCACGGCTGCGTGCCGACGCCGCTGGCCGGCACCCACAATGTGGCCAACACCCTGGCGGCGTTTGCGGCGGCCGAGCACGTCGGCGTGCCGGTGCCGCTGCTGATCGAGGCACTGGCCGGCTTCAAGAGCGTCAAGCGCCGGCTGGAGCTGATCGGCGAGGCCCGCGGCGTGCAGGTCTACGACGACTTCGCGCACCATCCGACGGCGATCGAAGTCACCGTCGATGCGCTCAAGCGCCAGTCCGGCGGCCGCGTCCTCGCGGTGCTGGAACCGCGCTCCAACACCATGCGGCTCGGCACGCACGCCGATGAGCTGGCCGACAGCCTGCACGCGGCCGATCTCGCCTTCGTCTACGCGCGGCCGGATCTCAAATGGGACGCCGCCGCCGCGCTCGGCAAGCTCGGCGCGCGGCTGCGCGTGCACCACGATCTGGCGGCGCTGGTGGCCGCGATCGCCGCCGAAGCCAGAACGGGCGATCGCCTGCTGGTGATGAGCAACGGCGATTTCGGCGGTGTGCACCGCCAGCTGCTGGCCGCGCTCTGAATGCTTCGCGGCCTACCAGGCCGCGAAGCGCCATTCCACCTCGACGCCGTACTGCAGCTGGCTGACGCCGGACTGCGGGCGCTGCCACTCGCCGCCCAGCGCCACGCGCCACTGCGGCGTCGGCAGCCAGCCGAACGAGGCGCCCAGCAGGTAGCCGGTGCCGTTCTCCTTGACGCTGCTGCTGCCCTGCGGGCCGTCGATCTCGATCTCGGTCCGCCAGGCGTACAGGCCGGCGCGCGGCGCGACGTCGAACTGCTCGGCCAGCGGCACGAAATAACGCGCGGCGACGCTCAGGCCATGGCCGCTGCCGCCGAAGGCCTGGGCCAGCCCCTTGGTGGCGGCATCGGCGTCGACGGGTGCGCCGGACAGCTCGGCCTTGAACTCGCCGAGCCGCTGGTAGCCGATTTCCACCGCCAGCCGCGGCACCGGCTGCCAGCCGAGATAGAGCGCGCCGCCGATGTCGCTGTCGTCGGCCAGCTGCGCATCGATGCTCTCGCCGCGATCGTGCAGGGCGCGACTGAGCGTGGAATCGCTGATGTCGGTCGTGATCACGCCGGCGCGCAGGCCGACGTACAGCGTGCGCAGGCCATCAGCCGACTGAGGGCGGGCTGCCGGCTGTGCCGGCATGGCCGGTGTCGCGACCGCCTCGGCGGGCTTCTCCGCAGCCGCAGCCGGGGCCGAGCCGAGGGGCTGCTCGGTCGTTGGCGCCGCGGGGGCTTGCTGCGGCGCTTCGGCGCCGTCGGCCGCGACTGCCGGTTCCGGCGGCGGCGGTGCAGCGGCCGGTGCCGGCGGTGGGATCGCCGCTGCAGCGGGCGGCGCGACTGCCAGCGGTGTCCAGCTGCGGCCGCCGTTGTCGGAGCGGTAGATGCCGGCGGCGCCGACCGCCAGCGGCAGTTCGCCCCAGTAGCCGAAGCGCAGGCCGCTTTCGTCCGGCGCCGCTTGCGTCTGCGCGATCTGCCGCAGGCAGTCCTCCATCGAGGTCTTGCCGACCACTTGCCAGATGCCGTCGCGGAACAGCTTGCAGGCGGCGGGATCGGCTGCATCCTGGGCGGCGGCGGCCAGCGGGCTCAGCGCCAGCGCGCCGGCCAGCAAGGCGCGCCGGCGGCGCAGCGCCAGCAGGGCCAGCGGAATCAGCAGCAGAGGGCCGCTGGCGCCGCCGCCGCTGGTGGCGGTGACGGTGCCTTCGGATACCGGCACGCTGAGCTGCTGCGAGGTTGTCGCGCTGCCGTCGCTGCAGCTGAGCGTGAACGTCAGGGTGCCGACGGCCTGCGGGGTCAGGCTGAAGCTGCCGTCGACCGGCTGCGCGCCGGACCAGTCGCCGGAGGCGGTGCAGCTGCTGGTGTTGGAACTGCTCCAGTCCAGCTGCACGCTCTGGCCGAGCTGCGCGTGCTCCGGCGTGGCGGTGAACGAGTCGATCACCGGCGACGGGATCGAGCCGCCGTCGCTGACCTGTACGCTCAGCGTCTGCGTGGCCAGCCCGCCGGGGCCGCTGCAGCTCAGGGTGTAATTGCGCGTGCCGGCCTGGCCGGCATTCAGCGTCTGCTCGCCCTGCACGGGGAGGGTGCCGCTCCAGTCGCCGGAGGCCGTGCAGCCGTCGACATTGCGCGCCGCCCAGCTCAGCGTCAGGTTGGCGCCCGGTGCCACCTGTGCCGGCGTGGCGACGAAGCTGTCGATGACCGGACCGGCCGCCTGCACGGTGACGGTGACGGTGTCGCTGCCGGTGGCACCGCCATTACCGGCGCAGCTCAGCGTGTAGCTCTGGCTGCCGGTCGCCGTCGGCGTGATGGTCTCGGTGCCGCTGGGCGGGCGGGCGCCGCTCCAGGCGCCGGAGGCCGTGCAGCCCAGAGCATTGCTGCTGGTCCAGCTCAGCGTGCTGCTGGCGCCGAGCGCAAGGGTTTCCGGCGCGGCGCTCAGATCGACGGTCAGTGTGCTGGCTGCGTCCGGCGTCAGCTGGCCGACGACGAGATGCGCGACCGAATATTGCTCGACGACCGAGGTGGTGCCGCCGGGGCCGGTGGTGTCGCAGGTCACCGCGGCCGAGCCGCCGCTGGCGCGATAGCCATCCAGCACCGGGTCGAGGGGGGTGTCACGGAATACGATGTCGCTGCCGGCACCGAGCGAGAGCAGATAGCTTTCGACGGTGTCGCGCATCGCCGCCACCGTGGCCGCTTCGTCGCCGTAAGCGCCAGTGACAGGACCGAAGTTGCGCGTCAGCTCGGCGCGGCCAACCACCGTGGCGCGGCCATTGACGACCCCGCGCGTCTCGGTGCCGACGACCAGGCAGTCATCGGCGAAGGCCAGCTGCGGCGCCAGGCCGGCACCGAGCAGCAGCAGGGCCGACAACAATCTGCGTCCGCCGGCAGCCGGCCGGCGGCGATGAAGTGATTCGATCATGAGTGGGGATCCCCTGTTCCCTTTACCGCGATGACGATCGGTGCGATTCACGCCGCTGAGCGTTGCAGACGACAGGCGGCACACGATCGCAGTAAACCTGGGCCGCGCCCGCCCCGTGCTTTACCTTGCAAAGCACAGGCCGTTCGAACCCCAGCTCGTCCGCGCTGGAAGCCCGGCGCGAGGATTTCATTTTAGTGGGAAGGCGGAAGGGGCGGCGCTACCTGAATCACAGTCGCGCGGCCTCAGCCATGTACGCCGAGCACGTGCTCGGCCTGCAGGTCGGCGTGGTAGCTGGAGCGCACCATCGCGCCGCTGGCGACGTGGCTGAAGCCCATTTGCTCGCCGATCACGCGCAGCCGCTCGAACTCGTCCGGGTGCACGTAGCGGGCGACCGGCAGATGGTTCTTCGACGGTTGCAGGTACTGGCCGAGCGTCAGCATGTCGACGCCGTGCGCGCGCAGATCGCGCATCACTTGCTCGATCTCGTCGATCTCTTCGCCCAGGCCCAGCATCAGCCCGGACTTGGTCGGCACGTTCGGATGCAGGTCCTTGAAGCGCTCCAGCAGGTCCAGCGACCAGTCGTAGTCGGAACCGGGCCGCGCCTGCTTGTAGAGCCGCGGCACGGTTTCCAGATTGTGGTTGAAGACGTCCGGCGGGTTGTCCTTGAAGATCGCCAGCGCCGGGTCCATGCGGCCGCGGAAGTCCGGCACCAGCACCTCGATCGTCAGCTCCGGCGCCCGCGCCCGCGATTCGCGGATGCAGGCCGCGAAGTGCGCGGCGCCGCCGTCCGGCAGGTCGTCGCGGTCGACGCTGGTGATCACCACGTAGCGCAGGCGCATTTCGGCGATGGTCTTCGCCAGATTGACCGGCTCGTTGGTGTCGAGCGGATTCGGCCGGCCGTGGGCGACGTCACAGAACGGGCAGCGCCGCGTGCAGATGTCGCCCATGATCATGAAGGTCGCGGTGCCCTTGCTGAAGCACTCGCCCAGGTTCGGGCAGCTGGCTTCCTCGCAGACCGTATGCAGATGGTTGGCGCGCAGGACTTCCTTGATGCGCGCGACTTCCGGCGTGCCCTGGCTCTTGGCGCGGATCCAGGTCGGCTTGCGCAGCGGCGCGACGGTGGGCTCGATCTTGATCGGGATGCGCGCCATCTTGTCGGCGCCGCGCAGCTTCTCGCCCTGCACGACCGCCTTCGGCCGCGCCGGGGTGGCCGGCGTGGCAGGTTCGGACCGCGATTCGGAATCTGGGGACGGGCTGAGGCTCATGACGGCTCCACGAACGGACGTCGTCATTGTACGCCGCCGCGTTGCCGGTCAAGCCGCCAGAGCGGAGCGCACCGGCCGGGTCTGGCGCACCGCCGGCGCCGGCGCCAGGGCCAGCTGGGCGGCAATGGCGCTTCGCGCCTGTGTCGCCAGCGTGTCGCGATCGCCGCACGCCGCCAGCGCCTCGCCATAGCTCACGGTCACGCGCAGCCCGGGCGCCCGCAGCACGCGCAGCAAATGGCGCAGCAGATCGTCGTCACCGATGAAGGGCGCGACCCGCTGGCCGTCGCGGTCCGGCGCGTAGTGCAGGGCCACCGGCTGCACCGGGCAGCGCGCCTCGATCGCCGCGCCGAAAAGGCGGGCATGGAACGGCAGCAGCTGCGTGCCGTCGGTCGTCGTGCCTTCCGGAAACAGCGTCACCGTGCCGCCGTTCTGCAGCGCCGGTACCAGGCGGTCGAGCAGCGGGCGCGCACCGCCCTTGCCGCGACGCAGGTAGTAAGTGCCGGAGGCGGTCGCCAGCCAGCCGGCGACTGGCCAGTGGCGGATATCCGCCTTGCCGATGAAGCGCGTCGGCGCCAGCGAGCCGAGCAGCGGGATGTCGAGCCAGGAGACGTGGTTGGCGACACTGATATGCGGGCCGCGCAGGGGCTGGCCGCGCACCTCGATGTGCAGGCCGATGATGCGCAGCAGATGCCGGTGCCACCAGCGTGCCAGCCGCGGCCGGTCGAGGCGGTTGCCGAAGTCGACACCGACCAGCGCCGACATCGCCAGCCCGAGCAGCAGATGCGGCAGCAGGCGCAGGCTGCGCCAGAGCAGCCGGGCAGTGCCGGACAAGACTCGGCTCATTCGACGATGGTGCCGGTCGCTGCGGCCGGGACCGCCTGGCCGAGGAAGTGGCGCGCATAGCGCGGGTGCAGATCGCTGACGTTGAGCAGCATGAAGACGTCGGCGCAGTTGAAGTCGCGGTCCCAGTACGCCTCGCCGCAGGCCTTGGCACCCAGGCTCAGATAAGCCTTGAGCAGCGGCGGCATGCGCGGCTTTTCGGTGATGCGGCGGTCCGCTGCCGGCAGCGGGATGTAAGGCCGCACGCGCTGGTAGTCCGGCGCCATGTGCTTGGCGCGGATCTGTTCGAGGATCGCGTGCGCGCTGGCGCCGCCGTCTTCGAGGCCGATCGACGCGCAGCCGAACAGGTAGTCGTAGCCGTGGTTGATGATGAAGGCGGCGATGCCCTGCCACAGCGTGGCGATCACCGCGCCGTTGCGGTGTTCGGCGGCGACGCAGGTGCGGCCGATCTCCATCACCCGGCCCGGCAGCGCATCGAGCATCGCCAGGTTGAACTCGCCGGCCGAGTAGAAGCCGCCGGCGCCCGGCGCGCGGTCATCGGTGAGGATGCGCGTGCAGGCGATGATCTCGCCGCTGTCCTGCTCGACCACCATCAGGTGGCGGCAGAACGGGTCGAATGAATCGTGGTCGACGCCGCCGTCGACACCGCTGTCGATCTGCGCGCCCAGCTCGCCCGCAAAGATGCGGTAGCGCAGCTGCTGCGTCTTGAGAATTTCCGCCTGGGTTTGCGCGAAGCGGACCTCGAATCGCGGGCGGCGCGGCAGATCACCGTCAATGCGTGCGGACATGCGTCACTCCTGTGGACGCTGCGCACTCTATGAATCGGGCGTTGTAGTGACGTTACGCTGCGGTGACGCGGATGTGACAGCGACGGCTAGCGCTTGAACCAGCCCGGATGGGCGTCCGGCGTGGTCCATAGCCGCCGGTGCAGCCGCGACAGCGCCACCGCATCGAGCAGCAGCAGGTTGCGTTCGGCTTCCGACAGTGAGGCGGGATCGCGGCGCGCGGCCTCATCGGCAGCGGTCAGCAGCGCCTGCTTGTTGCGCGCCGGCAGCTTCTCGCGGCGGCGGCCGGCGAGGCTGGCGAGGGCGTTGGCGAAGGGCTCCACCGCAGCGGCGCGGAAATCCGGGTACTCGGGCGCGCGGCGCAAGCCGGCCTTGAGCCAGCGCAGCTCGCGCGGGGCGATCGATTCCTCGGGGATCAGGAAGAAGCGGTGCTCTCGCATCCAGCGGCCGATCGACGAGCGCGAGCTCCACACCGACAGCGGGATGGCGATGATCAGGCTGCCGGCGACCGGCAGCAGCCACCACAGGAACTTGGGGTTGAGGTAGTAGACCAGCCCCAGCCAGGCCAGGCCCAGCACCATGCCGCCGCCGTGGCGCGCCAGCGCCTGGCTCCACGGCGTTGCCGCGTCCTCGCGCGGCGGCGACTTCCACTGCACGGCGATGCCGAGCAAGGCCGAGGTGACGTACTGCGTGTGGAACAGCATGCGGATCGGCGCCAGCAAGGCCGAGAACAGCATCTCCATCACCAGGCTGGCGGCCAGCCGCAAGCGGCCGCCAAACGGCCGCGCAACCTTGTGCTGCACGATCAGTAGCAGCACCGACAGGATCTTCGGCAGGAACAGCAGCGTCATGGTGCCGGCGAACAGGCGGATCGCCCATTCCGGGTGCCATTCCGGCCAGGTCGGGAACAGCTGGTAGGGCTGCGTGAAGTACTGCGGCTCGGCCATCATGAAAATGCCGAGCAGCGCGGTCGACAGCGCCAGCGAGATGAACCACAGCGGCGCCGACAGATAGGCCATCACGCCGGTCATGAACACCGCGCGATGCGCCGGGTGCAGGCCACTGGTGAAGAACAGCTTGAAGTTCTGCAGATTGCCCTGGCACCAGCGCTGGTCGCGCTTGAGCTCGTCGAGCAGGGTCGGCGGCATTTCCTCATAGCTGCCGTCGAGGTCGTAGGCGATCCACACCGCCCAGCCGGCACGGCGCATCAGCGCCGCCTCGACGAAGTCATGCGAGAGGATTTCGCCGGCCAGGCCGCCGCGGCCGGGCAGGCGGCCGAGCGCGCAGTGCTGCATGAACGGCGCGACGCGGATGATCGCGTTGTGGCCCCAGTAGTGGCTTTCGCCGAGCTGCCAGAAATGCAGGCCGGCGGTGAACAGGGGGCCGTAGACGCGGGTGGCGAACTGCTGGATGCGCGAGTACAGCGTCTCGCGGCCCGCTGCGCGCGGCGCGGTCTGGATGATGCCGGCGGTCGGGTTGGCCTCCATCAGCTGCACCAGGCGCTTGAGGCATTCGCCCGACATCACGCTGTCGGCGTCGAGGATCACCATGTGCTGGTACTTGCTGCCCCAGCGCCGGCACCAGTCGGCGACGTTGCCGGATTTCTTCTTGATGCGATGGATGCGGCGCCGGTAGAAGATGCGGCCGAAGCCGTCGACGGCGCGACACAGCGACAGCCAGGCCGCGACTTCCGCGGCGCGCGCGTCGGCCTTGCCGCTGTCGGACAGCACGTAGAAATCGAAGGAGTCGCGCAGCCCCGCGCGCGCCACCGAATCGTAGGTGGCGCGGATGCCGGCAAACACGCGCGCGACGTCCTCGTTGCAGATCGGAATCAGGATCGCCGTATTGCGGCCCGGCTTGAGCGGCGTGTCCGGCGCCGCCGTGCGCGAAATGGCGTACTTGTCGCGCTTGCTCAGCAGCACCCAGAAGCCGAACACCGCGGTCCAGAAGCCGGCGGAAATCCACGCGAACAGCACCGCGTACAGGCCCAGGCTGGTCAGCTCCAGCCAGTGCCGGCCCTTGTATGGCATCACCGCCGACATCAGGTAGGTGGCGCCGACGGTCTGCGCCACGATCAGCGCGACCAGCAGCAGGCGACGAAAGGTGGCGGTCCAGCGCCAGCGGGTCGCGAAGGGGCCGGCACCCTGCACCTTGGCCGCCGGCGCCGGCGGTGGCACCTCGTCACCGCGCCTGGCCAGGCCGCGGCGGCCGCGGCCTTCGGCCAGATTGGCCAGCGCCTTGTAGATCTGCCGGAACGGATTGAGATTCCAGGGCGTGGGCGCCATCGAGGCACGCACCAGGGGCGGCGTGGTCTGCAGGCGGGCGCGGATGTCCGGCGGCTGCAGCACGGTCTCGATCTGCGCGTCCCCCGGCTCGGCGGGATGCAGCCGGCCCAGCACGCGCGCTCGGGCCGAATGCAGCGTCACCAGCTCGACCTCGCCGTGCTCTCCGCCGGCCAGCTCGCTGTGCAGGGCGGCGAACGCGGCATCGGCATCGGCCGCGGAGCCGGCGTCGCGCGGGCGCTCCACCGCAAGCTCGCCGGTCGCCGCAGACAGCGCACGCAGGTATTCGGTGACGTGGCGCGTCGGCGCCGAACTCGGCTGATTCACGATTTCGAGACTTGGTGATCGCGCGGACCCCGCAGCGCAGCGGGTCCAGGCTTCGGTACGACGTGGGCCTGCAGTGTAAGGATAAGCGGCGCTGCTGCCGAGCCCCCGGGCGCGCTCCATACGCCGGGGCTATGAGGCCCGCCGATCGCTGAAGCGGGCATGAACCGGCGGCGGCCACGAAAAAGGCCGCTGCCCGGGCGGGCGCGGCCTGATGCGCGGCAGCCTGCGTTCAGCGCGGTTCGGGCGGCAGCACGTAGGCCCAGGTTTCGGAGATGTTGTCGTCGCCATTGCGCAGGACCGCGCGCATCTCCAGCGGCTTGGTCTCGTCGTTGCGGCGCACGCGCATCAGGATGCGCCAGCCGCCGGTGGCGTCGTTCTTGAGCAGCTGCCGCTCGATCAGCTCGCCGTTGTCGCCGAGCCAGACGCCGGCCACCGGTTTCTGGTCCGGCTTGAGGAACTGCAGCGGGCCGCCCTGGAAGTCGACGATGTAGCGCAGCGTGTTGTCGGCGTTGCGACCGCGGCGTGTCTGCGCAACGTGCGCGAGCGGCGGCTTGGTTTCCTGGCTGGCCTGCCAGAAGAGTGTGTATTCCAGCTCCAGCGTGCTGCCGGCGGTGGGGCCTTGCTCCGGCACCCAGTAGGCGACGATGTTGTCGTTGGTGGCGTCGCGCGTGGGGATCTGCACCAGCTCGACGCGGCCGCGGCCCCAGTCGCCCTTGGGCACCACCCAGACGCTCGGCCGCTGGTCGTAGCGGTTGTCGAGGTCTTCGTAGTGGGCGAAGTCGCGATCGCGCTGCATCAGGCCGAAGCCGCGCGGGTTCATCGCGCCGAACGAGGTGATCAGCAGGCGCTTGGGATTGACCAGCGGGCGCCAGATCCATTCGTTGTCGGTCTGTACCGACAGGCCTTCGGAGTCATGCACTTCCGGGCGGTAGTCTTCGGTTGCCGGCGGCTGGTGCGAGGCGTACAGGAACATGCTGGTCAGCGGCGCCAGGCCCAGCTTGCCGATGCTCTCGCGAAAATGCAGGCGCATGCGGATGTCGGTCGCCGTCGAATCGCCCGGGCGCACCTTGAAGCGGTAGGCGCCGGTGACGCGGCGCGAATCCAGCAGCGCGTAGATCGTCAGCTCCTGATCGCCCTGGCGCGGCCATTCGATCCAGAACTCGCGGAAGATCGGGAATTCCTCGCCTGACAGCTCGCCGGTGTCGATCGCCAGGCCGCGCGCCGATTCGCCGTAGACCTGGTTCTTGCCGAGCGCGCGGAACAGGCTGGCGCCCTGGAAGGCGATCAGCTCTTCCTTGGCGTCCTTGCTGTTGAGCGGGTAGTGCACGCGGAAGCCGGCAAAGCCCAGCTCGCCGAGCTTGTCCGGATCCAGATTGTTGCGACCGTAGTCGAAGTTCTCGGCCTGGAACGGGATCTTGCGGACGCCGTCGGCGGTGACCAGGTTGAGCTTGACGATCTGGTTGAAGTACAGGCCCGGGTGATAGAACTGGATCTCGAACGGCAGCTTGCTGCCATGCCAGAGCGCCTTGTCACCCTTGTAGCGGATGTCGCGGTACTGATCGTAGTTGAGGTCGGTCAGCGGCTTGGGCAACTGCACGCCGTTGGCCACGTAGGGCTTCTCCGCCAGCTGCTGTGCGCGCTTGGCGACGTCGTTGAAGTCGAAGGCGGCAGCCGGCAGGGCGGTGGCCAGCGGCAGCATGGCCAGCAGCGCGGTCTGCGCCAGGTGGCGGAAGCGGGTTTTACGGCAAGGTCTACGAGCCATCGTGGTTCGTGTTCGGTCCGTCATTGCGTGATGTCGGAAGCGCCAGCCACCAAATCCGTGGCCGCCGGCGGCGTCGGGGTTCCGCTCATCTGTTCGAACAGGGGCCGCAACCGGTTCACGAGCAGACAGAACAGGTCGGCGGTCTTCTCGGCGTCATAGATCGCCGAATGCGCGGACTCCGCATCGTACCCGAGACCGGTGGTCTGCAGGGCACGCGCCAGCACGGTCTGGCCGACCGTGGCGCCCGCCAGTGTCGCGGTGTCGAACACGCTGAACGGATGGAAAGGGTTGCGCTTGCAGCCGCTGCGCGCGACCGCCGCGTTGATGAAGCCCAGATCGAAATGCGCGTTGTGGCCGACCAGCACCGCGCGCGTGCAGCCGTTTTCCGAAACGGCGCGGCGTACCGGGCGGAAGATATGATCCAGCGCCTCGCGCTCCGGCATCGCCAGCCGCAGCGGGTTGTCGACCTTGATGCCGTTGACCTCCAGCGCCGCCTTCTCGATGTTGGCGCCGGCGAACGGCGTGACATGGGCGAACACGGTTTCGCGGCGGACGAGATCGCCGGCCTCGTTGACGCCGAGGATCACCGCCGCCACTTCGAGCAGCGCGTCGGTCTGCGCGTTGAAGCCGCCGGTCTCGACATCCACCACGATCGGCAGGAATCCGCGGAAACGGTGCCCGACCTTGTGCTTGCGCTCGGCTGGTGCCGCCCCTTCAGACATCGCTTCAGACATCGGTCCAGACATCAGCTTGCCATCCGCCCTATCTACTTTTTGTATCGATTCGGAACCGCTCGCGGTGCGACGGCGGATTCGCTGGGTGCCGCGGCCGGCATTCGGCGCCGCGGCGCCGGCGCGCGTCGCCGGCCGTGCATGATACCTGCTCGCCGCAGGGTGGGCCGAAGGGCCCTATAATCGCGCGCCCGGCGGGTCCGGTGGCCGCGGCCTTGGTCCGTTTGCCCCCGATCGCCGTCGCCGCTGCTTACCGCCGCATCCCACAACAGCTTTTTTGTCTGACGACCATGAGCAAGCAAAGTTCCTCGCGCCGCAAGATCGCGCTCGCCTACTCCGGCGGCCTCGACACCTCGGTGATCCTCAAGTGGCTGCAGGACACCTATGACGCCGAGGTGGTGACCTTCACCGCCGACATCGGCCAGGGCGAGGAACTCGATCACGTCCGTCCGAAGGCGCAGCAGTTCGGCGTGAAGGAAATCTTCATCGACGATCTGCGCGAGGAATTCGCGCGCGATTTCGTCTTCCCGATGTTCCGCGCCAATGCGCTGTATGAAGGCGAGTACCTGCTCGGCACTTCGATCGCGCGGCCGCTGATCGCCAAGCGCCTGGTCGAGATCGCGCGTGAAACCGGCTGCGATGCGATCAGCCACGGTGCCACCGGCAAGGGCAACGACCAGGTCCGCTTCGAGCTCGGCGCTTACGCGCTGTGGCCGGAAGCCAAGGTCATTGCGCCGTGGCGCGAGTGGGACCTGAACTCGCGCGAGAAGCTGCTGGCCTACGCCGCGCAGCACAACATCCCGATCGCCAAGAAGAAGGACGGCGGCTCGCCGTACTCGATGGACGCCAACGCGCTGCACATCAGCTACGAAGGCGGCGGCCTCGAAGATCCGTGGTGGAGCCCGGACGACAGCATCTGGCGCTGGACCAAGAATCCGGAAGACGCGCCTGACACGGCGCAGCTCATCACCATCGAGTTCGAGCGCGGCGACGCGGTGGCGATCGACGGCGTGCGCGGCACGCCGTTCCAGATTCTCGATCGCCTCAACAAGCTCGGCAGCGAGCATGGCATCGGCCGTCTCGATCTGGTCGAGAACCGCTATGTTGGTATCAAGAGCCGCGGCTGCTATGAAACCCCGGGCGGCACCATCCTGCTCAAGGCGCATCGCGCGATCGAATCGCTGTGCCTGGATCGCGAACAGGCGCATCTGAAGGACGAGCTGATGCCCAAGTACGCGAGCCTGATCTACAACGGCTACTGGTGGAGCCCGGAACGTCGCGCGCTGCAGGCGCTGATCGACAACACCCAGGAACGCGTCAACGGCGAAGTTCGCCTCAAGCTCTACAAGGGCGCGGTCTACAACGAAGGCCGCCGTTCGAAGGACTCGCTGTTCGACGCCACGCTGTCGACCTTCGAGGACGATCGCGGCGCCTACAACCAGAAGGACGCCGAGGGCTTCATCCGCCTGAACGGCCTGCGCCTGCGCACCGGCGCCAAGCGCGACGCCCGCTAGAAACGCGCGGATTCGCCTGCTGCGCGGGCCGATCTCGCGTCCGCCGTGCTCGCCGTACTCATGTACGGCTGTGCGCGGCGAACACGAGCTCGGCCCTGCTCACAACGGCGACTCCGCGCGTTTCGGCCGGCTCTGCGCGGCGTCTGCGACGCGCGCCAAGGCGCCACCGCATGACGAGCAGGAAGGCCGCCCTTGAGGCGGCCTTCTTCATTTGCGCACGGGCGAAGGATTGGACGGCCGGGTGTGTTCTTGACGGCAGTATGCGAATCGCCGAGCGTGCCGCCATGAAGCTCGACCTCAATGCCGATCTCGGCGAACTCCCCGGCGCGGCCGGCGCCGCGCTCGATGCGCAGATGCTCGGCGTTGTCAGCAGTGCCAGCGTCGCCTGTGGCTTCCACGCCGGCGATGCGGCGTCGATGCGACGGCTTGGCCTGGCCGCCAGAGAGCACGGTGTGCGCATCGGCGCGCATCTGAGTTACGACGATCGCGAGCATTTCGGCCGCCGCGATCTCGACGTGGCTCCCGCGCTGCTGCGCGCACAGATGCTCGAACAGCTGCGCGCGCTCGAAGCGGCGGCGCCGGTCGCCTACGTCAAGCCGCATGGCGCGCTGTATCACCGCGCCTGCCGCGACGCGGCGGTCGCTGAGGTGCTGATCGGGGCGATCGAGGATTTTGGCCGCGCCTTGCCGGTGGTCGCGCTGCCCGATTCGCTGCTGCTGCGGCGTGCCGCCGCCGCCGGCCTGCCGGCGATCCGCGAAGGCTTCGCCGACCGTGGCTACGAGGCCGATGGAGGCCTGATCCCGCGCGGCATGCCGGGTGCGCTGCTCGTCGAGCCGGCGGCGATGCTCGAACAGGCATTGCGACTCCTGCGCGCCGGCCGCATCGACACGCTGTGCCTGCATGGCGATACGCCGGACGCGCCGGCGCTGGCTCGCGCACTGCGCGCGGGGCTGGAACAGGCGGGCGTGCGCATAGGCGCCTTCGCGTGAACGCCATCCGCTGCCGCCCGGCAGGTGCGTACGCGGTGCTGCTGGAAGTCGATGGCCTGCGCCAGGTGCAGGCACTGTACGCGGCGCTGTTGCGCCAGCCGCTGCTGGGCATCAGCGATATCGTGCCGGCCGAGTCCACCGTGTTGCTGATCGGCCCGCGCGCCGCGGCGCTGGCGGCGCAGGCCTGCCAGTGGTCGCTCGATGCGCCGGATACGGCGGACGAGGCGCCCGCCATCGACGTTCCGGTGGTCTACGACGGCGCTGATCTGGCCGAATTGCAGCAACTGACCGGACTCGATCGCGAGGGCCTGATCGCTGCGCACAGCGGCAGTCAATGGACGGTCGCGTTCTGCGGCTTCGCGCCCGGCTTCGCCTATCTGAGCGGCGGTGCCGCGCAACTGGGCCCGATTCCGCGACTGCCGACGCCGCGGCCGCGCGTGCCGGCCGGCGCGGTGGCGCTGGCCGATCGTTACTGCGGCATCTATCCGCGTGAATCACCGGGCGGCTGGCGGCTGCTCGGCCGCACCGCGGCACCGCTGTGGGATTTGTCGCGGGCGCGGCCGGCACTGCTGACGCCGGGTGCGCGCGTGCGATTCCGGCCGGTGCAGGCGCTGTGATCCTTGTCCTGCGCCCCGGCCCGCTGACGACGGTGCAGGACCTGGGCCGTGCCGGCGCCGCGCATCTGGGCGTGCCGCGCAGCGGCGCCGCCGACCGGCCGGCGCTGCGCCGCGCCAACGCGCGCGTCGGCAATCCGGAAAACGCGGCGGCGCTGGAATTCACCATGGCCGGCGCCGAGCTGTACTTCACGTCCGCGGCGCGGATCGCGCTGGCCGGCGCCGACATGCCGATGTGGCTCGACGGCGTCTGGCTGGGGCGCGGCGTGGTGCACGAGCTCGGCGCCGGGCAGACGCTGCGGGTCGGCGCTGCGCGCGCCGGCTTGCGCGGCTATCTGGCGATCGCCGGTGGCATCGACATCCTGCCGGTGCTCGGCAGTCGCTCGCACGACACCTTGTCAGGGCTGGGTCCGTTGCCGCTGGTGGCTGGCGACTGGCTATCGATCGGCTGTCGCCGCGGCTGGCCGCATGCGGTGCTGCCGGAGCCGTCGTTCACGGCCGAGCCGACGCTGCTGCTGAGGGCCGGGCCGCGCGACGATCGCTTCAGCAGCGATGCGCTCGCACTTCTTTGCGCGCAGGTCTACCGCGTGCAGCCGGACAGCAATCGTGTCGGCGTGCGCGTGCAGGCCGAAACGCCGCTGACGCCGCGCGCGGATCTGCCGCGACTGGCCAGCGAGGGCATCGCGCACGGCGCGGTGCAGGTGCCGGCTAGCGGCCAGCCGATCCTGTTCCTCGCCGATCACCCGACCACCGGCGGTTACCCGTGCATCGCCGTGCTGACGCCGGCGAGCCTGGCGCGCGCCGCGCAATTGGTGCCGGGGCAGACGCTGCGCTTTGCGCAGCTGTCTTGATCCGCGGGTACCTGGCGCGGTTCGCCAACAGGCAAGCCGGAAGCGGGTGTTTCAGGTCTGCGGACGCGCGGCCACGATCGTCTCGTGGACGAAGCGCAGCTTGTCGATCGCCGCCTGCGGCAGCACGAAAGGATAGGCATCGGCCTGGCCGAGGCCGCGATTGAGGTTGTTGAGCGCGAAGGTCAGTGGAAACCAGCGCTCGATGATGTCGTCGAACGGTTCATGCTGGGGTTGCGGGGCCTCGAATTCTGCGCTGGCCGGTTCGCTGCGCAAGGACAGGCCGCAGGCGCTGGCGGTTTCCAGCGTGTCGATCATGTGCAGGTAGTGCGCCCAGGTCTCGGCCCAGTCCTCCCAGGGGTGCGAACTGGCATAGGCGCTGATGTACTGCTGCGCCCAGTCGGCGGCCGGCTGCTCGTAGTGGCGCTGCAGCGCCGCCGCGTAGTCCTCGCGCTCGTCGCCGAAGCGTTCGCGGAAGGCGTCCAGGCGCGGCGAGCCGGCGATCAGCTGATCCCAGTAGTAATGACCGATCTCGTGGCGGAAGTGGCCGAGCAGGGTGCGGTAGGGCTCGTGCAGCCGCAGGCGGCGGCGTTCGCGCTCGGCATCGTCGGCCTCGGCGAGATTGATGGTGATCAGGCCGTCGGCATGGCCGGTCAGCACCGGTTTGCCGTCGCCTTCGCCCGGCGGCGGATCGGCAAGGAATTCGAAGGCCAGGCCATGCTGAGGGTCGTCCTCCCGCGCCTGGATCGGCAGGCCCAGCCCGATCAGCGTGTACAGCAGCCGCCGCTTGGCGATCTCCATCCGGTACCAGGCCTGCAGGTGACCGGGCGGCTGCAGGTCCGGAATCACCTGCGTCAGCCGGCATGACAGGCACAGGGGGTTCGGATCGTCGGCGGCGACCGTCCAGTTGCAGACGTCATGCGCCTGATAGTTGGCGCAGAGGCGGTAGCGTGCCCGGTCTTTCTTGTGCGGCTTGGCGGGGTGCCAGGTGTCGCCGTCGGCCTGCAGCGCCGCCATGCGCAGGCGGTCCGGGAGAAACGCCAGCGTGTGACCGCAGCGCGTGCACTGCGAATTCTCGAAGAAGATGAAACTGCCGCAGTGATCGCAGCGGAAGATTTGCATGGACGCTCTCGCACGAAACGTGGTGCGAGAGTGCGCGCCTGCGGTGAATGGCGGCTGTCTGCTGCCGGCGGCGCAGCGCGTAAGGCTGGTGGCGCTACAGCTTGAACTGCTCGCCCAGGTAGACGCGGCGCACCGTTTCGTTTTCCAGCAGCGTCTGCGGCGAGCCTTCGGCGATCACCTGGCCTTCGGCGAGGATGTAGGCGCGTTCGCAGAGCGACAGCGTCTCGCGGACGTTGTGGTCGGTGATCAGCACGCCGATGCCGCGTTCCTTGAGGTGATGGACGATGCTCTGGATGTCGCCGACGGCGATCGGATCGACGCCGGCGAACGGCTCGTCGAGCAGCACGAAGCGTGGGTTGGCGGCCAGCGCGCGGGCGATCTCGACGCGGCGACGCTCGCCGCCGGACAGCGCCTGGCCTTCGGCGTCGCGGATATGCGTGATGTGCAGCTCGCTCAGCAGCCGCTCCAGCTCGGCGTGGCGGCCGTCGCGGTCGAGATCGCTGCGCAGTTCGAGGATCGCCAGGATGTTGTCGGCGACCGACAGCTTGCGGAACACGCTGGCTTCCTGCGGCAGGTAGCCCAGGCCGCGGCGCGCGCGCGCATGCATCGGCAGCGCGGTGATGTCCTGGCCGTCCAGCTCGATGCGGCCGCCGTCGGCTGGCACCAGGCCGACGATCATGTAGAACGAGGTGGTCTTGCCGGCGCCATTGGGGCCGAGCAGGCCGACGATCTCGCCTGATGAGACCTTGACCGAGACGTCGCGGACGACGGTGCGCTTCTTGTATTTCTTGACCAGCGCGTAGGCGGCCAGCGTCGAGGCACTCATGGCTGCTCGGATTTCTTGTTGTTGTTCGTGGGAGCGCTGTCGGCCTTGGCTTTCGGCGGTGGCGGTTCGAAGGTCACCGTCACCTGGCCGCCGCCGCCGGAGCTGGCGCGGATGCGGCGCTCCGGCACGATGTAGCCGATCGTCGCGCCGCTGACATCGTTGTTGCCGCGCTTGAGGCGCGCGTCGCCGGACAGGTCGATGGTGCCGGTCCTGGAGTCGTAGTGCATCTGCTGCGCCTGCGCGCTGACCGCCTGCGCGGCCGCGCCGACCGCCTTGGGGTCGGCGGCGTGGTCGAGCACTGCTGGCTTGCCGCGGATCCAGGCTTCGAACTGTCCGTCGGCGGCCTGCTTGACCTCCATCTCGTCACCGCGGATGGACAGGGTATTGGAGTCGAACTTGACGTTGCCGGCGTACTTCATGGCGTTGTCCTGCACCCACTCGGCGCGGTCGGCCTTGACCGTGACGGTGCCGGTGGGTCGCAGCGATTCGAGCTGCTCGCGATTGCTCGGCTTGTCGCGGGCCGGCTCCTGCGCCAGCGCAGCGTGCAGCGGCAGGCCGGCGAGCAGGCCGAAGAGGAGAGTGCGCTTAACGTTGCGGTGCATCGTATTCAACCTGCACATTGCCCTTGAGCTTGGCCCGCGTGGCCGCGAAGTCGCTGCTCCAGCTGTCGCCGAGCAGCACGCGTCCCGGCGCGCGCGCGCGCACCGGCTTGTCGGAAACGATCTCGCGCTTGTTCCAGTCCACCCAGACCTCCTTGGCCGCGATCTCGGTCGGCAGATTGGCGCGCGGCGCGCCGCGGATCTGCACGTCCGGACCCAGGCGTATCCGTTCCTGGCCCGGCGGCACCATGCCTGTCGGCGCCGTCAGATGCCAGTGGCCCTGCTCGCCGCCGACGCGGTCGAGCACCACGGCCTGCATTTCCATCGAGCGGTCTTCGAAGTAGTCGATGTGCGCCGCCTGCGCGCGCATCAGCGGCAGGCCGTCGGCACCGTAGCGGGTCCAGGTCGCCTGCTCGGTGGTGTAGCGCGGCTCGCGCTGCGTGCCGGCGCTGCTGTCGGCGGCCTGCCGGGTGGCGTCGCGCAGGCTCAGCCAGACGATGCCGGTGGCGACGGCGATCATCAGCACGAACGGCAGCAGGCTGCGCAGGCGCTTCACGCCAGGCCCTGCGCGTCGAGTATCAGGTCGATGGCCTCACGCACCGCGCCGTGCCCGCCGACATGGCGCGATACCCAGTGCGCGGCGGCGAGCGCCCTGGGATGGGCGTCGGCGACCGACAGCGCAAGGCCGGTGCGGCGCATCAGCGGCAGGTCCGGCACGTCGTCGCCCATGTGTGCGCACTGTGCGTCGGCCAGGCCCAGCGCGGCGCGGATGCGCAGGTAGGCCGGCTCCTTGTCCTCGGTGTCGAGCGCGATGTGCTGCACGCCCAGCCATTGCAGGCGCTGGCGCATCGATTCCGACGGCCGCCCGCTGATCACCGCCACCTGCAGTCCGGCCTTGAGCATCATCTTGATACCCAGACCGTCGCGCACGTAATTGGTTTTGATCTCTTCGCCGTTGGGGCCGATGTAGAGCTTGCCGTCGGTCAGCACGCCGTCGATGTCGAGGAACAGGCAGCGGATCTGCCGGGCGCGCGCCAGCACGTCGGAGGTGTCGAGCAGCGCCATCAGACGACTCCCGCGCGCAGCAGATCGTGCATGTGGATGATGCCCTGCAGCTTCTGCTGCTCGTCCTCGACGAGCAGGCCGGTGATCTTGTGCTTCTCCATCAGCGCCACCGCCTCGGCGGCGAGCTGGCCGGCGCGGATGCGCTTGCCGCCGTGCGTCATCACCTGCTCGACCGCGGTCTTGCGCACGTCGAAGCCCTGATCGAGGACGCGGCGCAGATCGCCGTCGGTGAAGACGCCGAGCACGCGGTCGTCGGCGTCGACGATCGCCGTCATGCCCAGGCCCTTGCGTGTCATTTCCAGCAGCGCCTCGGTCAGCGGTGCATCCGGCCGCACGCGCGGCAGCCGCTCGCCGCTTTGCATGACGTCGGAGATCTTCAGCAGCAGCCGGCGGCCGAGCGCGCCGCCCGGGTGCGACATCGCGAAATCCTCGGCGGTGAAGCCACGCGCCTCCAGCAGCGCCACCGCCAGCGCATCGCCCATCGCCAGCGTCGCCGTGGTGCTCGCCGTTGGCGCCAGGTTGAGCGGACAGGCTTCCAGCGCCACCGAGACGTCGAGGTGGACGTCGGCGTTGGTCGCCAGCGTCGACGCGGGCCGGCCGGTCATCGCGATCACCGGCGCGCCCATGCGCTTGAACAGCGGCAGCAGCGTGACGATCTCGGCGGTCTCGCCGGAGTTGGACATCGCCAGCACCACGTCCTGGCGCGTCACCATGCCCAGATCGCCGTGGCTGGCCTCGCCCGGATGGACGAAAAAGGCCGGTGTGCCGGTCGACGCCAGCGTCGCCGCGATCTTGTGGCCGACATGGCCGGACTTGCCCATGCCGGTGACGACGACGCGGCCGGTGCAGGCCTGCATCAACTGGCAGGCGCGCGCGAAATCGTCGCCGATGCGCGGGATCAGGGCGGTCAATGCGTCGCGCTCGATCTCGATCGCGCGGCGTCCCATCGCGTGCAGCTCGGCGGGATTCATGGACTTCCAGACAAAAAGGGGCCGCCAGTATAGCCGGCGGGGCGCGGCGGCCGGCGGCCCGCGCGCCGCCCGGGTCCGGCGGCCGGAAGCAGCGGCGGCGTGGCGCCCGTAGCGGGCGAAATGGTACGCGAGCGAACCACATTGACGGCCGTCAAGGCTGTGCCTGGGCGGCGCTGCGCATAGTCCCGGCACCCGAGCCGCAGGCCAGGATGGAGAACGAAAAGCATGAGCCGCCGCCACCCCGCCACCCCGCTGATCGTCGATGACCGGGAGCGCGGCCTGTTTCAGGTCGCCCGTCGCGCGTTCACCGATGCCGAGATCCACGACGCCGAGTTCGACGCCGTCTTCAACAAATGCTGGCTGTACCTGGGGCATGAGTCGGAGGTGCCGAAAAACGGTGACTACCTGCGCCGCGTCGTCGCGCGCCGCGCGCTGATCTTCAACCGCGATCAGGGCGGCCGGCTCAATGCCTTCTTCAATACCTGCCCGCATCGCGGCGCCGAGGTTTGCCGCGAGGCCAAGGGCAATACCAAGACCTTCGTCTGCTTCTATCACGGCTGGGCGTTCGGCTGCGACGGCAAGCTGAAGAACGCGCCGGGCATCGACCGCTACAGCGCCGACTTCAAGGCGCAGGATCGCGGCAATCTGGTGGCGGTGCCGCGCTTCGCCAACTATCGCGGCCTTTGCTTCGTCTGCTTCGATCCGCAGGCCGTCGCGCTGGAGGCCTATCTGGGCAATGCGCGCGAATATCTGGACCTGGTGATCGACCAGTCCGACGCCGGCATGGTCATCGTCGACGGCATGCAGGAATACGCGATCCGCGCCAACTGGAAGCTGCTGGTCGAGAACAGCAACGACGGCTATCACGCCGCGACCACGCATGCCAGCTATCTGGATTACCTGGCGAACACGCACGCCAAGGGCGAGACGGTGGCCTTGTCCGGCTACGGCCGCGATCTCGGCAACGGTCACGCCGTCGTCGAGTACAGCTCGCCGTGGGGGCGGCCGGTGGCGCGCTGGATTCCCAAGTGGGGCGAGCAGGGCCGCCAGGAGCTGGACGCGATTCGCGCGCGCCTGACGGCGCTGCACGGCGCCGAGAAGGCCGAGCGCATCGCATGTAAGAACCGCAACCTGCTGGTGTTTCCGAACCTGGTGGTCAACGACATCATGGCGGTGACGCTGCGCACCTTTTATCCGCAGTCGCCGGGCTACATGCACGTCAACGGCTGGGCGCTGGCGCCGGCCCGCGAGTCCGACTGGGCGCGCCAGTACCGGCTCGACAACTTCCTCGAATTCCTCGGCCCCGGCGGCTTCGCCACGCCGGACGACGTCGAGGCGCTGGAATCCTGCCAGGCCGGCTACCAGAACGCGCTGGAGGCCGGTACCGGCTGGAACGACATTTCCAAGGGCATGGGCCAGGAGCCGCATTACGACGACGAGGTGCAGATGCGCGCGTTCTGGAAGGAATGGAACCGCCGCGTCGGCGCCGCACTGAACCGGCCGGAGCACTGCGCATGAACCTGCCGCCGAATCTGCTGCTGAGAATCGAGGTCGAGGATTTCCTCTACGCCGAGGCGGCGCTGCTCGACGGCTGGAAGCTCAAGGACTGGCTGCTGCTGTTCACCGAGGACGGCGAGTATCAGGTGCCGTCGACCGACCTGCCGCAGAATGCCGATCCGAAGCGCAGCCTGTTCTACATCGCCGACGACATGGCGCGGCTGGAACAGCGCGTGGTGCGGCTCGGCAAGCGGACCATGTGGTCCGAGTACCCGCGCTCCAAGACCCGGCACCTGCTCAGCAATGTCCGCGTGCTGGCGCAGGACGGCGACGAGATCCATGCCGAGGCGGCGTTCTGCGTGTTCCGCACCAAGTGGGGTAACACCGACCTCTACGTCGGCCGCTACGACTACCGGCTGCGCCGCGCCGGCGACGCACTGAAGATCCGCCACAAGCGCTGCACGCTGGATCTCGACGGCCTGCGCCCGCAGGGGCGCGTCAGCATCCTGCTCTAGGCGGCGGCGATGAAGCCCGATTTCCGCTACGAAAAGCTCGGCTATGCCGCGCTCGATGTCACCGATCTGGATCGTTCGCTGCGCTTCTACCGCGATCGGGTCGGCCTCGAACTGAGCGCGCGCGACGAGCGCACCGCCTACCTGCGCTGCAGCGGCGACCATCACAACCTGGTGCTCTACCAGGCGCCGCGCGCCGGGCTGCGGCGCGTCGGCTTCCAGCTGGCGACGCCGCGCGATCTGGAGGCGGCGTACGCGCGCTTCGCCGCCGACGGTCTGCAGCCGCAGTGGCTGGCGCCTGCCGAATGCGCGGCGCTCGGGCAGGGGCCGAGCCTGCGCGTCCGCGAGCCCTGCACCGGGCTGCAGCTGGAGCTGTACGCGAGGATCACGCAGCTGGCGCAGCCGTACCGGCCGCCGCTGACGAAGATTGCGCGGATCGGCCATGTCGTCGTCGGCACGGCGGCTTATGAAGACGCCGTCGCCTCGCTGCAGCGGCGTTTCAACTTCGCGGTCTCCGACTACGTCGACGGCAAGTTTTCGTGGCTGCGCTGCTTCCCGAATCCCCTGCATCACAGCTTTGCGGTCGGCCGCAGCGAGCGCGAGCACCTGCATCACGTCAATTTCATGGTGACCGACATCGACGACATCGGCTGCGCCGCGACGCGGCTGCGCGAGGCCGGCGTGCCGATCGTCTTCGGTCCGGGCCGGCATCTGCCGTCGACCAGCATCTTTCTGTACTTCCTCGATCCGGACGGGCT
>CBINNP010000016.1:0-28267 GCA_966252075.1 uncultured Solimonas sp.
GGGGGCTACGTGTCCGCCCTCGCCTGCGCCGCGCTCAAGCCCGACGCGCTGTTCCTGATGGCGCCCGCCTTGTATTTCGCCGGCTGGGAGGAAGAGCCGGAAGGCATTCCGCAACGCTGCACCGTGGTGCACGGCTGGCACGATGACATCGTGCCGCTGGCGCAGGCGCAGCGCTTTGCCAAGCGCCACAGCGCGGCACTGCACATTCTGGATTCCGGACACACCCTCAACGAGCAGCTGGATCTGCTCGGGCTACTGCTCGACCAGCAGTTGTCCCTGGTCTTGGCCGACAAGCCTTGAGCCAGCGCCCATGACGCTGGAAGCGGCGTATTCGCAGGCCCGCTACCGCCTGTTGCTGCCGGACGGCGTGTACGTGCACCGTGTCGGCGTCGTCAATGCGCAGATCGACGCCAGCCTGCGCGACGCCGGCTGCAGTTCGCACTGGCACCTGATCACGCCGTGCAATCCGCGCTCGCGACAACTCGACGCCTTCGAGAATACCGAGCGTCTGCGCCGCTTCGCCGACGAGCTGGGTACGCATGCCTGGGAGCACGCGGCGGCGATCAGCGAGGCCGACAACGGCGACTGGCGCGAGGCCGGCTACATCATCCTGGATGCCCCCGATCACGCGATGCGGGCGCTGGCGCAGCGCTACGAGCAGAGCGCACTGCTGTACGGCGCGCTCGATCAGGCGCCGCAGCTGGTCTGGCTGGATCGCTGAAGCCGAGCGCCTATGTCCGACTCTTGCGGTCGCTGTGGCCCAGCGCGCGATCCGGCGCCACGCGATCGCGGATCGCCTGCTTGAGCAGCGGCAGATCGGCAAAACCGTGATCGCGCGCGCGGTCAGCCAGCACCTCGCCATCGAGGACGATGCGGAACACGCCGCTGGGCGCCGGCTTGAGCGCGACCTCGCCCAACTCGGTCTCGAAGCTGGTCAGCAGCTCCTGGGCGTACCAGGCGGCGCGCAGCAGCCAGCGGCAGCGCGGGCAGTACTCGATCTCGATGCGATGGCTCATGCCCCTTCTCCAGTCGCCTCCCGGCGCGCGCGCGGCGCAGCGGGTGCGTAGACGCGGAACTCCGGCGGCATGCGCTTGGGCCGGCCGCTTTTCAGGTCCACCGACACCCATTGCGTCTGCCCGCGCAGCAGCGTCCGGCCGTCCGTGGCACGGATGATCTGGTAGCGCCGCCACATGCTCAGGCGGAAGTCGTTGTCATGCACCCAGGTGGCGATCTGCAGCGGGTCGCCGGCGAAGCTGGGCGCCAGGTAATCCAGTTCGTGCCGGCGCGCGACGCAGCCGGTGCCCAGCCTTTCGTAGGCGGCAAAGTCGAAGCCCAGGCTCACCGAATGCGCCCAGGCCACCTGTTCCAGCCAGGCCAGGTAGACCACATTGTTGGTGTGGCCGAAGGCGTCCAGATGCTCGGGACCGACGGTCAGCGTCTGGATATAGGGATCGGCGACGTCCCAGGCGGGCACGGCATTCATGGCAGGGTTCGGTGAAAGCCGCCAAGCCTACCGATTTGCAGATTGCGGCGGCAGTCTCGAAACCGTAAAATTCAATCCGTACTGATTTGGTCTCTTTTCATCCCGCGATGTTGAAGCTCAGCAAACTCGCCGATTACGCCACCGTGCTGATGACCGCCGTGGCGCGTGAACCGGCACAGACGCAGACGGGTCAGGGCCTGGCCGAACGCACCCGCATTCCGCTGCCGACGGTTGCCAAGCTGCTCAAGGTCCTGACCAAGGGCGGTCTGCTCGAATCGCTGCGCGGCGCCCGCGGCGGCTACCGGCTGGCGCGGCCGGCCGAGCAGATTTCGGTCGCCGACATCATCGGTGCGCTCGAAGGCCCGATCGCCGTCACCGACTGCGCCGGCCACCGCGGCGGCTGCAGCATCGAGACCGACTGCGCAACGCGCGCCAACTGGCGGCTGATCAACACCGCGATCCGCGAGGCGCTGGAGGCGGTCACGCTGGCGCAGATGGTGCAGACCGCACCGGCCAGCGCCTCACCGCCACGTCGCAAGGAATTCCCGCTGGTCCGCCTGTGACGCGGACCCGCCCAATGGATAGCAAGCTCATGCCAGCCACTCCCCAGACTCTGATCCCCGCCCCGGCTCCCGACATCCAGGAGCTGGTGCGCAACCGCAAGTACGACGCCGGCTTCATCACCGACATCGAATCCGAGCGCGTGCCGCCGGGCCTCTCGGAAGACGTCGTACGGCTGATCTCGGCGAAGAAGGAAGAGCCGGAATGGCTGCTCGACTTCCGCCTCAAGGCCTATCGCCGCTGGCTGACGATGGACGAGCCGAAGTGGGCGCACGTGCAGTATCCGCAGATCGACTATCAGGCGATCTCGTACTACTCCTCGCCGAAGTCGATGGCCAACAAGCCCAAGACCCTGGCCGACGTCGACCCGAAGCTGCTGGAGACTTACAAGAAGCTCGGCATTCCGCTCAAGGAACAGGAGATCCTCGCCGGCGTGCAGAACGTCGCCGTCGACGTGGTGTTCGACTCGGTGTCGGTGGCCACCACCTTCCGCGAGAAGCTCAAGGAAGCCGGCGTGATCTTCTGTCCGATCTCCGAGGCGGTGCGCGAGCACCCGGAGCTGGTCAAGAAGTATCTCGGCAGCGTGGTGCCGTTCGCCGACAACTTCTACGCGGCGCTGAACTCGGCGGTGTTCTCGGACGGCTCGTTCGTGTTCATCCCCAAGGGCGTGCGCTGCCCGATGGAGCTGTCGACCTATTTCCGCATCAACGAGCGCAACACCGGCCAGTTCGAGCGCACGCTGATCATCTGCGAGGACGACGCCCACGTCTCTTACCTGGAAGGCTGCACCGCGCCGCAGCGCGATGAAAACCAGCTGCATGCGGCCGTCGTCGAGCTGGTCGCGCTGGATCGCGCCGAGATCAAGTACTCGACCGTGCAGAACTGGTACCCAGGCGACGAAAACGGACGTGGCGGCATCTACAACTTCGTCACCAAGCGCGGCGACTGCCGCGGGCGGGCCAGCAAGATCTCGTGGACCCAGGTCGAGACGGGCTCTGCGATCACCTGGAAGTATCCGAGCTGCATCCTGCGCGGCGACGACTCGGTCGGAGAGTTTTATTCCGTCGCCTTGACGCATCACCGCCAGCAGGCCGACACCGGCACCAAGATGATCCACATCGGCAGGAACACCAAGTCGACGATCGTCTCCAAGGGCATTTCCGCCGGCCATGGCCAGCAGGCCTACCGCGGCCTGGTGCGCGTGCTGGAAAAGGCCGAGGGCGCACGCAACCACACGCAATGCGACTCGCTGCTGATCGGCCCCAACTGCGGCGCGCACACCTTCCCGTACACCGAGATCCGCAATCCGGGCGCAGTCGTCGAGCACGAGGCGACCACCTCGAAGATCAGCGAGGACCAGCTGTTCTACTGCCGCACGCGCGGCATCCGCGAGGAAGATGCGGTGTCGATGATCGTCAACGGCTTCTGCAAGGACGTGTTCAAGGAGCTGCCGATGGAGTTCGCCGTCGAAGCGCAGAAGCTGCTGCAGGTGTCGCTTGAGGGTGCGGTGGGCTAAAGCCCCTCATCCGGCGCTGCGCGCCACCTTCTCCCGCAAGCGGGAGAAGGGAAAAACCTCTCCCTCTCCCGCTTGCGGGAGAGGGCCGGGGTGAGGGCAATCTCTCTCACCCGATGATCAATTCAGTGGAATCCGTGGTTATGTCCCTACTCCAAGTCGAAAACCTGCAGGCAACGATCAACGACAAACCGATCCTCAAGGGTCTGGACCTGACGGTGAACGCCGGCGAAGTGCACGCCATCATGGGCCCCAACGGCGCCGGCAAGTCGACGCTGTCGAAGATCCTCGCCGGTGCCGAGGACTACGTCGTCACCGGCGGCGCGATCCGCCTGGCCGGCGAGGACCTGCTGCCGCTGACGCCGGAGCAGCGCGCTGCGCGCGGCGTGTTTCTCGGCTTCCAGTATCCGGTCGAGATTGCCGGCGTCAGCAACATGATGTTCCTCAAGGCGGCGATGAACGCGCAGCGCAAGGAACGCGGCGAGCCGGAGATGGCCACCAACGATTTCCTGGCCTGGGTCCGTCATCGCGTCAAGCAGATGAAGATGGACACCGCGATGCTGTCGCGCGGCGTCAACGAAGGCTTCTCGGGCGGCGAGAAGAAGCGCAACGAGATCCTGCAGATGCTGGTGCTGGAACCCAGGCTGATGGTGCTCGACGAGACCGACTCCGGCCTCGACATCGACGCGCTCAAGATCGTCTCCGACGGCATCAACGCCATGCGCTCGCCCGAGCGTGCCACCGTGCTCGTCACCCACTACCAGCGCCTGCTCGACTACGTGCAGCCGGACTACGTGCACGTGCTCGCGCAGGGCCGCATCGTCCGTTCCGGCGGCCCGGAACTGGCGCGCGAGCTGGAAGAGAAGGGCTACGGCTGGCTGCAGCAGGCGGCGTGATGACGATCCATGCTTCGTATGGCGAAGCGTTCACGCGCTTTGCCGATGCCCTGCCCGCCGCCGAACGCGCGCGCCGCCAAACTGCCTTCGGCGCCTTCGAGCGCGAGGGCTTTCCCGGCCGTGACATCGAGCGCTGGCACTACACCGACCTGACGCGCTTCGGCGCGCAGCCGGTGCAGCTCGCCGCCGCCGATGCAGGCGCCGATCTCGCGGCGCTCGCGCTCGATGGCTGCGAGCAGCGCGTCTGGCGCAACGGCCGCACGCAGCAGGCCTCTACGGCGGCGGCGCTTGCACCGATGGCGGGTGCGCACGAGGGCCTGTCGGGCCTGCACGAGGCCTTCGCCCTGCCCGGCCTGCAACTCGCGCTCGGCGCCGATGAAGCCTTGGCCAGACCTTTGCACCTGATCAGCGTCTCCTCGGCCAGCGTCGCCGGCGAGATGCATCACCTGGCGCACCGGATTTCGCTGGCGCGCGGCGCGCGTGCCGTGATCATCCTCGAGCAGATCGGCCTGCCCGGCGCAGCGCGCTTCATCACGCAGACGCTGGGCGCGGAGCTCGGCGACGGCGCCGAGCTGACGCTGATCCGCCTGCAGAACGAATCCGATGCGACCACGCAGTGGCTGCAGACCCGCGTCAGCGTCGGCCGCGACGCGCGGCTGAAGATCGTCAACGTCGACTTCGGCGGCGCACTGATCCGCAACGACTGGAACGTGGTGCTGAACGCCCCCGGCGCCAGCGCCGAGATCTACGGACTGTTCGCGCCGGACGGCCGCACGCATCTCGACAACCAGTACGAGATCGAGCACGCCGCGCCGCATGGCACGAGCCGCGAGACCTTCCGTGGCCTCGGCTTCGACAAGAGCCATTCGATCCTCAATGGCCGCGTCGTCGTAAAACCCGGCGCGATGAAGACCGACTCCGAACAGCGCATCGCCAATCTGATCTTCGCCAAGGGCGCCGAGATCGACGCCAAGCCGGAGCTGGAAATCTACGCCGACGACGTCAAGTGCGCGCACGGCGCCGCCTGCGGCCAGCTCGACGAGCAGGCGGTGTTCTACCTGCGCTCGCGCGGCGTGCCGCAGGCCGAGGCCCGCGCGCTGCTGACGCTGAGCTTCGCCAACGAAGTGCTGGCGCAGATCGGCCATGACGGCCTGCGGCGGCGTGTCGCCGCGCAGATCGCCGCGCGACTCGGCAGTCGCATCGAGATCGAGGCTCTGGCATGAGCAAGCCCTTCGATCTCGAAGCGATCCGCGCCGAGTTCCCGATCCTGCGCGAGAAGGTGCGCGGCAAGCGCCTCGCCTATCTCGACAATGCCGCGACCACGCAGAAGCCGGAAGCAGTGCTGCAGGCGCTGGACCGCTACTACCGCACGTCCAACGCCAACGTGCATCGCGCGGTACATGACCTGGCCGAGCGCGCGACGCTGGCCTACGAGGGCGCGCGCGACCGCATCGCCGCCTTCCTCAACGCCGGCAGCCGTGACGAGATCGTGTTCACGCGCGGCACCACCGAGAGCATCAACCTGGTCGCGCGCTGCTTCGTCGGCGCGCGCATCGAGCCCGGCGACGAGGTGCTGGTCACCGGCATGGAGCACCACTCGGACATCGTGCCCTGGCAGCTGGCCGGCGCCAAAACCGTCGCCGGCCCGGTCAACGAGCGCGGCGAGCTGATCTTCGACGAGTGGAAGAAGCTGCTGGGACCGCGCACCAAGCTGGTCGCCGTCTGCCAGATCTCCAACTCGCTGGGCACCATCAACCCGGTCGCCGAGATGATCGCCGAGGCGCACGCGCGCGGCATTCCGGTGCTGGTCGACGGCGCGCAGGCGGTCGCCCATCTGCGCGTCGACGTGCAGGCGCTGGACGCCGACTTCTACGCGTTCTCCGCGCACAAGCTTTACGGGCCGACCGGCTTCGGCGTGCTGTACGCCAAGCGCGCGCACCTGGAAGCGATGCCGCCCTGGCTCGGCGGCGGCGACATGATCCGCACGGTGGCGTTCTCCGGCAGCACCTGGAACGAGATCCCGTACAAGTTCGAGGCCGGCACGCCGGACATGGCGGGCGCGATCGGCTGCGCCGCCGGCATCGACTGGCTGCAGAGCGTCGGCATCGATGCCGCTGCCGCGCACGAGCACGAGCTGCTCGAATACGCGACCGCGCAGATGCAGGAGATCCGCGGCCTGAAACTGATCGGCACCGCGGCGAACAAGGCCGGCATCCTGTCGTTCGTGATGGACAACGCGCATCCGCAGGACATCGGCTCGGTGCTCGACATGGACGGCGTGGCGATCCGCACCGGCCATCACTGCACGATGCCGCTGATGGAGCGCTTCGGGCTGCCCGCCACCGCGCGCGCCTCGCTGGCGGTCTACAACGGTCGCGACGACATCGACCAGCTGGTCGCCAGTTTGCGCAAGGTGCAACGGCTGTTCGGTTAACGGCCGCCCGGATCGCAGCGAGCCCCTGGCGATGCCCGAGCCGAAGGTCGAGCTGGCCGAGCTGCAACGCATCCGCCGCGAGCGCCAGCTGCATGCGCGCTGGCCGGCTGAACTGGAGGCGGCGTATCGGGATTACCGGCGCCGTCACCACCGCATCCCGCGCAGCCTGCTGTTCACGATCCACAGCCTGCTGATCGGTGCCGCGCCGTGGTATGGCCAGCCGATCTTTCTGTTCGATCCGCGCGGCATGCCGGCGCTGGCGATCGTGCTCAACCTGGTCGGCGCAGCGGTGCTCGGCGTCGCCTGGCTCACCTACCGCCACGCCGGCAGCCGTCTCGCCAAGATCGCCCAGGCCATCGCCGTACACGTGCTGGGCCTTGGCGCGGTCGCCCTGCACTACCTCGCAACCCAGCGCTATCTGGAATTCACGCCGCTGATGGTCTGCGTCGTGGTCACCTCATTGCTGGCCTTCGGCGGGTACTCGCGACAGCGCATGGTGATCGGCGGCACCGTCTGCTTCGCGCTGAGCGTCCTGGTGGAAATGAATCTGGAAGCAGGACAGGTCGCCAATGTCCGCAGCTTCGGCCTGGTGCTGATGGGCCTCACCGCGGTGATGGCAGTGATCGCGCTCGACATCATCGCGCGCAGCGCCTGGATCGATCACCGCTGCGCCGCCCTGCTCGGCAGCATCGATCCCCTGACCGGACTGGGCACCCGCGCCGACTTCAACCAGCAGATCGGCCGGCGCTTCCAGCAGGCACGTCGGTACGGCCCTCGCATCGCCATCCTGCTGCTCGACATCGACCACTTCAAGCAGCTCAACGACGGCCACGGCCACCTGTTCGGCGACGAGGTGCTGCGCGAGGTCGGCGCGCTGATCAGCCGCAGGCACGCCATGCGGTCCAGCGATCTGAAGATCCGCTTCGGCGGCGAGGAGATGCTGATTCTCTGGTACGACGTCGACGCCACGCAGGTGCAGGCGCTGGCGCACGCACCGTCCGCAGAGGATGCAGCGGTTGTCATCCTGCACGAACCGCTGCGGCAGCAGGCGGTGCGCATCACCGCCAGCGCCGGCGTCACCCATCTGATTCCCGACGCCGCCACCGAGCCGCTGGCGGTACTGCGCCGCGCCGACGAGCTGCTCTATCAGGCCAAGGCACAGGGGCGCGACCGCGCCGTGATCGAGGCCTACCGGCCGGCCTGAAGGCGCAGGCTCAGAGGCATTCCTCGATCACCAGCTCGACGTTCTCACGGTCCTGCCAGCGGTTGATCGCCAGCCGATAGACCGCGCGCAGGCGATCATCGATGGGCTCGTGCTCGACCCCGCCGAAGTGGATCGCGCCCAGCGTCGCGCCGCTGGCGTGACGCAGCCGGTACTTGAGGTGCCGCTCGCCGACGATCCGGCGCTCGAGGATGTGGAACTCGCCCTCGAACAGCGGCGCGGCGAAGCCCTGGCCCCAGGGGCCGGCGAGTTCGAGGGCGCGCGCGGTGTCGATCGCCAGCTCGCTGCCCGCCAGCTCGCCGTCGGTCTCGATCGCCCGCAACAGCGCTGCGGCATCGAGCAGTTGCGCGCAGACCGCGTCGAAGGCCGCCATGAAACGCGGCAGTTCGGCTTCGCGCAGGCTCAGGCCGGCGGCCATCGCATGGCCGCCGAAGCGCTCGATCAGCGCCGGCTGCGCGGCGTCGATCGCCGCCAGCGCATCGCGCAGATGCAGGCCGGCGATCGAGCGGCCGGAGCCCTTGAGCATGCCCGCCTCCTGCGCCCGCGCGAAGGCGATCACCGGCCGGTGCAGCCGGTCCTTGAGCTTGGACGCCACCAGGCCGACGACCCCTTCGTGCCAGTCATCGCGGAACACACTGATGCCGGTGCCCGGCGCCTCGCTGTCGGCGGCTTCGACCAGCTCCAGCGCCTGCTCGCGCATCTGCGCCTCGATCTCGCGACGCTCGCGGTTGAAGCGGTCGAGCTGCTGCGCGTAGCCCAGTGCGGTTTCCTCGTCGGCAGCCAGCAGGCATTCGATGCCGGTGCGGATGTCGTCGAGCCGGCCGGCGGCATTGATGCGCGGGCCGAGCACGAAACCCAGATCGGTTGCCGACAACCGCTGCGGTTCGCGGCCGGCGACACGCAGCAGCGCCGTAACGCCTGGCCGCGCACGGCCGGCACGGATACGCGCCAGACCCTGCTGGACGAGGATGCGATTGTTGTAGTCCAGGCGCACGACGTCGGCGACGGTACCGATCGCGACCAGATCCAGCAGCTCTGCGAGGTTTGGCTCGCTGCGCATCGTGTAGTAGCCATCGGCACGCAGCCGCGCCCGCACCGCCAGCAGCAGGTAGAACATCACGCCGACGCCGGCCAGATGCTTGGATGCGAAGCCGCAGTCGGTCTGGTTGGGATTGACGATCGCGTCGGCCGCCGGCAGCTGCGCACCGGCCAGATGGTGATCGGTGATGACCACCTGCAGGCCGAGTTCGCGGGCGCGCTGCACGCCGGCGTTGCTGGCGATGCCGCTGTCGACGGTGATCAGCAGCTGCGCGCCGGTCGCGGCAGCCAGTTCGGCGAGCGCCGGCGACAGGCCGTAGCCCATGCGGAAGCGGTCCGGCACCACGTAGTCGACGCGCGCGGCGCCGAGCGCGCGCAGGCCGAGCACGGCGACGCTGACGCCGGTGGCGCCGTCGGCGTCGTAGTCTCCGGCGATGACGACGGGCATCGCCTCGCGGATCGCCGCGGCGACCAGCGCTGCGGCCGTGTCGATGCCGAGCAGGCCGGACGGCGGCAACAGCCTCGCCGCGTCCAGCGCCAGCTCCTCGGCGCGCACACCGCGCGCCGCATAGATGCGGCGCAGCACCGGGTGCAGGCTGTCAGGAAGCGCGTCGGGGGTGCCGATGGGGCGTCGCTGGATCGTTGGGGGACTCATCGCGCGCAATCATTGCTGAAAGCCCCTCGCCGCGCAGGGGCTTGGGGTAAAGGGTGGCTCGTCGCGCTGCGCGCGTGCCCTCATCCGGCGCTGCGCGCCACCTTCTCCCGCAAGCGGGAGAAGGGAAAGCAGAAAAGCCCCTCTCCCGCTTGCGGGAGAGGGGCTGGGTGAGGGAAAAGCAGGCTTACTTCAGGTGCGCGAGCAGCGCCTTTTCGACGGCACCGCGCTCGGCGGGCACCTGGATCAGCGACTTCAGGCCGTCCTTCATGACGATGTCCGGGTCCTTGAGACCGTTGCCGGTCAGCGTGCAGACCACCGTCGAGCCCTGCGCGATCTTGCCGGCCTTGATGTCGCGGATCGCGCCGCATAGCGAGGTCGCCGAGGCCGGCTCGCAGAACACGCCTTCCGTGCCGGCGAGCAGCTTCTGCGTGGCGACGATGTCGGCATCGCTGTATTCGTCGAACCAGCCGTCCGATTCCTTCTGCGCGATCCAGGCCAGATCCCAGGATTGCGGATCGCCGATGCGGATCGCGGTGGCCACGGTTTCCGGATGGGCGACCGGCGCGCCGCGCAGGAACGGCGCGGCGCCGGCGGCCTGGTAGCCGACCATGCGCGGACGGTTGAGCGTGAACGGCGCGTCGAGGAAACGGCCCTGCGCATGCAGCGCGCTGGCGCGGGTGGCGATGCCGGCGGCCTCGGAATAGCCGATCCAGTAGGCGCTGATGTTGCCGGCGTTGCCGACCGGCAGGCAGTGGTAGTCCGGCGCGCGGCCGAGGTCTTCGACGATCTCGAAGGCGGCGGTCTTCTGGCCCTGCAGGCGGTACGGGTTGATCGAGTTGACGATCGCCACCGGCGTGGTCTGGCCGATCTCCTTGACCAGGCGCATGCCGTCGTCGAAGTTGCCCTGGATCTGGATCACCACGGCGCCGTGCACGACCGCCTGGGCCAGCTTGCCGAGCGCGATCTTGCCGTCAGGAATCAGTACGAAAGCGGTCAGGCCGCCGCGCACCGCGTAGGCCGCCGCCGCCGCCGAGGTGTTGCCGGTGGAGGCGCAGATGATCGCCTTGGCGCCTTCGTGCGCGGCCTGCGTGACGGCCACCGTCATGCCGCGGTCCTTGAACGAACCGGTCGGGTTCAGACCCTCGAACTTGACGTACAGCTCGCCCTCGAAGCCGATCCGCTTCGGCAGGTTCTCGAGCCTGATCAGTGGCGTGCGGCCCTCGCCTAGCGAGATGGCGCGCGCCTGGGGGTCCAGCGGCAGACGGCTGCGGTAGTGTTCGACGAGGCCGGTATAGCGGGTCACGGGGTTTCTCTGTGGCAATCAGGCGGCGCGCGGATACGGCTGCGCGAGCAGGGTTTCGAGCCGGGCCTTGACCGCCGGCCATTCGACGTCGACGACGCTGAACCAGACGCTGTCGCGGACCCGTCCGGAGGCGGTGATCATGTGGCGGCGGAAGATGCCTTCCTCGGTGGCGCCGATCCGCGCCAGCGCGCGGCGCGACGGCTCGTTGAGGACGTCGGTCTTGAACTCGACGCGCATCAGGCCGAGCGCCTCGAAGGCATGGCGCAGCAGCAGATACTTGGCTTCGGTATTGATGGCAGTGCGCTGCGCCGACGGCGCCAGCCAGGTCCAGCCGATCTCGGCGCGGCGGTTGACCGTGTCGATCTGCGCCAGCCGCGTGCTGCCGACGATCTTGCCGGTGCGCGTATCGATCTGCACGAACACCAGCGCGGTCTTGGCCATCTGCCAGGTCAGGCCGGTCTGCACGAACTCGCGCATCGCCTGCGCGTCGGCGGCCGGCTGCGGAAACCAGGTCCAGATCGCCGCGTCGCTGCCGGCCTCGACCAGGGCCTCGGCGTGGCAGAACTGCAGCGGCTCCAGTCGTACGTGCTGGCCGACGAGCAGCGGCGGCGTCAGCTTCATCAGCGTGGGTGTCGGCGCGGCGGAGAGTGTCATCGCCACATCAGCCGAACTTTTCGACGCGCAGCTGCGCGATGTCGTCACGCACGAACGGCAGCCCGCGGATCTGCGCGACGGCATGATCGAAGCGCTGCTGCTGCACCACCGAGGTGATCAGCGCCACATGCGCATCCTCTTCGCCCTGCGGCTCGCGCTGCAGGATCGCTTCGATGCTGATGTCGTGCTCGGCGAGGATCGCCGTCAGCTGCGACAGCACGCCCGGCTCGTCGGCGACCTTGAGGCGCAGGTAGAACGCGCTCTCGACCTCGGCCATCGGCAGCACCGGCAGCGGCCGCACGGCGTCCGGCTGGAACGCCAGCGCCGGCACGGCATGGCGCGGATCGGCGCCGATCGCGCGGGCCAGATCGACGAGGTCCGCTACGATCGCCGAAGCAGTCGCATCGCCACCGGCGCCGCGGCCGTAGAAGCCGACTTCGCCGACCGCGTTGCCCTGCACGACGACGGCATTGAGCACGCCGTCGACCTTGGCCAGCAAGGCCTGCTCCGGAATCAGCGTCGGGTGCACGCGCAGCTCGACACGGTCGCTGTTGGCATGACTGCCGCGCTTGGCGATGCCGAGCAGCTTGATGCGGTAGCCGAGCGTCTGCGCCAGCGCGATGTCCTGCGCGGTGACGCCGGTGATGCCTTCGACCGACACCGCCTTGGCATTGAGCGGCATGCCGTAGGCGATGCTGGCGAGGATGGTCAGCTTGTGGGCGGCGTCGAAGCCTTCGATGTCGAAAGTCGGGTCCGCTTCGGCGTAGCCGAGCTTCTGCGCGGCCTTGAGCGCGTCGGCGAAGCTCTCGCCCTTGGCCTGCATCTGCGTGAGGATGTAGTTGCAGGTGCCGTTGATGATGCCGGCCAGGCGCTCGATGCGATTGCCGGCCAGGCCTTCGCGGATCGCCTTGATGACCGGGATGCCGCCGGCCACCGCCGCCTCGTAGGCGACGCTGACGCCGGCCGCGCGGGCCTTGGCGAAGATGCGGTCGCCGTCCTCGGCGAGCAGGGCCTTGTTGGCAGTGACCACCGGCTTGCCGCGCGCCAGCGCGGCCTCGATCAGCTCGCGCGCCGGACTGATGCCGCCGATCGCCTCGACGACGATGTCGACATCGGCCTCGCGGGCGATCTGCGCCGGATCGGCGACCAGCGTGATGCTGCGGGTATCGCAGTCACGCGCACGATTCGGATCGCGCACCGAGGCGTGCGTGACCTGCAGCGGACGGCCGACACGACGGGCGATCTCCTCGGCATTGTTCGTCAGCAGGCGAACCACGCCCTGGCCGACCGTGCCGAGGCCCATCACCCCGACTTTGAGCGGCGTCATACCTTGGCCTCTTTGAGAAATTTCTTGATGCCGCGGACCGCCTGGCGGGTGCGCTGCTCGTTCTCGATCAGCGCAAAGCGCACGTGCGTGTCGCCGTACTCGCCGAAGCCGATGCCCGGCGACACCGCGACCTTGGCCTCCTCCATCAAGCGCTTGGAGAACTCCAGCGAGCCGAGGTGCTTGAACGGCTCCGGAATCTCGGCCCAGACGAACATCGTCGCCTTGGGCTTCTCGACCTTCCAGCCGGCGGCATTGAGGCCGTCGCAGAGCACATCGCGGCGCTGCTGGTACATGTGGCGGATCTCGGCGACGCACTGCTGCGGGCCTTCGAGCGCGGCGATCGCGGCGACCTGGATCGGCGTGAACATGCCGTAGTCCAGATAGCTCTTGATGCGTGCCAGCGCGCCGACCAGCGTCGGGTTGCCGACCATGAAGCCGACACGCCAGCCGGGCATGTTGTAGCTCTTGGACAGCGTGAAGAACTCCACCGCCACGTCCTTGGCGCCCGGCACCTGCATCACGCTGGGCGCGGTGTAGCCGTCGAAAACGATGTCGGCGTAGGCCAGGTCGTGGATCAGCCAGATCTCGTTCTCGCGGCAGATCTGCACCACCTTCTCGAAGAAATCCAGCTCCACGCACTGCGTGGTCGGATTGCCGGGGAAGTTGAGGATCAGCATCTTGGGCGCCGGCCACGATTCCTTGATGGCCTTCTGCAGCTCTTCGAAGAAATCGACGTCGGGCGTCATCCGCACGTGGCGCACGTCGGCGCCGGCCAGTACCACGCCGTACGGGTGGATCGGGTACGCGGGATTGGGCACCAGCACCACGTCGCCGGCGCCGAGCGTGGCGAAAGCCAGATGCGCGAGGCCTTCCTTGGAGCCGATGGTGGCGATCACCTCGGATTCCGGATTCAGATCGACGTCGTAACGCGTCTTGTACCATCGGCTGATCGCACGACGCAGCCGCGGAATGCCCTTGGACACCGAGTAGCGGTGCGTATGGGTGCCGTCCTCGTCGTGCAGCTCGGGCTTCACATAGTCCGAATCGGTGCCGCGCACCGAGGCCTCGACCAGCTTGTCGAGGATGTGCTTGGGCGTCGGCTGGTCCGGATTGCCCATCGAGAAGTCGATGACGTCATCGCCACGAGCTCGGGCTGCCTTCTTCAGATCGCCAACGATGTTGAAGACGTAGGGAGGCAGGCGCTCAATGCGCGGGAAGACGGCTTTCACGAGGGAAGTCCTTCGGTGGCGGGGTGAAACTGGCGAGGCGCGCCGCTTGCGCTGGCGGACCGCGGAGCTTGGACAGGCGGGCAGCAAAAAAGGGGCGGTATTAAAGCAAGTCAGGCCCCGCCCCGCAAGCACCGGACGGCGGCCAAACCCTTGTCCGATCAAGGTTTGCGCCGGGCCGGCGGGGCATTTCCACCATCGCGGCAGGACGCTTGCCGCATCCGCGCCATGACCGCCGTCAATCAGCGGCGGTATCCGCGCGCCTAGCATTCTTGGCGCCCGCTTCCGGGCGCCGACGATGCCCGAGCCATGACCGTCTCCCGCCCTCGCAGGGGCCGCCTGAGCGATGCGATCCCGCCGCGCAAGACGATCCGCGACTGGCTCGCCGGCGCGCGCCGGCGCAGCACCGCCCGCGCACTGTGGCTGGTCGCGCTCGATCTGGCGCTGTTCGTGGCGCTGCAGGCCGGCATCGTCGGCGCGCAGCCGCTCTGGCTGAAGCTGGGCCTGGCGCTGCTCTGCGGCTTCGTGATCGGCCGCCTGTTCATCCTCGGCCACGATGCCTGCCACCAGAGCTTTACCGCCCACAAGGCGCTCAACCGCTGGCTCGGCCGGCTGGTGTTCCTGCCGTCGCTGACGCCATACAGTCTCTGGGAGGTCGGCCATAACGTCGTTCACCATGGCTACACCAACCTCAAGGGCTTCGACTTCGTCTGGGCGCCGCTGACGGCGGACGAATACCGCGCGCTGCCGCGCTGGCGACAGCGCCTGGAGCGCATCTACCGCAGCGGCTGGGCGCCGGGGCTCTACTACCTGATCGAGATCTGGTGGCTGCGCATGTACTTTCCGCGGCAGCGCTATCTCAAGGCCCAGCGCCGCGCCTTCTTCTGGGATTGCCTGCTGGTCAGCGCCGCCGCGGCAGCGTGGATCGGCGGGCTCTACGCGCTGGCGACGCTGACGCAGCAGTCGGTGGCGCTGTTGATCGGCTGCGGCTTCGTGCTGCCGTTCCTGGCCTGGAACACGATGATCGGCCTGGTCGTCTACCTGCACCACACGCATCCGCAGGTGCGCTGGTACGCCGACAAACAGGCCTGGGCGGAGGCGATGCCGTTCGTGTCGACGACGGTGCACATCCAGTTTCCGTACGGCCTCGGCGCCGCCGCGCACGAGATCATGGAGCACACCGCGCACCACGTGGACATGGGCATCCCGCTGTATCGGCTCGGCGATGCCCAACGCACGCTGGAGGCGGCATTGCCGGGGCGGATCATCGTCCAGCCGTTCTCGTGGCGCTGGTACTTCGCCACCGCACGACGCTGCAAGCTGTTCGACCTGGAGCGGCAGCGCTGGCTGGACTTTTCCGGCAGGCCGACGAGTTCGGCAGCGCGGGTGGCAGCCTAGGTTCGCAGGAGCGTGGGCGGCATGCCGGGCGGCGCCGCTATCGCTTCGGCAGACGCTGCAGCGGATCGGTCGGCTGGCCCTTGTCGCGGATCTCGAAGTGCAGCAGCGGCTTGTTTTCCGGGCCCAGGCCCATCTCGCCGATCGGCTGGCCGGCGGTGACGACATCGCCTTCCTTGACGTGGCGGCGGCGGTTGTAGCCGTAGGCGGAGAGCATGTCTTCGTCGTGCTTGATGATGATCAGCTCGCCGTAGCCCTGCAGCGCGTTGCCGCTGTAGACGACACGGCCCGGCGCGGCGGCGAGCACGGACTGCCCTTCGCTGCCGTAGAAATCCAGACCCTTGTTGCCCTGCTGGCCGTAGGCACGCCCGACCGCCGCCTTGCTCGGCCACACCCACTTGTAGCGATTCTCGGCGCTGGGCGCCGCGGCCGGCGCGCTGACCAGCGGCGGTGCATCGGCGGCAACCGGGCGCGGCTTCACCACTTCGGCATCGTCGACACTCTGCGAGCGGATCTCGCCGACCTGCTGGCGCTGCGGCTCGTTGCGCGGCGGCTTGAGCCGCAGGATCTGTCCGGGATAGATGCGGTAGTCGCTGCCGATCTGGTTCCAGCGCGCCAGCTCGCGGTAGTCGACGCTGTTGCGGAAGGCGATCTGGTAGACGGTGTCGCCACGCTGCACCAGATACTCGCCAGGGCCGATCATCCGCTCGGGTTTCACCGGCGGACCCTTGGCCGCGTCGTCCTCCCAGCTCGACCATCCGGCGCAGCCCTGCAGCAGCCCGGCCAGCAGGGCCGCCACCAGGGTCCGTCGCATCGCCAGGAGTGTCATCAAGCGCGTCGCCGTCCTTTGAGCACAAAGCGCAGCAGCAGCACCGCCACCACTGCACAGGCGACCAGGCCGAATTCATTCGAGTAGTGGCGCATCGCCTCAGCCGCCGACTCGCCGAACCAGTAACCGATCGCGACCAGCACGGCGCACCATAGCCCGGCACCGAGCGTGGTCAGCCACACGAACGGCATGAGCGGCATGCCGAACACGCCGGCCGGCAGCGAAATCAGATGGCGGATCACCGGGATCAGCCGGCCGATGAAGGTCGCCAGCCGTGCGTTGCGCAGGAACAGCCGCTCGGCCTCGCGGTACTTGGCCTCGTCGATCAGGAACCAGCGGCCATAGCGCAACAGGAAGGCACGGCCGGCGTAACGACCGAGCAGGTAGTTGGCGCTGGCGCCGAGCAGCGAGCCGAGCGCGCCGGACAGCACCGCCAGCACCGGATTGAGTTCGCCGGTGGCCACCAGGTAGCCGGCCGGAATCATCACCAGCTCCGACGGCACCGGAAACAGGCTGGACTCCAGCGCCATCAGCAGGAAGATTTCGGCGTAGCCGAGATGCGCGACGTAGGCTTCTATCCAGCTGATGAACGTCTGCATGCGCGCCCGTGTTTGAGTTCTAGATTTTGCCGGGCAGCAGCGGCACGAAGCTGACCCAGCCGAGGTCTTCCTCGCGCACGCTGGAGCCGCGCCGCTCGACCAGCTTCAGCGACTGCCGGCCCTGCGGACCGACCGGGATGATCAGCCTGCCGCCGGGGCCGAGCTGCTCGACCAGCGCCGGCGGAATCTGTTCAGCGCCGGCGGTGACGAGGATGCCCTCGTACGGCGCGTACGGCAGCCAGCCGCGCATGCCGTCGGCGTAGCCGAAATGGATGTTGCGGTAGCCCAGGCCCGACAGTCGCGTGCGCGCCAGCTCCGACAGCGGCTTGATGCGCTCGACGGTGAACACGGTGCCGACCAGCTCGGCCAGCACCGCCGTCTGGTAGCCGCTGCCGGTGCCGATCTCCAGCACGCGATCGAGCTTGCGCGCGCGCGTCAGCGCCTGCGTCATGTGCGCGACCACCAGCGGCTGCGAGATGGTCTGCGCGTGGCCGATCGGCAGCGCGTTGTTCTCGTAGGCGCGACGCTTGAGCGCATCGTCGACGAAAGCCTCGCGCGGCACCTTGGCCAGCGCCGCCAGCACCGCGGGCTCGGTGATGCCCTGCTGCTTGAGCTCCTCGATCAGGCGCGCCTGCGCGGCGTTCACCACCGGCGGCTGCGCGCTACGCGGCGTCACAAGTGCACCGCCCACTGCTGCAGCTGCTCCAGCATCGAGTAGCGGGTCAGATCGACCAGCAGCGGCGTGATCGAGACGCGATTGCTGGCGACCGCGTGGAAATCCGTGCCCGGCCCGCAATCGGCCTCGGCGCCGGCGGCGCCGATCCAGTAGATCGGCCGGCCGCGCGGATCGCGCGACTTCAGCACCTCTTCGGAACGGTGGCGGTGGCCGGTGCGCGTGACCTCGAAGCCGCGCAGCGCGTCGAACGGCACGTCCGGCACGTTGACGTTGAGGATGGTGTCCAGCGGCAGCGGCTGCGCCTGCAGCTGCTCGATCAGGCGCAGCGTCACGCGGCCGGCGGTGTCCAGATGCTCCGGCGTGTGCGAGACGTTGGAGATCGCCAGCGCCGCATAGCCGAGCTGGCGGCCTTCCATCGCCGCGGCGACGGTGCCCGAGTACAGCGTGTCGTCGCCGAGGTTGGAGCCGGCGTTGATGCCGGACACGACCAGATCGGGCTTGAAGTCGATCAGACCCTGCAGCGCCAGATGCACGCAGTCGGTCGGCGTGCCGTCGACGCACATGGTGCCGTCGTCGTGCTGCTGCACGCGCAGCGGCCGCATCAGGGTCAGCGAATGGCTGGCCCCGCTGCGGTTGCGGTCCGGCGCGACCGTGCGAACCTCATGCGCCTGCAGAAGGTGTTTGCGCAGGCAGACCAGTCCTGGCGCCTGACAGCCGTCGTCATTGGAAAGCAGGATTTTCATTGCAAGAGATGCCGCGTCAGCCTGCGGCACCGGGCCATGTTCAGTGCCGCTAGTTTAGCGGATATGATCGGCCCACCACGGAAACGGAATGCCGCCGTGCCCCCTGATTCCCGCGACGCTCACGACGCCCCCGCCGACGACGATGCCAGCCTGTTCCGGCTGGCGCTGGCCGGGGTGCGCCGGCAGCCGCCGTCGACGCGCCACAGCGAGCGGCCGGCAGCGCCGTCGACGCAGCCGCGGCAGCGCCTGGCCGACGACCTTGAAGTGCTCAAGGAGTTGCTGGCCGACCCCGATCCGGACATCGTCGACAGTGGCGACACCCTGCTCTATCGCGCGCACGGCGTGCAGGACAGCGTGATGCGGCGGCTGCGGCGCGGCCATTACCGCATCGAGGCCGAGCTCGATCTGCACGGCCACAACCGCGAGCGCGCCCGCCTCGCCGTCGCCGAATTCCTGCTGCGCTGCCGCGAGCAGGACCGTCGCTGCGTACGCATCATCCACGGCAAGGGCAACGGCTCGCCGAACAGCGGGCCGGTGCTCAAGTCGCTGCTCGGCAGCTGGCTGGCACGGCGGCGCGATGTGCTGGCGTACTGCAGTGCGCGCCCGGTCGACGGCGGCACCGGCGCGGTCTACGTGCTGCTGCGCGCCGCTTAAGCCAGGCGGCGCCACCGGCGCGGCGCCGCGCCTGCACCGAAGTCTGGGACGCAGCGCGGCCGCCCTGCCTGTCCATCGCCACCATCGCCCCCGCCGGGAAACCAGAATGAAGACGCGCGTCAGCGAGAGCTGCCCGCCCCCCCCGTTACCCGATCGTCCAGTGCGGCACGATGCGGGCCGGCCGCGCCGAACTGGCGACGGCGGTGCACCTGACAGCCCAGGCCCGCGCCAGGCTCCGCTCAGGGCAGCGGCCCGCTGTCCGGTTTGCGGCCGGTGAGGTCCAGCGCCAGCTGGCCGAGCAGCTGACGAAAGCGCTGCGGGCCGGAGACGCGGGCGATCTGCAGGCCGCCCTGCAGCGCGGCACCCACGACCATGCCCTTGTCATAGGGGTCGCCATCGAAGCGCAGGACGCCGTCGCGGCGCCCTTCCTCGAGCGTCGCCACCACCCAGCTGTAGATCTCGCGCATCAGCAGCCGCGCCTCCACCTGCATGGACTCGGACAAGGTGCCGAACTCGGCGCCGAGCACGCCGCCCGGGCAGAGCTGACACTGGTCGGCTTCGAGGTGGTCCAGATAGGTCTGGAAATAGGCTTCGAGCCGCTGCCAGGCATCGCAGTGCTGCTCGACCTCACTCGCCCAGTCGCGAAAGCGCTCACGAAAACGCCGCACCAGCGCCACGCCCAGATCGTCCTTCGAAGGAAAGTGGTAGTGGATCGCGGCGGTGCGCACACCCAGCTGCGCGGCGATGTGCTGATAGCTGAACCCACCGAAACCGCGCTGCTGCATCAAGGCTTCCGCGGCGCAGAGAATGGCGCCGCGCGTATCCGGCTGTCCACGCGGACGGCGCCGCGCCAAAGGTCGTTCGGTGAGGTTCAGCATGGCCGAGTGTAGGCAGCGTAGGAATTCGCCTGCAAGCCGCAAGCGGGCGAATGAGTCGGCCGCGAAGGATTGTTTCCTTGCGACACGAAGTCCCGGTAAGCTCGGCTCACCAGGCCACGCGGCCCCTGTTGGAGGACACAAGGATGAGCCCCGCGACCCCGGTGACGAGTGCTGCCACGCGCAGCACCGATCGCCAGCCAAGCCCCGCAACCAAGACCTTCTGCCGAATTTGCGTCGCCTTCTGCGGCCTCGATGTCCATAGCGCCGACGGCAAGATCGACAAGGTGCTGCCGGACCGGACGCATCCGTACAACTGGCGCGACTACTGTTCCAAGGGCGGCACCGCCAACGTCGTACGCGACCACCCCAAGCGCCTGACGGTACCGATGAAGCGCGTCGGCGATCGCTACGTCGAGGCCAGCTGGGACGAGGCGATCGGCGACATCGCCGCGCGACTGAGCAAGATCCGTGACGCACATGGCCCGCACGCCATCGCCACCTATCTCGGCAATCCGGGCGCGCTCAACTCGCCGGGCGCGCTGTTCCAGGGCGGCTTCATGAAAGGCCTGGGCAGCGACAACAACTACTACGTCGGTTCGGTCGACCAGAACAACGCGCACGTGGTGGCCGAGGCGATGTACGGCTCCGAACTCGGCGTACTGGTGCCGGACGTCGATCACGCCAAGTGCTTCCTGTTTCTCGGCATGAATCCAGCCGTCAGCATGATGGCCTGGCTCGACACGGTGCCGCAGGGCTGGGAACGCGTACTGGCGGCGCAGGCCGCCGGCGCCGACATGATCGTGGTCGATCCGCGCGAGACGCCGACCACCAAGAAGGTCAACCTCCACGTGAAGATCCGCCCGGGCAGCGACTGGGCCTTCCTGCTCGGCGTCATCAAGGTGGTCTTCGAGCAGAACTGGGAGCATCGGGCCGACTGCGACGCCGCCAACGGCGTCGACACGCTGCGCGCGCTTGCGGCGGCGCAGCCGCTGGCCGAGCTGTCAGCACGCTGCGAGGTGCCGGAAGCGCAGATCCGCGAGGTCGCGCGCCGCTTCGCCACCGCCGAAACCGCCGTCTGCGTGGCCCGCACCGGCGTCTCGCAGAACCGCAACGGCACCCTCGGCGAATGGCTCAGCCACGCGCTGAACCTGATCACCGGCCGTATCGACCGCAAGGGCGGCCGCTACCACCAGCCGGGAATCTTCAAGAACACCATGAAGGTCTACAACCTCATGGCGCCGCCAGTGAAACGCCGCAGCCGCATCGGCAACTACCGCGCGGTGGCCGGCGCCTATCCGCTGGCGATCCTGCCCGAAGAGATCACCACGCCCGGCCAGGACCAGATCCGCGCGCTGATCATCAATGCCGGCAACCCGGTGGTCTCCGGCCCGCATCCGGACAAGCTCGACGCGGCCTTGCAGCAGCTCGAACTGCTGGTCGCGATCGACATGTTCCAGCGCGAGAGCCACCGCCATGCGCACTGGCTGATTCCCGGCACGCATTTTCTGGAGCGCGAGGAGTTCTTCGCGGTGTTCTTCGGCGTACTGTTCGAGCGCGGCTTCGCGCAGTTCGGCGCCGCGACCATCGAGCCGCGCGGCGGCGTCCGCTCCGAGTGGGAGTTTTTCTGTGATCTGGCACTGAAGATGAAAGTGCCATTCATGGGCATCCCCGGACTCAACGCCGTCATCCGCACCAGCCGCTGGATCGCGCGGCGCACCGGCAATCCGCGCCATGCCTTCAACCCGCGCTGGTTCTGGGCACTGATGGTCAAGGCGTTCAGCGAAATCCGCTGGAAGGATCTGCTCGAGCAGCCGCAGGGCTTGTTTGTCCGCGACAAGGAATACGGCCACCTGCAGCGCTGCCTGATGACGCCGGACCGCAGGATCCACGCCGCACCGCCGTCATTCGTGGCGGTCCTGCGCGCACGCCTCGGCGAGCCGCTGGACACCGAACTCACGGCGAGCTTCCCGTTGCGGCTGGTCAACCAGCGACGCAGCAGCATGATGAACAGCTGGCTGGTCGAGAGCAGCAAACATCGCCGCGACTACGGCGAACTCATCGAGATCAACCCGCAGGACGCCGCCGCGCGCGGCATCGTCGAGCAACAGCAGGTCGCCGTGCGCTCGGCGACCGGCCGCATCGAGCTGCGCGCTCGGCTCACCGAGGATGTGCCCGCCGGCATCGTCAGCATCGACCACGGCTGGGGATCGCGGCTCTTCGATCCGCAGCACGGCGCGCCCCCGGAAGTGCGCGGCGTCATGCGCAACCAGCTGATCTCCACCGCGCAGATCGACGAACTCGCCGGCACGCCCAATCTCAATGGCACGTCCGTCGAGGTCACGGCGCTGACCGCAGCGGCCGTCGCGAGCCTGACGGCCGCAGCGGCCTGAAGCCCGCTGCGGCGCGGCTCAGCGCGCGGCTTGCAGCGCAGCCGGAATGTTCGGCTGGCCGGTGTGGGCGCTGGCGCCGCCGTCGGCGACGAACATGGCGCCGGTGACATAGCTGGCGTCATCGGACGCCAGGAAGGCGACGACCTTGGCGATCTCCTCGGCGCGACCCATGCGGCGCATCGGGATGCCGGCCTCCCAGGGTGCGCGCAGGCCGACGTCGTCGAGCAGCGCCACCAGCGGCGTGGCGATCAGCCCCGGGCAGACGGCGTTGATGCGGATGTTCTCGGCGGCATGGTCGACCGCCATCGACCGCGTGTAGTTGATGACCGTGCCCTTGGTAGCGTTGTAGGCCGACATGCCGTAGTCGCCACCCATTCCCGAGATCGACGCGGTGTTGACGATCGCACCCTTGCCCTGCCGGCGCATCAGCGGAATCGCCGCGTGACAGCCGTAGTAGATCGAGTGCACGTTGATCGCAAACACGCGGTGCCATTCCTCCGGGCTCAGGTCCGGTGTTGCATGGAAGCTGCCGACGCCAGCGTTGTTGTGCAGGATGTCGAGCCGGCCGAAGTGGCGGTCGGCGGCGGCGATCAGCGCCTCCACCTCGGCCTGCACGGCGACGTCGCAGCGCAGGAACACGGCGCGTGTCGCGCCGCCGAGTTCGTCGACGAGCTTGCGCCCGCCGGCCTCGTCCAGATCGCCGAGAATCAGCCGCGCGCCGCCGGCGGCGAGTTCGCGTGCGGTCGCGGCGCCGATGCCGGAAGACGCGCCGGTGATCACGGCAACACGGCCGTCGAATCGCTTGCTGCTGTCGCTCATGGGCTGTCCTCAGAGGTGCGGGTGACGCGAATACCGCCACCGTAGCTGCACCGGCGCGCGTCGGCACTCCCCAAACGGGGTGGGCGCTGCGCCTCCAGCGCAGGCAGCATCGACGCGGGCGCATCGCCCGGGCAGCGGAAACCGCCATGCTGGATCTCTATTACGGTCCCACGCCGAACGGCCAGAAGATCGCCATCGCGCTCGCCGAACTCGGCCTGCCATATCGCCTGCATCCCGTCGACGTGCTCGCCGGCGACCAGTTCAAGCCGGCGTTCCTGGCGATCAGCCCCAACAACAAGATGCCGGTGATCGTCGACCCGGACGGCCCGGGCGGCCCCCTCAGCGTCTGGGAGTCCGGCGCCATCCTGCTCTACCTGGCCGAGAAGGCCGGCCGGCTGATTCCGGCCGAGCCGCGCCGCCGCGTCGAGATGATGAAATGGCTGATGTTCCAGATGGCCGGCGTTGGCCCGATGGGCGGCCAGCTGACGTTCTTCGCGGTCTATTGCAAGGAGCGGCTGGAGCTGCCGACCACCCGCTACCGCAACGAGATCGCGCGGCAGATGCGGGTGATGAACCAGCACCTGGGCACGCATGACTACTTCGCCGACGAGTACAGCGTCGCCGATATCGCGGTGCTGCCGTGGTGGCTGCTGCTCAAGCAACTGGTGCCGGGCGACTACCCGGCGCTGGACGCCTGGGCCGCGCGGCTGCTGGCCCGCCCGGCGGTCCAGCAGGGCCTGGTCCTGATGGCAAAGCAGACGCGCAAGGAGACGATCGCCGGCGGCGGCCAGCAGGCCGGCCTGCCCGACGACACTTACCGGATGCTCTACGGCGAAGGCCAGTGGTCGGCGGCGCGTTGAAGTCCTGGTCGGCGCCAGCGGCTAGGATGCCGATGACATCCGCATAGACGGCATCCGAGGAGAGCGGCTTCACGATGATCCCCAACCCAGAGCAGCAGGCCATTCAGGACGTCGCGCGGAAGTTCTCGCGCGAGCGGCTGGTGCCGCACTACCTGCGCCGCGAGCGCGAGGACACGCATTTCGACCGTGCGCTGATCCGCGAGATGGGCGCGCTGGGCCTCATCGCGCCGGATCTGCCGGAATCCGCCGGCGGCCTGGGCGTCGATGGCGCAACCGTCGGCCTGATCGTCGAGGCGCTCGGCTACGGCGACTTCAACGTGACTTTCGTGCAGATCATGGGCTCGCTGATGGGCATGCTGATTGCGCGGCATGGCCCGCCGGCGCTGGCGGCGCAATGGCTGCCGCGCATCGTCAGCGGCGAAGTCATCGTCGGCGTCGGCCTGACCGAGCCGCGTGGCGGCTCCGATGTGGCGAACCTGGTCCTGCGCGCCGAGCGGGTCGACGGCGGCTACCGCCTGCGGGGCGAGAAGACCTCGATCAGCGGAGCCGATCAGATCGACGCGGTGATCCTGTTCGCGCGCACCGGCGCGGCTGCCGATGGCGCACGCGGCGTCAGCGCCTTCCTGGTGCCGACCGATGTGCCGGGCCTGAGCCGCACGCGATTCAACGATGTCGGCAGCCGCATCATCGGCCGCGGCTCGCTGTTCTTCGACGACGTCTTCATCCCGGACAGCCATCGCCTCGGCGACGAGGGCGGCGGCTTCCGCCAGGTGATGCAGGGCTTCGACTACAGCCGTGCGCTGCTCGGCCTGCAGTGTGTCGGCGCCGCGCAGGCCTCGCTGGACGAGAGCTGGCGCTACGCCGCCGAGCGCGAGGCCTTCGGCCAGCCGATCGCCGCATTCCAGGGCGTCACGTTTCCGCTCGCCGAGGGCCAGAGCCGTCTCGCCGCGGTGCGCCAGCTCTGCTACCACACGCTGCAATTGCGCGACGCCGGCCTGCCGCATACCGCGGAAGCGGCGATGTGCAAATGGATGGGGCCGAACACCGCTTTTGAAGTGATCCATCAGTGCCTGCTGACGCACGGCCACTATGGCTGGTCGCTGGACCTGCCGCACCAGCAGCGGATGCGCGACGTGATGGGCATCGAGATCGGCGACGGCACCGCACAGATCATGAAGATGATCATTGCGCGGCAGGCGGGCGCCGAGGCGGCGCAGCAGCGCGACTAGCGATCGCGCCCTCATCCGCCCTTCGGGCACCTTCTCCCGCAAGCGGGAGAAGGAAGACAAAGCCCCTCTCCCGCTTGCGGGAGAGGGGTCGGAGTGAGGGCTTGTCAGTCCATGCCGATCAGCAGCACCGTTGCATGCGCGCCCAGGCCTTCCTTGCGGCCGATCGCGTCCATGCCCTCGTTGGTGGTGGCCTTGACGCTGACCGCGTCGGCGTCGACGCCGAGCAGCGGCGCCAGCGCCTCGCGCATCGCCACGATGTAGGGTGCCAGCCGCGGCGCCTGCGCGATCACCGTGCTGTCGACATTGACGACGCGATAGCCGGCCGCGCCGACCCGCCGCATCACCTCGCGCAGCAGCTCGCGGCTGTCGACGCCGCGCCAGCGCGGGTCGGTATCCGGAAACAGCTTGCCGATGTCGCCGAGCGCCAGCGCGCCGAGCAGGGCATCGCACAGCGCGTGGATCAGCGCGTCGCCGTCGGAATGCGCGATCACGCGATAGGCGCAGGGAATGTGCACGCCGCCCAGCGTGACGCCCTCGCCGGCTTCCAGGCGGTGCGTGTCGAAACCGTGGCCGATACGCAGCTTCATCGCGAACCTCTCATGCAGGCGGCGCCTGCCGTGCCAGCCAGAACGCGGCCAGCTGCAGGTCCTCGGGATAGGTGACCTTGATGTTGGATTCGCGGCCGCGTACCAGCCGCGGCCGGTAGCCCGCCGCCTCCATCGCCGAGGCCTCGTCGGTGATCTCGCGACCGCAGGCACCATCCTTCAGCGCCCGCACCAGCAGGTCGAGCCGGAACAACTGCGGCGTCTGCGCGCGCCAGTACTGCGCGCGGTCCACCGTCTGGGCAATGCGGCTTTGCCGCGCATGCTTGAGCGTATCGGTGACCGGCATCGCCAGGATGCCACCGTGCTCGTCGTCGGCTTCCTCGCAGAGGCGGTCGATGTCGGACGCCTGCAGGCAGGGCCGCGCGGCGTCGTGCACCAGCACCTGCACGTCTTTGAAAGCTGCGGTGCGTTCGGCGACGGCCTGCAAGCCCGCCAGCACCGACTCGGCGCGCGCAGCGCCACCGTGCGTGATGACGATCTTCGGATGACGCGCGATCGGCAACTTGGCGAACTCGCTGTCGGAGCGCGCCAGCACCAGGACGATGCCGTCGATCCACTCGGCGTCGAGGAACGGCGCCAGCGACCATTCGAGCAGCGCACGGCCTGCCAGTGGCAGGTACTGCTTGGGGCCGCTCGCGCCCATGCGCGTGCCGCCGCCGGCGGCCGGAATGACGGCCCAATAGCGTGTCGTCGGAGCCACGTGGGGAAATTACGGCTGTACGACCAGGTAGAAGGTCTCGCCCTGCTTGATCATGCCGATCGTCGTGCGCGCGCGGCCTTCGATGGCGACGACGCCGGAGCCCAGATCGCGGACCTCGGCATCCAGCGTGGCGTTGCGCGCGCGCAGCCGCTCGTTCTCGGCGGTCTGCTCGGCCACCTGCTGCTTGAGACGATGGGTATGCGCGATGCCGCCGTTGGCGACCCAGAGCCGCCACTGCAGACCGAGCAGCAGCGCGGCGAGGACGGCGATGACGGCGCGTTGGTCCATGATGACCTGCAGTCTAACGCGCCGTCACGCCGTCTTGCAGCGGTTTTTACAGGACGATCGGAAACGCGCCACGGCCCGGATAACGGGCGCGCGAGCCCAGGCGGCGCTCGATGCGCAGCAGCTGGTTGTACTTGGCGGTGCGGTCCGAGCGGCACAGCGAGCCGGTCTTGATCTGCGTGGCGGTGGTGCCGACGGCGATATCGGCGATCGTCGCGTCTTCGGTCTCGCCCGAGCGGTGGCTGACCACGCTCGAATAGCCGGCGTCGGTGGCCATCTGGATCGCCTCCAGCGTCTCGGTCAGCGTGCCGATCTGGTTGGGCTTGATCAGGATCGAGTTGGCGGTGCCGCGGACGATGCCCTCGGCGAGGATCTTGGTGTTGGTGACGAACAGATCGTCGCCGACCAGCTGCACCTTGTTGCCGAGCTTGTCGGTCAGGTACTTCCAGCCCTTCCAGTCACCTTCCGCACAACCGTCCTCGATCGAGATGACCGGGTACTTTGCGCAGATGTTGGCGAGGAAGTCGGCGAACTCCTCGCTGGTGAAGCTCTTGCCTTCGCCGTGCAGGTGGTACTTGCCCTTCTCGTAGAACTCGCTCGACGCGACGTCCAGGCCCAGGTAGATGTCCTTGCCCGGCTTGTAGCCGGCCTTCTCGATCGCTTCGAGCAGGCAGTCCAGCGCCGCCGCGTTGGACGGCAGGTTCGGCGCGAAGCCGCCTTCGTCGCCGACCGCGGTGTTGAGCTTGCGGCCCTGCAGCACCTTCTTCAGCGAGTGGAAGATCTCGGTGCCGTAGCGCAGCGCCTCGGAGAAGCTCGGTGCGCCGACCGGCAGGATCATGAACTCCTGGATGTCGACGTTGTTGTCGGCGTGCGCGCCACCGTTGATGACGTTCATCATCGGCACCGGCAGCGTCACGCTGGAGATGCCGCCGAGGTGCTGGAACAGCGGCAGGAAGTTCTCATCCGCCGCAGCCTTGGCGGCGGCCAGCGACACCGCGAGGATCGCGTTGGCGCCGAGCTTGGATTTGTTCTCGGTACCGTCGAGTTCGATCATCGTCTCGTCGACCAGAGCCTGATCCTGCGCGTCCAGTCCGAGCACGGCCCTGGCGATCGGGCCTTCGACATTGGCGACGGCCTTCTGCACACCCTTGCCGAGATAGCGCGGCGCCTTTACGGCCTTGGCCGGCTTCGCCGACTTGGCGGCCTTTCCCTTGGCAGCGGCAGCGCCGTCGCGCAGCTCCACCGCTTCACGCGTGCCGGTCGAGGCGCCGCTGGGCGCTGCCGCGCGACCGG
>CBINNP010000017.1:0-27906 GCA_966252075.1 uncultured Solimonas sp.
GTCGCGGTAGGCGCGGAACTGCGTCTGCGCGGTGGTGAAATCGTTCTGCAGCCAGGCGGCGTAGCCGGACCAGTACTCGGCCTGTCCGCGTTCGAACAGGGCCTGCGGGTCCTGCGGTGCGCGCCGCGCCAGATCCTGCGCCAGGCTCAGCGCGGCGGCGAACGACGGCGCAGCATCGGCCAGCCGGCCCTGCTGCACGCGGATTTCGCCGATCTGCCGCAGGGCCCTGGCGCGCGCCGCCAGCGTGGCATCGCCCGAGGTGCCGGCAGACTCGCTGGCGAAGTACTGCATGGCTTTTTCGCCGACGGCGTCGAGCACGTCGAGGCGGCCCACCGGTTCGAGTCGGGCGCGCAGGTCGCCGAGCATGAAGCCGATCAGATCCTCGGCCTGCTGGCGGCTGTGCTCGGCGGCCGCGCGTGCGAAGTAGGCGGCCACCGCCAGCGATACCGTCACCACCGAGGTGATCGTGGCGACACCGGCAAGCAGCGCCAGGCGCCGGTTGCGGGCGAGCAGATCGCGGCGGCGCAATTCGTCGTAGCCGACGCCGACCAGGCCGGCGATCAGCTTGAGCCGCGCGCGCTCGCGGCCGTCGCCCTGCGCGCGCGCGTCGGCGGCGATCGGTTCGGACGGCGTGCCGTCCAGGCGCTGCAGCAGCGCCGATGCGAAGCACTCCCGCGCGTCGCCGCGAAGCGGTTCGCCGTCGACGATGAAGCAGCGCACGCGGTCCTCGCGGCCCAGCGACTTGAAGTAGCGGATCTCCTCGTTGACCCAGTGCGATCGCGCCGAATGCGGCGAGCAGATCACCACCAGATAGCGCGAAGCCCGCAGTGCGCGTTCGACCTCGACGCCGAGTTCCGAGGAGCTGGCCAGTTCGTCGCGGTCGCGGAATACCGGAAACAGCCGGCGCGGCAGCGGACCGTCGCGCGTCTGCCGGCCGACCAGGGTCGGCGGCAGCCGATAGCCTTCGAGACGGCGCAGCAGCCATTCCGCCCAGCGACGGTCGCGGTGGCTGTAGCTGATGAAGGCCCAGTATTTCAGCGGATCGCTGTCAGACACGACGCCTCCCCTGGCGTCCTCATCGAGGGCGAGCCCCGATCCGGCGGAACATAGTCGAGCCTCGCGGCCGCGGCAACGCGTGCGGCGCAAAGCAAAAGCCCCTCGCGAGGAGGGGCTTTGCGCACAGCTCGAAAAACAGCTTCAGTGACCGCCGCCGTCGAGCGACTTCACGGCCTGGATCATCTGCACCATGACCTTCTGCGCGTCGCCGTAGACCATGTTGGTGTTGTCGCGGAAGAACAGCTCGTTCTCGACGCCCGAGTAGCCCTTGCCCTGGCCGCGCTTGACCACGTAGACCTGCTTGGCCATGTCGACGTTGAGGATCGGCATGCCGTAGATCGGGCTGGACTTGTTGGTGCGTGCGGCCGGGTTCACCGTGTCGTTGGCGCCGATGACGATGGCGACGTCGGCTTCCTTGAACTCGGCGTTGATGTCTTCCATGTCGTAGATGATGTCGTACGGCACGCCGGCCTCGGCGAGCAGCACGTTCATGTGACCGGGCATGCGGCCCGCGACCGGGTGGATCGCGAACTTCACGTCCACGCCCTGTTCCTGGATCAGCTTCACGAACTCGAACAGCTTGTGCTGCGCCTGCGCCACCGCCAGGCCGTAGCCCGGGGCGATGATGACCTTGGACGCGTAGCGCATGTTGATGCCGGCGTCGCCGGCGTCGACCGGCTTCATCGAGCCGCTGATCTCGCCCTGCTCTTCGCCGCCGGCGGCGCCGAAGTTGGAGAAGATCACGTTCGAAACCGAACGGTTCATCGCCTTGGCCATCAGCAGCGTCAGCAGCGTACCGGCGCTGCCCACCACCATGCCGGCGATCATCAGCGCCGGGTTCTGCAGCACGAAGCCTTCAAAGCCGACCGCGAGGCCGGTGAAGGCGTTGTACAGCGAGATCACCACCGGCATGTCGGCGCCGCCGATCGGCATCGTCATCAGCACGCCGAAGATCAGCGCCAGCACGAAGAACGCCGCGGTCATCCACACCGGCGCATGACCGTGTGCGCCGAAGGCGATGTACAGGCCCAAGCCCAGCGTGGCGACGAAGAACGTGCCGTTCATCAGCTGCAGGCCGCTGAAGCGCCAGGTGCCGTTGATGCGGCCGTCGAGCTTGGCCCAGGCGATCACCGAACCGGACAGCGAAATCGCGCCGATCAGCGAACCGACGATGGTCACCACCAGCGGAATCAGCGCGTGCTCGGCCGAAGTGCGGAACAGCTCCACCGCACCGATCGCCGCCGCCGCGCCGCCGCCCATGCCGTTGTAGAGCGCGACCATCTGCGGCATCGCGGTCATCTCGACCTTCTTGCCGCTGACCCAGGCCCAGCCCAGGCCGATGGCGAGCGCGACCGCGCCCAGCGCCGCGTTGACGACCAGATGCGGCTTGGCCGCTTCATTGACGCCGAACACGTAGAGGAAGCTGGCGACGACCGCCACCAGCATGCCGAGGCCGGCGACGCGGATGCCCGAGGCCGCCGTCACCGGCGAGGACATGCGCTTGAGGCCGTAGATGAACAGGAACGCGGCAGCCAGGAAGCTCGCGTCGATGATGAGAGTCGGGTTCATGGGTGGTCCTTAGCCCTTCTTCTTGTCCGAAGGCTTGAACATTTCCAGCATGCGCTCGGTGACCACGTAGCCGCCGGCGGCGTTGCCGGCGCCGAGCAGCACGCCGATGAAGCCGATGACCTGCTCGGTGACCGAGGTGGCGTTGAGCAGCGCGAACAGCGCGCCGACGACGACGATGCCGTGCACGAAGTTGGAGCCCGACATCAGCGGCGTATGCAGGATCGACGGCACGCGGCCGATGATCTCGTAGCCGGTGAACGCGGCGAGCATGAAGATGTACAGCGCGACGAATCCAGTCAGCATGGCTTAGCCCTCGATGGCCTTCTTGGCCGCTTCGTTCTTGATCTCGCCGGCATGCGTCAGCGCCGACTTGGCGAGCACTTCATCGTTCCAGTCGATGTTGATCGCACCGTCCTTCACGAACAGCTCGATCAGGTTGTACTGGTTCTTGGCGTACAGCTCCGAGGCGTGCTCGGCGAGCAGCGACGGCACGTTGAGCGGCGCGACGATGCTGACCTGGCCGACCTGCACGGTCTGGCCCGGCTGCGTGTACTCGGTGTTGCCGCCACCTTCGGCCGCCAGATCGATGATCACCGCGCCGTTCTTCATGCCGTCGACCTGCGCCTTGGAAATCAGCTTCGGCGACGGGCGGCCCGGGATGGCGGCGGTGGTGATGATGATGTCGGCCGCCTGGATGTGCTTGGTGACGACCGCGGCGATCTTGTCCTTCTCTTCCTGCGTCAGCTCACGGGCGTAGCCGCCCTGGCCGCGCGCGTCGACGCCGGTGTCGATGAACTTGGCGCCGAGCGATTCGACCTGCTCCTTGACCTCCGGACGCACGTCATAGCCTTCGACCTTGGCGCCGATGCGGCGCGCCGTGGCGATCGCCGACAGGCCAGCGACGCCGACGCCCATGACCAGGATCGTGCCCGGCTTGATCGAGCCGGTGGCGAACGTGGTCATCGGCATCATGCGCGAGATGCTGGTCGCGCCGAGCAGCGCACCGTAATAGCCGGCCAGCGCCGCCTGCGAGGACAGCGCGTCCATCGCCTGCGCGCGCGTGATGCGCGGCACCAGCTCCATCGCCAGCGTGGTGATCTTCTTGTCGCGCAGCGCCTTGACCAGCTCGGGCTCTTTGTGCGCGTAGACGAACGACAGCAGGATGCTGCCTTCCTTCATTGCATTGACCACCGACAATTCCGGCGGCTGCACCGACACGACAATGTCGGCATCCGAAACCAGACCCTGCGGATTGGCGGCGAACGTGACGTTCTTGTATGCGGCGTCCGGAATGCGGCTCGCGACGCCGGCCTCGGTCTGCGTATGAATCTCGCAGCCCAGCTTGACGAGTTTGTCGGCGACGACGGGAACGAGCGCGACGCGGCGTTCGTTCGCGCGAGTCTCCTTCAGCACGGCAATTTTGACCGGCATAGGGCGATGCTCCGAAAGCGAAAAATGAGTGGTGACGATCGCGCCGGTGGCCGTCTAGAACACCGTGACAGCGGGCTTGCCGGGCGCGAAAGGGCGCCAAGTCTAGCGGAAGGCCCCTGCGAATTACACCGGATGGGGGGGCTTGCGATGGGGGGTTCGTGCGCCGGACTTGTCGATATCGTGCGGTTTTCGCCCGATCTGCCGCCTTTGCCGCCGCCGCCGCGATTCGAAGGGCGCAAACCCTTGTTTTATCTACTGGCCCTGTCGGGCCAGCGTGTCGAAGTCCTCGGCCAGCGCCAGCAGGCGCTTGCGCAGGTGCTCGCGCTGCCCGGGCGTCGCGCTGGCGCCGGTCGCCATGAAGAAGTCGATCCAGCGCCGCCGGTTGTCGGCAGACCGGGCGCGCTGCTCCGCCGTCTGCAGGGCGCCGCCGTCGACGAGCAGCGCCCGGAGCCGCGGACAGAACGCCTCGTGGCGGCGGTCGGCCAGCGTCTGCGCCAGCTCGTCGCGCCAGCGCTGGCGAAAGGCCAGCCAGTCCGCCGCCGTCAGCGGCCGCGCGGCATTCCAGGCGCGCGCCTGGCTGCGCTGCTGCGGCGTCAGCTCGCCGAGCCAGCGGTGCATGCCCTTGATCAGCTCGCGCTCGGCTTGGGCGCGCTGCTCGTCTTCCGGCGGCTCGACTTTCTCCCGCGCGTAGTCGCGAAGATCCTGGTCGGCGCCTTTGAGAATGCCGGCCACCTGCGCGTCGCTGAGCGTCGGGCCGATCTGGCAGCCGATCGGCAGCAGCCGTTCGAGCAGCGCCTGCCACTGTTCGCCGTACTGCAAGCCCAGCTGCTCCAGCTCGGCACGGTCCGGCGTCGTGTCCAGCCGCGCCGCGAACTGCCGCAGCGTCGCCGCGTACTGCGGCAGGGCCTGCCGGCGATGCCACTGCCAGGCCTCGGCGAAGCTGTTGTCGAAGACGCGCTGCTGCTCGCGGTCCAGCTCCACGTAATCGCCGAGCCGCCAGCGGGCGATGCTGTCGAGCCGGTTGTAGGCCAGCTGCGTGGCGCTGCAGGCGCTCAGCAGCAGCGCCGCAGCACCGCAACAAAGCCATCGCCAGCCTGCGCGCATCGGATGCCCTGGGACCGAACCGGGAGAGTCGCATGGTAGACGCAGGCAAGGGTGCGGCGCAGGATGAATCCATGAACACGCTCGATGCCGGCGCGCCGGCGACGGACACGGCGCTGCCCTTGCAGGACGGCGCGGCGGCGATCGCCCGGGCCAAGTACTTTCTGCCGGGGGAGGACCTGGCCGGCATGCGCCGCCGGCTGGCCCGTGCGCTGGCGGCGCCGGAGGCCGATCCGGGCCGCTGGGAAGCGCGCTTCCTGCGCGTGCTCGATCACGCGTTTCCGGCCGGCCGCATCATGGCCAACGCCGGCGCCGAGGCGCACAAGCCGCGTGTTTCGACCATCAACTGCACGGTATCGCGGACTCTCGGCGATTCGATGGCCGACATCATGCAGGCGGCATCCGAGGCGGCGCTGACGCTGAAGGCCGGCTGCGGCATCGGCTATGACTTCAGCACGCTGCGGCCACGCGGCGCGCCGGTGTCCGGCGCCGGCGCGACCACGTCCGGCCCGCTGCCGTTCATGGATGTGTTCGACGCGGTTTGCCGCACCGTCTCCAGCGCCGGCGGTCGCCGCGGCGCGCAGATGGGCTGCATCGAGATCAGTCATCCGGACATCGAGGACTTCATCACCGCCAAGCGCGAGGCCGGGCGCCTGCGCAACTTCAACCTGTCGTGCCTGGTCACGCGCGATTTCCTCGAGGCCGTGCGCAGCGATGCGCAATGGCCGCTGGTGTTCCCGGCCTTCCCGCAGGAAATCGCCAGCTTACCGGCGCTGTGGCGCCACTGGCCGGCGGCCGATCCGCTGCACACCGTTGACGAGCACGGCCGGACCTGCTGTCGCATCTACCGCCGCGTCCGCGCGCGTGCGCTGTGGGATCTGGTGATGCGCTCGACGTACTCGCACTCCGATCCGGGATTCATCCTGATCGACGAATGCAATCGCATGAACCCCCTGTGGTTCGCCGAGGACATCCGTGCGACCAACCCCTGTGTGACCGGCGATACGCGGCTGGCGACGCAGCACGGCCTGATTCCGATCGCCGAATTGCAGCAACGCGGCCTTGCTATCGACGCAACAGTGGATCGGCGCGCGCTCGGTGACACCCGCGGAGGCGTGTCGGTGCGGCCGGCCAGACCGGCTTTCATGACGGCAGCACGGGCGCGGGTTTATCGCGTCGTCACCGCCCACGGATACGAGATCAAGGCGACGGCCTGGCATGACTTCTATACCGAGCGCGGCAAGCTGAAACTGCGGGATCTGTGCATTGGCGATCGCGTGCTCGTGCAGTCCGGCAAGGGGCAGTTCGGTGTGGAAGGCTCGGAAGATCTCGGTCAGCTGCTGGGCCTGCTGACCGGCGACGGTCATTTCACGAACCGCGGCGACGACAAAGAAGCGGCCGTCATCAATCTCTGGGGTGAGGAGCGTGCACTGGCGCAACGCACGACTGCCTACGTCAACACCTTGATCGCCGGCGCGGCGCTGCATGGTGCCCGCGAGTACAGCGTTTCCGCGGTTGCCGTGCCTGACCGCCAGTTGGTGCTGATCCGCTCGATCGTACTGGCGCGGCTGCTCGAGCACTACGGGTTCAACCGCGCGACCAAGCTGCGCGTGCCCGAGGTGGTCTGGCGCGGAAGTGAAGTCTGCGTGCGCGCTTACCTTCAGGCGCTGTTCCAGACCGACGGCACCGTCAACGTCTCGGAGCGCAGCCAGAGCTGTTCGATCCGGCTGGCGTCGAGCAAGCCTGACCTGCTGCAGGAGGTGCAGCGCCTGCTCGCCAACTTCGGCATTTTCTGCAGCGTTCGCGCCCGTCGCGCGGCTCGGATCAAAGCCATGCCGGATGGCCGGGATGGGCAACGCGACTACGTCTGCCGGGCCGATCACGAGCTGATCATCGACGGCGAATCGCGCGAACGTTTCATGTGTGAGATCGGCTTTCTGTTACCGGCCAAGACGCAGCGCTATGAAGCCTGGGTCCGTGACAAGCGCTTGCTCCAAACCCAGCGCTTCTCGTCGCCGATCGTTCGCATCGAGCCGCTTGGCGAAGAACCGGTTTTCGACACGACGCAGCCCGATCACAACACGGTGATCTTCAACGGTCTGGTCACCGGGCAATGTGGCGAGCAGCCCTTGCCGCCGTATGGTGCCTGCCTGCTCGGCTCGATCAATCTCGCCAGCTTCGTGCAGGCACCGTTCACCGCCAGGGCGCGCTTCGATTTCGCGGGCTACGAGGCGGTGATCGGCGACTTTGCGCGCATGCTCGACAACGTCTGCGAGCTCAGCGGCCTGCCGCTGGCCGAGCAGCGTGCCGAGATCCTGCGCAAGCGGCGGCACGGCATGGGCTACTTCGGACTCGGTTCGGCGCTGGTGATGCTGGGCGTGGCTTACGGTTCGAGCGAGTCGATCGACTTCACTGCCGAGGTCAGCAAGCGACTGGCGCTGGGCAACTGGCGCGCGGCGCTGGCCCTGGCGCGCGAGAAGGGCCCGGCACCGCTGCTGGCCGAGTCCGTCGAGCTGACGCCGGCACATCTGCTGCGCTGTCCGGATCTGGTCCGCGACGGCTATCAGGCCGGCAACAAGTTGCCGGCGCGGCTGCTGCATGCGCGCTATTCGACTTACATGCAGCGCATCGCCACGCTGGACGCCTCGCTGGTCGAAGCGTTGGGCGACATCGGCGCGCGCTACACGCACGCCACCTCGATCGCGCCGACCGGAACGATGGCCGCCTCGGTCGGCAACAACGCCAGCAACGGCATCGAACCCTCGTTCGCGCATCGCTACATCCGCAACATGATCGTGCCCGGCGAGAAGGCCAAGCGCGCAGTGGCGATGGAGTCCTACGAGCTGTTGCGCTACCGGCAGGAAGTCGACGCCGCTGCCGACGCCGACGCCCTGCCGGCCCTCTTCGGCGCCGCCTCGGCGATTGCGCCGCGTGCGCATATCGACGTGCAGGCGGCCGCGCAGTACTGGATCGACGCGTCGATCTCCAAGACCGTCAACGTGCCGACCGACATCGACTTCAGCGAATTCCAGCAGCTCTACCTCTACGCCGCCGAGCGCGGCCTCAAGGGCTGCACGACGTTCCGCTTCAATCCTGAGGTCCATCAGGGCGTGCTCGTGCAGCAGGCCGATCTGGCCGGCACGCTGTACCGGTTCACACTTGCCGACGGCAGCACGGTACAGCTGGCCGGCGATGCCGAGGTCGAGTACGAGGGCGGCCGCTATACCGCCGCCAATCTCTATGACGCCCTCAAGGAAGGCTTTTACGGGAGGCTGTGACGATGAGCGACCAGAAGACGGTGCCCGGGAAGCAGGAGCCGCTGCGGATCGATCAGCCGATCCGGGCCTGGAGCGTGCTGCGGCCACAGCCGGCCAACGATGCGCTTGGCGAGGCGGCAGACCTCGATCCGCTGCGCCTGCGCATCGATCGCCGTGACGAAGGCAGCTGGGAATCGGTGACGACGAAGATCCAGCTGACCTCGGCCAACGGCAGCAAGAAGCTTTATTTCGTGATCGGCTTCGGCGTGGTCTGCGGGCGGCGCAAGGGCGAGCGGGTCTGCATCGAGCGGCCGCTGGAGTTCTTCGTGCCGGCCGGACAGACCGCCGCCGAGCATCAATGGGTATCGGCGACGATGCGCACGCTGTCGCTGGCCGCGCGCGGCGGCTTCCTGGTCAAGGCCCTGGCCGACCTGCGCAAGGTGTCCTGGGATCGCGGTCCGGTCTGGTACGGCAAGAACAGCGCCGGCAAGGGCATGGTCCACGACTCCGAAGTCGCGGCGATCGCCTGGGCCATCCAGCAGGAGCTGCAGCGGCGCGGCTTCCTCGATGCGCGCGGCGGGGAGCGCAGCGTCGATGAGCTGGCGGCGCGCTTCGAGCGCAGCCGTGCGCATCGGGAAAGCCTGGCGCTGCCGCTGAGCGAAGTCGGCGCGGCAGCGCCGCTGGAGCCGGCGCCGGTCGCCGCCATCGGCCGCTGTCCCGAGCCGCAGTGCGGCGGCGAGCTGGTGATGAAGGACGGTTGCCCGACCTGCCTGGACTGCGGCTACTCCAAGTGCGGCTGAGCCGCCGCCGGGTCGCGGCCGTCTGAGGCACCGCAGCGGTTTCACCCGCGCGCCGGCGCGCATACCATTGCCCGCCACAGCGCCGGGCGCCGCGGACGCGCCGGCGCCTCACGACAGCGGGGGAATGCATGCAGAACCAGGATATCGCGTCGGGCACAGCAGCCGGCCCGAGCGAAGACAGCGTCTACGCCAGAATCAACCTGCGCATCGTGCCGGTGATCCTGTTCGCCTACGTGCTGGCGTTTCTCGACCGCATCAACGTCGGCTACGCGCAGCTGCAGATGAAGCAGGACCTCGGCTTCTCCGACGCGGTCTACGGGCTCGGCGCCGGCATCTTCTTCGTCACCTATTTCATCTTCGAGGTGCCGAGCAATCTGCTGCTCGAGAAGATCGGCGCGCGCCTGAGCTTCCTGCGCATCATGGTGCTGTGGGGCTTGTGCTCGGCGGCGACGATGTTCGTGGTGGAGCCCTGGCATTTCTATACGATCCGTCTGCTGCTCGGAGTATTCGAGGCCGGCTTCTTTCCCGGCGTGATTCTCTATCTGACCTACTGGTATCCAAGCCATCGCCGCGCGCGCGTCACCGGCCTGTTCATGTTCGGCGTGCCGGTCACCGGCATGCTCGGCGGGCCGATCTCGGGAATGATCATGGGCGGCATGGACGGACTGCACGGCCTGCATGGCTGGCAGTGGGTGTTCCTGCTCGAAGGTGTTCCCACCGCCTTCGTCGGCGTGCTCGTCTACCTGCTGCTGTCGAACACGCCGGACGATGCCGGCTGGCTCAGTGCCGCCGAGAAAGGCGTGGTGCGCCGGGTGATGGACGCCGATCACCGCGGCGGCGCGCCCAGCGCGCATCACGGCAAGCTGCGTGCGGCGCTCGCCGATCCGCGCACCTTCGTGCTCGCCTTCATCTACTTCGCATGGGCCTGCGCGGTGTACAGCTTCGCCTTCTGGCTGCCGACGATGATCAAGGAGCTGGGCGTGGCGTCGATGGCCAGCATCGGCTGGTACACGGTGGCACCGTACGCCTGCGGCGGCCTGGGCGTGCTGCTGCTGAGCTGGAGTTCGGACCGTTACATGGAGCGGCGCTGGCATGTTGCCGCGGCACTGGTGCTCGGCTCGCTGGCCTTGTACGCGACGACCTTTCTCGGACACGCCTTCTGGCCGACGATGCTGACGCTGTGCGTCGCCGCGTTCTTCATCTTCGGCGGTGTGGTGTTCTGGTCGATCCCGCCGACGTACCTGAGCAGGGAAGCGGCGGCGACCGGCATCGCCGTGATCAGCTCGCTCGGCGTGCTCGGCGGCTTTGCCAGCCCGTCCATCGTCGGCTACGTCAAATCGCTGACCGGCAGCATCGACATGGGTCTGGCGGTGATGACGGCCATCATCATCGCCGGCGGTGTCGTCACGCTGCTGGCGGTGCCGGCCAGCGCGGTGAGGGTCGGGGCGACGCGTGCCGACGGTGGACACTGAAAGCCTGTTGAAAGACCCTGCGAAGCCCGGCGTCGACCGGGCCTTTTTGTGCGCTCGACGTCGACTTCGTCGTCTCCCGCACTTATCGTATGAATGCATACGAAGTCGCTCACGATCATCAGGGCGACCACCAACTATTCCTGTCTGCCGCTGCACGAGGAGAGAACGATGAGCGTGACCGACATCAGCAGCTGCGATCCGACCGGCATGGCCGAGTGCCTGCGCCGGCGCGCCTTCCGCGGCCCCGAGCAGCCGGCGGTCAGCTTCGAAGGCCAGACCTGGACCTACGGCGAGCTGCAGCGGCGCGCCGAACAGCTGTCGGCCGAGCTGGTCGCCGGCGGCGTGCAGAAAGGTGATCGCGTCGGCTATCTCGGCTTCAACCATCCGCAGCAACTCGTCGCCTTGTTCGCCGCCGCGCGGCTGGGCGCGATGCTGGTGCCGCTCAACTACCGGCTCGCCAGCGCCGAGCTCAAGACCATCATCGACGACGCCGACGTGCACACGATGATCGTCGACGCGCACCACGCGCCATTGATCAACGCCGTGCGCGAGTCGCTGGGCTGTAAACGTTATCTGGCGATGGAAGCCGGCGCCGGTGCCGGCTGGGAAGACCTGACGACGGCACTGCAGACGCCGCGCGAGATCCCGCCGGCGGTAAACGGCGAGCCGGACGATCCGGTGCTGCTGATCTACACCTCCGGCACCACCGGGCGCCCCAAGGGCGCGATGCTCAGCAACCGCAACCTGTGGACCAACAATCTCAACTGGGTGCTGACCTCGGACTTCACGTCCAAGGACGTCTCGCTGTGCATGGCGCCGATGTTCCACGTCGGCGGCCTGTGCGTAGTGCTGTACCCCACGCTGTTCAGCGGTGGCCACGTGGTGCTGCAGCGCGGCTTCGACGCACTGGAGTTCATGCGCGACGTCGAGCGCTACAGGATCACCGTCAGCTTCGGCGTGCCGGCGATGATGCTGTTCATCAGCCAGCATGAGTATTTCGCCCAGGCGGATCTGTCCAGCCTGCGGCTGATCGTCGCCGGCGGTGCGCCGGTGCCGGAGCCGCTGCTGGACCTCTACGGCAAGCGCAACATCCCGGTCAGCCAGTGCTACGGCCTTACCGAGGCCACCGCCGGCCTGACCTTCCTGGAAACGCATCGCGCCACCGCCAAGCTCGGCTCCTGCGGGCGTCCGGGCCTGTTCAACGAAGTGCGGCTGCGCGGCTTCGACGGCCAGATCATCACCGAGCCCAACGTGCCGGGCGAGATCTGCGCGCGCGGCGGCAATGTCATTCAGGGCTACTGGAGGCTGCCGGAAGTCAGCGCCGCGGCGCGCGACGAGGACGGCTGGTTCCGCACCGGCGACGTCGCCTACTTCGACGCCGACGGCTTCTATTACATCTGTGATCGCGTCAAGGACATGATCATCAGCGGCGGCGAGAACATCTACCCGGCCGAAGTGGAGAGCGTGATCTACGCGCATCCGGCGGTGGCCGAGACCGCCGTCATCGGCGCGCCGGACGAGCGCTGGGGCGAGCGCGTGGTCGCCATCGTCGTGGCCAAGGCCGGCCAACAGATCGACCTGGACACGCTGCGCGACTTCGTCGAGAAGAGCTTGGCGCGCTACAAGCTGCCGCGCGAGCTGCACCTGATCGATGCGATGCCGCGCAATCCCAACGGCAAGGTCGACAAGATCGCCCTGCGCAAGCGCTTCAACGCCTCGCGCTGATCAACTCCCAGGAGCATTCATGAGTCAGCGAGCCATACAGCTCGATGTCGTCGACGGCGTTGGCCACGTCACCCTCTGCCAGCCGGAACGCGGCAACCCCTTCGACCAGCGCTTCTGCTCGGAGCTGTGCGAAGTCGCCATCGAATGCGACGAAAACCCCGCGGTGCGTGCGGTGCTGATCCGTGCGCAGGGCCGCTACTTCAGCGTCGGCGCCGATCTCAAATGGCTCGGCACCGAGCGGGAGCTGCTGCCGCGTCGGCTCAAGCAGGCCACCGCCGATCTGCACATGGCGGTGTCGCGCTTCGCGCGCAGCGACGCGCCGGTGGTGATCGGCATCCACGCGCTGGCGACCGGCGGCTCGGTATCGCTGACGGCGATGGCGGATTTCGCGATTGCCGCGAAGTCCGCGAAGTTCTACGCGGCTTTCAGCGCGATCGGTTTCGTCAGCGATGGCGGCGGCACCTACTACTTGCCGCGCCGCGTCGGCACGCGCAAGGCGGCGGACTTCGTGCTGCTCAACGAGACCTGGAGCGCCGACGAGGCTTTGCGTTACGGGCTGGTGTCGCGCGTGGTGGCGGATGAAGAGCTGGAGTCGGCCTCACTGGCGCTGGCCACGCAACTCGCGCAGGGGCCGACGCGCACCTATGGCGCGCTCAAGCGTCTGCTGCTGGACAGCGGCGACACGACACTGGAAGCACAGCTGGAGCAGGAAGCGCGCGCGATCGCCAGCTGTGCACGCACGGAAGATTCCTGGAATGCGATCCAGGCCGTGATCGGCAAGCGGAAGCCGCAGTTCAGCGGCCGCTGAAGGTGGGCCGCTGCAGCGGCGGGCGGGCTATTTGAATTGTGATGGCTCGTCGCCGCTGCTGCGCCGGATTACAGCAGGGCGTCGTCGTTGACGGCGCGGACGCCTTCGGTGCGACGGGCGATCGCCACGGCTTCATAGATCTGCGGCACCAGGTCGACCTGGCCGCTCAGCCGCACCACGCCGTTGATCGTGCTCACCTCGATCGTCTGGCCACGCAGACGCTCGCTTGCCTGCAGGGCGGCGGCGACCCGCGCGGTGGTGGCGCGGTCCTGCTCGCTGATCGACTGCGGATTGACGACGACGGTATCGGCCTGCACGTGCACGGTGGGCAGGGTCGTCGCGGTCTCGGCCAGCGCCGCGCCCGGCAGCAACACCAAGCTGCCGATAACCATCAGGGCTTTGTTTTTCATCAGACTCTCCTTCCAGTGGTGGCGCCGCGCGGAACGCGCGACGCCTGAAGCTTCGAGCCTGATTACGGGGCAGCGTTCCCTGTGGATGCGCTGAGCCGACGAACGCGCGGCGCGGCCGCAGCCGAACGCTCAGCCGAAGTGGCAGACGTAATGCACGGTCTGCGTGGTCTCTATTTCAAATGAGGAGTTGCCGGGCACCTCGAACGAGCTGCCGCCGGCATAGTCGATCCAGCCGCTGCCGCCGGCAAGCTTGACGCGGCACTGGCCGTCGAGCAGCTCCATGATCTCCGGGGCGCCGGTGTTGAACGTCAGCGTCGACGGCAGGATCACGCCGACCGACTTGCGCGTGCCGTCGGCCAGCACCACGGTGTGGCTGACGCACTTGCCGTCGAAATAGACGTTGGCCTTCTTGACGACGGATACCTGGTCGAACTGTTCGGCGGCCATCAGTCTGCTTCCACCATGTCGAAATCCGCCTTGGACGCACCGCAATCCGGGCAGGTCCAGTCTTCCGGCACATCTTGCCAACGCGTGCCTGCGGGGATGCCGTCCTCCGGAGCGCCGAGCGCTTCGTCGTAAACGTAATCGCAGATCAGGCAACGCCACTTCTTGAACGGCATGTCTTTACTCGTCTGGATAGGCAAAGAAAAAGGCGGCGCATCTTAGCCGATGCGTCGCCCCGGGCTAAAGCAGAGCTCGTGCCAATCCGGCGCAGATCCGCGGCGCGGCGCGCTCAGGCCGCCGGCGTGTTGGCCGGCGCCGGATAACGGGCCAGCACGGCTGCGCGCAGGTCCGGGCGGATATTGGCGCGGCTCATGTCGCCCCGGTAATGCGCCACCACGCGCGGGTTCATCACCCGGAACCACAGCGGCGGCAGGTAGGCCAGCAGGATCATGCCGGCGTAGCCGGACGGCAGCTGCGGGGCATCGGCGAAGTGGCGCAGGGCCTGGTAGGAGCGCGTTGGATTGGCGTGATGATCGGAATGGCGCTGCAGGTGGTACAGGAAAACATTGGTGACAATGTGATTGCTGTTCCAGGAATGCTCCGGCCGGCAGCGCTCGTAGGAGCCGTCGGCACGCTGTGCGCGGCACAGGCCGTAGTGTTCGAGGTAGTTGACGACTTCCAGCAGCGAGGCGCCGTAGAAAGCCTGTGTCAGCAGGAACGGCAGCACGATGGGGCCGAGCCAGACGGCCAGCGTGCCGAACAGCAGGACGGTGATGGCCCAGGCTTGCAGGTTGTCGTTGCGCCATGACCAGACGCTGCGGCCCTGCCGCGCCAGGCGCTTGCGCTCCAGTTCCCAGGCCGAGCGCAGGCTGCCGAGCATGGTCCGCGGCAGGAAGGACCAGAAGCTTTCGCCGTAGCGTGAACTCGCCGGATCGTCCGGCGTCGCCACGCGGACGTGATGGCCGCGGTTGTGCTCGACGAAGAAATGGCCGTAGGCGACCGGCCCCAGCGCGAGCTTGGCCAGCCAGCGTTCGAGCCTGTCGGTCTTGTGCCCGAGTTCGTGCGCGGTATTGATCGAGACGCCGGTGACGCCGCCGACCGAGATGATCAGGCCCAGCGCTTCATGCCAGGCCAGGTCGGTGGTCGCGAACAGCCAGGCCCCGACGATCAACGTGAGGTATTCCACCGGCACCGCCAGGTAGACCGCCCAGCGGTAATAGCGCTCCTTTTCCAGGGTCGCTACGCGTTCCTCCGGGGGATTGTTCTCGTCGGTCCCGATCAGCCAGTCGAATAAAGGGATCAGCAGATGGACGAGCAGCGGCGTCGTCCAGAAGAAGCCGGACCAGCCGGTCTGCCAGTGTGCGGCACAGCCGAGCAGCGGCAGGGCCATGACCAGTGCGCCGAGCGGCCACAGATAGCGCTTGCTGTCGCGCCAGGCCGGCGTGAGAGTGATCGTGGACATCGGGTTCTCTCCTCTCGTGAAGCTGGATGCATCGGCGCTCTGCCGGTTAAGCGCATAATTATCCGATCGTTTAATTGAGTCAAAGGCCGCCCGGACAGTTCACGGTGGCGCGGCGGCCGAGGCGCGGCGTGGCGGCTGCGCAGGCGGTCAGGTGCTGCGGCTAGAATCGGCGGCCCCATTTCCATTGCGATATCGCCGATGAAGCCGTCCCGCCCGTCCAGTCTTGGTCCGCTGCCCTCGCTGATCTTTTCGTCACGCTGGCTGCAGCTGCCGTTGTATCTGGGTCTGATCGCCGCGCAGGGCGTTTACGTGGTGCTGTTCGTCAAGGAGCTGTGGCACCTGATCCACGGCGCCTTCTCGATGCGCGAGCAGGAGGTCATGCTGATCGTGCTGGGCCTGATCGACGTGGTGATGATCTCCAACCTGCTGGTGATGGTGATCGTCGGCGGTTACGAGACCTTCGTTTCGCGGCTGCGCCTGGAAAACCATCCGGACCAGCCGGAATGGCTCAGTCACGTCAACGCCTCGGTGCTCAAGGTCAAGCTGGCGCTGTCGATCATCGGCATCTCGTCGATCCATCTGCTGAAGACCTTCATCGAGGCCGGCCAGCTCGGGGCCTTGCCGAGTTGCGCCACGGTGGTCGAGGCCGGCATCAAGTGCAGCACCGCGACCGAGACCGGCGTGATGTGGCAGACCATCATCCACCTCGCCTTCATCATCTCGGCGATCGGCATTGCCTACACCGATCGCCTGATGGCCGGTGCCGGCGGCGCTCACGGCCACGACGAACTGCACGAGTAGACCCCGGCAGCAGGAGGCTGGCATGCGCACGCTCGACTGGTACTTCGATTTCGTCTCGCCGTACGCCTACTTCGGTCTGCTGCGGCTGCGCGAGCTGGGTGAGGTCGAGCTGCGGCTGCGGCCGGTACTGTTCGCCGGGCTGCTGCAGCACACCGGCCAGAAGGGGCCGGCGGAGATTCCCGCCAAGCGGATCTGGACCTACCGCGCCTGCACCTTCCATGCGATGCAGCACGGCATCGACTTCCGGCTGCCGGCCGGCCACCCGTTCAACCCGCTGCCGTATCTGCGCCTGGCGATCGCCGCCGGCCTTGGAGAAGCGGCGGTGCGGCGCATTTTCACGGCGATCTGGACCAGCGGTGCCGATCCGGCGGACCCGGCGCGCATCGCCGCGCTGGCCGAGGCGCTGCAGGTCGATCCCGCGCGGCTGGCGGCGCCGGAGATCAAGGACCAGCTGCGCGCCTCGACCGACGAGGCCATCGCTCATGGCGTATTCGGGGTGCCGACGCTGCGCATCGACGGTGAGCTGTTCTGGGGTGCGGACGCGATCGACTTCGCCAAGGCCGTCCTTGCCGATCCGGCGCTGCTGCAGCACGAGGCGATGCAAGCCTGCGCCAGCCTGCCGGTCAGCGCTGCGCGACGCTGAAGCGGCAGGCCCGGCGGCTTGATCGAATCGCCGCCGCGGCTGCGGTAGATTGCGCGTGTACCCACGCATTTCGCGCAAGGAAAGCCAACATGAATAACAAGAATCTGGTGCTTGCAACGGTCGTCGCATTGCTGCCGCTGGCTGCGCAGGCCGCCGACGTCGGCGTCTCGGTTAGCGTCGGCCAGCCGGGTTTCTACGGCCGCATCGACATCGGCAACTACCCGCGGCCGGACGTGATCTATGCCGAACCGATGATCATCGAGCGCGTCGCCGTGCGACCGGCGCCGGTCTACCTGCACGTGCCGCCCGGTCATGAGAAGAACTGGTCCAAGCACTGCGGCCGCTACAACGCCTGCGGTCGTCCGGTCTACTTCGTTCGCGACAGCTGGTACAACGAGGTCTACGTGCCGGCTCATCGCGAGCGCCAGGGCGGCGGACGCGATCACGATGATCACGGTCACGACCATGGTCACGGCGGTGACCACGGCAAGGGTCACGGCAACAAAGGCAAGGGCAAGGGCAAGGATTAAACGTCCGCCCCGGCCACGGAGCGTCGATGGCTGAGATCGCGCAGGCCCCGGTACTGATCGTGCCGGGGCTCGGTAGCTCCGGGCCGCAGCACTGGCAAAGCCGCTGGCAGGCGCGGCATCCGCATTTCGTCCGCGTCGCGCAGCGCAACTGGGACGCGCCGGACTGCGGCGACTGGATCGCCGTGCTCGAACAGGCGGTATTCACGGCGGGACCGCGCGCGGTGCTGGTGGCGCACAGCCTGGGCTGCCTGCTGGTGGCGCATTGGGCGCGGCAGACGCGGCAAACCATCGCGGCGGCGATGCTGGTGGCGGTGCCCGACCCGCAGCGGCCGGACTTCCCGGCCAGCGCACGCGGCTTTGCGCCGGTGCCGAGGCAGCGGCTGCCGTTCCGCACTCTGGTGGTCGCCAGCAGCAATGATCCCTACGGCAGTCTCGCGCATGCCAATGCCTGCGCGAGTGCCTGGGGGAGCCGGCTCGCCGCGATCGGCGCGGTTGGCCACATCAATGCCGACAGCGATCTCGGCGACTGGCCCGCCGGCCTGGCGATGCTCGACGAGCTGATCGCCTGAGCGGCAGACCGCGGGCTCAGGCCTTGGCCTTGAGCACTTCCAGCGCTTCGGCGATTTCCTCCAGCGCGCGCGGATCGTCGATCGTCGCCGGTGCCGTATAGGGCTTGCCGTCGGCGATCGCGCGCATCGTCGCGCGCAGCACCTTGCCGGAGCGCGTCTTCGGCAGCCGCGCCACCACCACCACCTGTTTGAAGGCGGCAACCGCGCCGATCTGCTCGCGCACGCGGCCGACCAGTTCACGGACGATGTCGGCATGCGGGCGGTCCACGCCGGACTTGAGCACCACCAGGCCGACGGGCAGCTGGCCCTTGAGCGCATCGGCGACGCCGATCACGGCGCACTCGGCGACGGCCTGATGGCCCGACAGCACCTCCTCCATCTCGCCGGTCGAGAGGCGATGGCCGGCGACGTTGATGACGTCGTCGATGCGCGACATCACCCAGACGTAACCGTCGGCGTCGATGAAGCCGGCGTCGCCCGCCAGGTAGTAGCCCTCGTAGCGCTTCAGGTAGTTGTCGATGTAGCCCTGGTCGTTGCGCCACAGCGTCGGCAGGGTGCCCGGCGGCAGCGGCAGCTTGATGACGATATTTCCGATCTCGCCGGCCGGCATCTCGCCGCCGTCGGCATCCAGCACGCGCACGTCATAGCCCGGCAGCGGCAGCGCCGCCGAGCCCGGCTTGACCGGCTTGGGCTCGATGCCCCAGGGGTTGGCGATCGCCGGTGCGCCCAGCTCGGTCTGCCACCAGTTGTCGACCACCGGCACCTTGAGCATGCGCTCGGCCCAGGCGATGGTGTCCGGATCGCAGCGCTCGCCGGCGAGAAACAGCAGGCGGAAGTGGCTGAGGTCGTACTGCGCCAGCAGCTTGCCGTCCGGGTCTTCCTTCTTGATGGCGCGGAACGCCGTCGGCGCAGTCGAGAACGTCACCACCTTGTGCTGGGCGATCACCCGCCAGAACGCGCCGGCGTCCGGCGTGCCGACCGGCTTGCCTTCGTAGATGATCGAGGTGCAGCCGGCCAGCAGCGGGCCGTAGACGATGTAGCTGTGGCCGACCGCCCAGCCCATGTCGGATGCCGCCCAGAAGGTCTCGCCCGGGTTGGTGTTGAACACCGCTTTCATCGAGTAGTGCAGCATCACCGCATGGCCGCCGTTGTCGCGGACCACGCCCTTGGGCTTACCGGTGGTGCCCGAGGTGTAGAGGATGTACAGCGGGTGGGTGGCGTCGACCGGCACGCAATCGGCCGGCGTCGCCGCAGCGACCGCCTCGTTCCAGTCCAGGTCGCGGCCGGCCTGCATCTGCGCGCGGACCTGCGGGCGCTGCAGGATCACGCAGGCCTTGGGTTTGTGCGTGGCCAGCTGCAGCGCCTGATCGAGCAGCGGCTTGTACTCGACCAGCCGGCCCGGCTCGATACCGCAGGACGCCGAGACGATCAGCGCCGGTTGCGCGTCGTCGACGCGCTTGGCCAGCTCCGGCGCGGCGAAGCCGCCGAACACCACCGAATGCACGGCGCCGATGCGCGCGCAGGCCAGCATCGCCACCGCCGCTTCCGGCACCATCGGCATGTAGATGACCACGCGGTCGCCGACGCCGACGCCCTGCCCGCGCAGCACGCCGGCAAACGCGGCGACGCGCGTCTGCAGCTCGCGGTAGGTGATCGTCTGCACGGTGCCGGTGACCGGGCTGTCGTAGATCAGCGCGGCCTGCTCGGCGCGGCCGTTCTCGACGTGGCGGTCGACCGCGTTGTAGCAGGTGTTGAGCTTGCCGCCGCTGAACCAGCGGTACAGTGGCGCCTTGGCATCATCGAGCACGCGGCTGTAGGGCTGGTCCCAGTGCAGCGCCTTGGCCTGCTCGTCCCAGAAGGCTTCCGGCTCGGCGATCGAGCGGGCGTGGATCTCGGCGTAGCGCGTGGCGCTCATGGCAACGTCCTCCAGACGTCTGAAAATTGTTCTAGGAAATGATACTAAAGCGAACCATTCATTGCCGGGGCCGCGACGCTTGAACTTCCTCGCGCATCTCTGGCTGGCAGATCGTACCGGAACCTCGCTGGCAGGGAGCGTGCTGGGTGACGTGGTCCGCGGCGCCGACCTCTCGGCCTACCCGGCGCCGCTGGCGCTCGGCGTTCGTCTGCACCGGCGCGTCGACGCCGTCACCGACCGCCATCCGCTGATCGCGGCGGCGCGTCAGGGCTTTGCCGCGGGCAGCCGGCGCTACGCCGGCATCGTCCTGGATCTGGTTTGCGATCACCTGCTGGCGCGCGACTGGCCAGCGCATCACGAGCAGGCCTTTGCGGCGTTCTGCCGGCAGGCCGGCGCGGACATCGCCGCGGCCGCACCCTGGTTTCTTCAGGCCGGTGGCCGCCGCAGCGACGCTCGCGGCTTCAGCGAGCTGCTGATGTCGTACCGGCACGAGGCCGGCATCGACCGCGCCCTGCAGCGCGTCGCGCTGCGCTTGCGCCAGCCGCAGCCCTTGCTGGCGGCGGCACAGGGCTGGCAGGTGCATGGCGCTCGCCTGGCGCCGCTGCTGGGGCCGCTGCTGGCGGATCTGCAGGCGGCGGCGATGCGCGCCATCGGCGACATGCCCGCCGCCTGAGGACGCGGTGCGCGGCGTCGCTCAATCGTCGCCGGCTGCTACCGTGTCGCGCAGCGCGCGCGCGCGCGCCGGGAAGTCGCGGGCGGCGACCGCCTGCGAGAAGTGAAAGCCCTGCACGACGAAGGCGTCGGCGCTGCCGCCGGAACCGAACAGATAGCCTTGTGCGCCATCGCAGGCGCGGCGGCGCAGATCGTCGAGCTGCGCCTGGGTTTCGACGCCTTCGGCGACGACGCGGATGTTGAGGCCATGGGCCATGGCGATGATCGCCTGGGCGATCGCGGCGTCGGCGGCATCGGTGCAGATGTCGCGGACGAAACTGCGATCGATCTTCAGCTGGTCGATCGGAAAGCGCGTGATGTAGGCCAGGCTGGAGTAGCCGACGCCGAAATCGTCGATGGCGATCGAGATGCCCATCGCGCGCAGTCGCTTCAGCATGGCGATGGCATCGTCGGACTTGTGCATCAGCGTGCCCTCGGTCAGCTCCAGCACCAGATGGCGCGGATCGAGGCCGCTGGCCTGGCAGGCGGCACTGACCTGCTCGACCAGATTCGGCTGCGCGAACTGGCGCGGCGACAGATTGACCGACACGCTCAGCGGCAGGCCCAGGCGCTGCTGGATCTCGCGCGCCTCGCGGCAGGCCGTGTGCAGCGTCCACTCGCCGATCGGCACGATCAGCCCGCTTTCTTCGGCGACCGGAATGAAGTCGCCCGGCGTGATCTCGCCGCGCTGCGGGTGCGACCAGCGGATCAGCGCCTCCATGCCGACCACGGCGCCGGTGGCGAGGCTGATCTGCGGCTCATAGTGCATGCGGAACTCGTTCTGCGTGAGCGCACGCCGCATCGCCCCTTCCAGCTCCAGCTTGCGACTGGCGGCGTGCAGCATTTCCTCGCTGAAGCGGCGGTGGCAGGCGCGGCCGGCGGCCTTGGCCTGGTACATCGCGGTATCGGCGTTCTTCAGCAGCGTGGTGCCGTCGATGCCGTCTTCGGGACAGACGCTGATGCCGATGCTCGCGGTGATCTGCAAATCGTGCGAGCCGACCACCAGCGGCGTCGCCAGCTCGTGCAACAGCTTCTGCGCCATCTCGGAAGCCTCGGCGGCCTGCTGCAGATCCGGCAGCAGCACGACGAACTCGTCGCCGCCCATCCGTGCCACCGAGTCGGAGGAACGCAACGCATTCTTCAGGCGTTCCGCGGCCGACAGCAGCAGGCGGTCGCCGACGTGGTGGCCCAGCGTGTCGTTGATGCGCTTGAAGTGATCCAGGTCGAGCATCAGCACCGCCACCAGGCGCGAATCGCGCCGCGCGCGCAGGATCGCCTGGTGCAGGCGGTCCTGCAGCAGCACCCGGTTGGGCAGGCCGGTCAGCGCGTCGTGGTGGGCGATGTGCTGGATGTACGCCTCGTGGCGCTTGCGTTCGACGATGTCGTAGGCAATGCCCAGATAGCCGGAGATCTGCCCCTGCGCGTCGTGCAGGGCGGTCATCGCCAGCTGTACCGGCACGCGCGAGCCATCGCGGCGCACGTAGCTCCACTCGTGCTCGTCGGTCAGGCCGCGTTCGGCCTTGGCGGTGAGCACGCGCAGGCCCGGCTCGATGCGCTCGTCCAGCTCCTGGCTGAGCGCCGCCGCGCGTTCGGCGAGTTCGCCGCGGTCGTGCAGCTGTAGGATGCCGACCTTGTCGATCAGATCCTCGTGCCGGTACCACAGCAGCCGCTCCGCGGCCGGATTGATCGAACGGATGCGGCCGTGGATGTCGGTGGCGATGATGCTGAACGCGGCGCTTTCGACGATCGACTGGCGCAGGCTGTTGGCTTCCGCCAGCTGTGCCTGCACATGGTGAATCTCGGTGAGGTCACGGATGATCTTGGAATAGCCGATCAGCTTGCCGTGCTCGTCGCGCACGGCCGTCAGCAGCGAGTGTGCCCAGAAGAGGCTGCCGTCCTTGCGCTGCCGCCAGCCCTCGTCGCGCCGTTGTCCTTCGTCGCGGGCGCGCTGCAGGTCGTCGGGCCGCTGCGCCCGGTCGGCAGGTGGATAAAACACCGAGAAGTGCCGGCCGATGATCTCGTCGCCGCTGTAGCCGATGATCCGCGTCGCGCCGGTGTTCCAGGTCGATACCCGGCCATCGGCGTCGAGCATGAAGATCGCGTAGTCGGCCACGCCTTCGATCGTCCGCCGCGAACGCTCCTCGGATTCGCGCAGCGCCCGCTCGATGGCCTTGGACTCGCTGATGTCGGCGATCACGCCGACGAAGCGGCGCGGGCCGTCGCCGTCGATGACATTGATCGCCAGCGACATCGGGAATTCACGGCCGTCGCGGCGCAGCCCGGTGACTTCGCGACGCAGGCCGACGATACGGCCATGTTCGCGCGGACTGAATTCGGCGACATAGCCGTCGTGTCGCGCGCGGAAGCGCTCCGGCATCAGCATCGCCACATTGCGGCCGAGCACCTCGTCGGCGCCCACGCCGAACATGCGCTCGGCGGCGCGGTTGAAGCTGAGCACGATGCCGCGCATGTCGATGGTCAGGATGCCCTCGGCGCTGCTGTCGACGACGGCGCGCTGGCGCGCCTCGGCATCGCGGTAGGCCTGGCTCATGTCGTGCGCGAGCTGGTGCGCGCGCCGGGTCGCGCGCCGCTGCGCCCGCACTACGGCGAACAGCAGCAGCGTGATCATCAGGCCTCCGGCCAGCACCAGCTGCGACCACGGCATCGGGTCGGCGCCGAACTGCGGCGTGGCGTGGAACTGCAGGCGCCAGCGGCGGCCGTAGATCGAGAGTTCGCGCGTGGCCTGCAGCGGGGGTTCGTCGTGGTCGCTGACGGTGCCGCCGATGGCGCCGCTGACGTACAGCGCGGCCGGCGCAGCGTCGCTGATGTCGTCGACCCGCAGCGAGATGTCGTCCATGCCGGCGCCCAGCAGGCTGGCCAGCAAGTCCTCGGCCACCGATGCCGAATAGACGTAGCCGATCAGTGCATCGCGGCGCGCGCCGACGCCGGCGCCGGGCAGCAGCGGCCGGTAGACCGGCATGAAGATCAGCATGCCGCGCCGCGCCGGTTGATGGCTGGCGTGCAGCAGCGTGACCGGCGCGCTCATCCGCGCCTGGCCGCTGTCGCGCGCGGCGATCATCGCCGCCTGGCGCCCCGGGCTCGACGCCATGTCGTAACCGAAGGCCACTTCGGTCAGCTCATTGAGCGGTTCGACATAGGTGACCGCCGAGTAGCTGTCGCGTATCCCGGGTGGCCAGATGTGGAAGGTGCCCAGCCCCTGCCGGCGCTGTTCGGTTTCATACTCGCCAATCTCGGCGGCACGCAGCTGGCGGACGAAGCCCAGGCCGAGGACGCCGGGGTAGTGTTGTGCCAGCTGCAGGGTGTCGAAGTAGGCGCGCCACTCCTCGCGCGTCACCGTCTGGGAGGCCTCGAACAGGCCGCCGGCGCCGCGCAGGATCTGTTCATGCGCGCGCAGCCGCTCGGCGAGCGTGAGCTCGGCGCGGCTGATCGCCTCCTGAAAACGGGCTTCGCGGATCGAGCTCTGGTTCTGCTCGACGATGCGCATCGCCAGTGTCGACAGGCCAACGCCCAGGACGATGACGCCCAGCAGCCGCAGGCGCGTGCCATACCGACCCTGAGTCCACCGAAACGGCATCGACCGAACACCCCGAGCACCCGGCAGCAAGGCCTGCCGGGCCGCTATCGTCGGTCGTTCCCCGAGCAGCGGCTATCGGTATGGCGAGGCTTTCAGGCGAGCGTCGTCAGCGGGCCGACCGGCGGTCGGCTCATTCGAACCAGGCATGAACGGCGTTGCGGCCGCCGCGCTTGGCCTGGTACAGCGCCGCGTCGGCGTTGCGCAGCAGCTGCTGGGCGTCGCGGACGGTGGAGCGGATCGCCGCGACGCCACCGCTGACGGTCATGCCGAGCTGGCGGCCGCCGACGCCGAGGTTGATGCGCTGCTCGGCCAGCTTGAGGCGCAGCCGCTGCGCGGCTTCCAGCGCCGGCTCCTTGTCGGCGCGCGGCATCAGGATCGCAAACTCTTCGCCGCCGAGGCGGCCGACCGTGTCGATGCGCCGCGTGTTCTGCTGGCAGCAGCGCGCCAGCGTCACCAGCGCGCGATCGCCGGTGTCGTGGCCGTGCTCGTCGTTGATCTTCTTGAAGTGGTCGACGTCGATCAGCAACACCGACAGCGGCTCGGCAAAGCGCCGTGCACGCTCGATCTCCTGCGCCGCCAGCGCCATGAAATGGCCGCGGTTGGCGACGCCCGTGAGGGCGTCGCGGGTGGCGCGCTCGTACAGCTCCTGCTCGCGCTGCTTGCGCTCGGTGATGTCCTCGAAGACTTCCACATAACCGCTGAGTTCGCCGTCGGCGCGGCGCAGCGGATCGATGCTGCTGTCGACCAGCAGCGTGCGACCGTCGACGGTGCGGCGCCGGTGCTCGTCGCGGCAGTGGCCGTGCGAGCGGGCAAAGTCCAGCGCCCGCCCGGGCACGCCGTCGCGGACCGCCTCCTCGGTGAACAGCAGCGGATAGGCGCGGCCGAGCATCTGGTCCTCGCGCATGCCCGTGATCCGCTCGGCGCCGCGGTTCCAGCTGCGGATCACGCCCTGGCGATCCATCAACAGCACGCCGTGGCCGCTGATCGTGCGCACCATCTCCGCATAGCGCTGCGGCGAGTGCTGCAGCAATTGTTCGTGCTCGCCGGGGCGCAGGCCATTGAGGCCAAAGCCGCGCTCGTCGGTGTCGGGCCGAGTGAACATGCCGATCGGCGGCATCAGGAGGTCGGAATTCATGACATGCATTTTAGAAACGGCCGCGGCCCTGGTGGGTAGGATTCGGGCGCGAGCCGCGCAGGCAGAAAGACCTACAGCGGTTCAGGGCTTGCCTGTGCGCCATCAGGCGCTATTCAGCCGGCCGCTGACACGCTGCCGGCAAGGTTCTTAAATGGGCCGCACAAACCGATCTGGAAGGAGACGCGACATGCAAATCAGGAAATGGGCCGGAGCCGGCGTGGGTGCGACCCTGCTGGCGCTGGCGTGGACGGGCCTCGCCGCGGCGGCCTCGCCGGTCGGCCTGTGGCAGACCATCGATGATGAGACCGGCAAGCCCAAGGCCCTGGTCGAGATCAAGAATAATGACGGTGTACTGAGCGGACGCATTGTCAGGCTGCTCAATCCGTCCAAGCCGAACCCGACCTGCGACAAGTGTTCAGGCGACAAGAAGGGCCAGCCGATCACCGGCATGGAAATCCTCTGGGGCCTGAAGAAAGACGGTGCCGACTGGAGCGGCGGCCAGATCCTCGACCCGCAGAAGGGCAAGGTCTATGGCGCCAAGCTCAAGCCCAGCGAGGATGGCAAGAGCCTGAGCGTGCGCGGCTTCATGGGCGTCTCGCTGCTGGGCCGCACCCAGACCTGGCATCGCGCGCCGGACGGCGTGACCGCGGTGGCGCCCGAGGCGCCATAAGGCCGGTTCTCTGACAGCGCGCCGCGGCGGCGCCCACGGCGTCCCTGGGGCGGCCGCGGGCATGCGTGGCCCGCGCGTCCGGCTTCTTGCGCACTGGTTGGCGCCGTGCGGCGTCGGCGGCTTGCCGACACGGCGTTCGGCGTAGACTGCCGGCCCTTTTCACCTGCGATAGCGTGCGGCGATGCGCAATGGCCTGCTGGCGGCGGTCGGTGCCTACTTCATCTGGGGCCTGTTCCCGATCTACTGGAAGCTGCTGCGGGAGATCCCCTCGCTGGAGATCGCCGCGCATCGCATCCTCTGGTGCGGGCTGTTCGTCGCGCTGTACTTAAGCGCCCGCGACGGCTGGCGCTGGCTGCGCGAACTGAGCCCTCGGCTGCTCGCCATGCTCTGCGGCAGCGCACTGTTGATCGGTTGCAACTGGTGGCTGTACATCTGGGCGGTCAACAGCGGCCATATCGTCGAAACCAGCCTCGGCTACTTCATCAATCCGCTGGTGTCGGTGCTGCTCGGTGTCTTCGTGCTGCGCGAGCGGCTCAACCGCTGGCAGTGGCTGGCGGTAGCCAGCGCCGCCGCCGGCGTGCTGTGGCTCAGCGTGCAGCTAGGCCAGCCGCCGTGGATCGCCCTGGCGCTGGCGATGAGCTTCGGCAGCTACGGGCTGATCCGCAAGCTGGCGGTGATCCCGGCCGTGCAGGGCCTGGCGATCGAAAGCGGCATCCTGCTGCTGCCGGCGCTGGTGTTGCTGGCGGTGCTGCACGGCCGCGGCGCCGACGTCTTCGGCAGCGCACCCGCACAGCTGCAGCTCTTGCTGGCCTTCGGCGGCGTCATCACCGCGCTGCCGCTGGTGATGTTTGCCTACGGCGCCCGGCGCATCCCGCTGAGCCTGGTCGGCATCCTCCAGTACATCGCGCCCAGCCTGCAGCTCGCCACCGGCGTGCTGCTCTACGGCGAGCCCTTCACGCGCGTGCAGGCCATCGGCTTCGCCTGCATCTGGGCGGCGCTGCTGATCTATGCCGGCGACAGCGTCTGGCGGACACGCCGCGCGCAGGCGGCGGGCTGAATCAAGGCGCTCTAGAATGCGCCAACCGGGACGGGCCGCAGGGCGCCGTCCGCAGCGATCACCACAGGACCCATCACGCATGTTCGAATTTGCCCCGCGTTCCGCCAAGGACAAGGAAGAGGAAGCCGCCAAGCCGAAGCCGCCGGCGCTCGAGGAACGGCTGTTCAAGGCGCGCACGATCCTGATCTACGGCGGCATCAACCAGAAGCTGGCCGAGACCTTCAGCGCGCGCTTGCTGGCGCTGTCGGCAGACTCCGACGAGCCGATCACCGTCTACATCAACAGCCAGGGCGGCCACGTCGAGTCCGGCGACACCATTCACGACATGATCAAGTTCGTGAAGCCGGAAGTGCGCGTCGTCGGCACTGGCTGGGTGGCCAGCGCCGGCGCGCTGATCTACGCCGCGGCCAAGCCGGAAAACCGTTACAGCCTGCCGAACACGCGCTACATGCTGCATCAGCCGTCCGGCGGCGCCGGCGGCACCGCCTCGGACATCGCGATCATGGCCAGGGAGATCATCGCCATGCGGCTGCGCCTGAACGAGATCTTCGCCGCCGCCACCGGGCAGTCGCTGGAGCGCATCAGCAATGACACCCAGCGCGATTACTGGATGAGCGCGCAGCAGGCCAAGGACTACGGCCTGGTCGGCAAGATCATCAGCAGCGCCGAGCAGATCGGCTCGTAAGCCGTCCTAGGGCCTGTTAACGCTATGGCCGCCGCTGTGACGGAGACGGTTTTGGCGCAG
>CBINNP010000018.1:0-26441 GCA_966252075.1 uncultured Solimonas sp.
GGTAGCGGCGCAGCAGGGGGTCGACGTTGCCCACCGCGCCGTGCATCTCAGCCGGCGATCACGTCGATCCGCACGTCGCCGCAGCACACCGTCTGGCCGGCGCGGATCTTGGCGGTCTTGCGCATCTCCGGCTGGCCGTCGACCTGCACGCGCCCTTCGGCGACCAGCGCCTTGCCGGCGCCGCCGCTGTCGCAGAGGCCGGCCAGCTTGAGCAGCTGATTGAGCTCGATGTAGTCGCGGTCCAGCGGGAATTCGACGGTGTTCATGCAGGCGTCCGGCAGCGGGCGCGCAGTGTGCCGCCCGGCGCTGGCGTGCGCCACTTCAGTCGCGGCAGTAGCCTTCGCCGCTCTTGACCGTCAGGCAGTCGTGCTTGTCGAGCAGCCATTTCATTCCGGTGGCCTGTCCGTCGCTCGCGCGCAGCGACTCACGCTGTCCGTCGCGCTCGAACTGCAGATGATCGCCTGCCGCCTGCGCCGGATACCGTGCGGGGCCGTCGAGCGTCTGGATGGTCAGCATGAAATCCGCACCGGCACGCTGCACGTCAACGAACGTGCCCTCCGGTCCGTTCCAGCGGCCGAGCCAGGCGTCGAAGGCGTGCGCCGCCGGCTCGGCGGGAATCGCTGTGGCGGGCGCGGCCTTCGCCGCATCCGGCGGCAGCGGCGCGGTCGGCCCGCCGCAGGCAGCGAGCAGGACGGCGATGCCGCCCAGAGTCATCAGCATGAGGCGCATGGCAGGCTCCAGATGATCGGGGCTCTACGCTAGCGCGCCCGAGGTTGCCACCACCTGAGCGTGGCCGGCGGACTATTTCAGCTTCAGCTCCAGGCGCTGGCCGCCGTCACCCGCCGCCGCGGCATTGACGATGAAGATCCGCTCCGGCGCGACACCCGCGCGCGCCAGCAGCGCCGCCTGCACCGCCTCCGCGCGCTGCCGGCCCAGCGTTTCCAGCGCCAGCGGTTCCGGCATCAGGCGGCCGCGCAGCGCCGGCGTCAGGAAGGCGAGCTGCGCGGCCGGCGTGTCGCTGTCCTTGGGATAGCGCACCTGGCTGCCGTACAGCTCGCGATAGGCGCGCTCCAGCGCCTTGAGCCGCGCCTTGTCGTCGAGCGCACCGGGCGGCACGCGCTGCGCGAGCGCCAGATCCGCCATCGCCGCCGCATCGGCGGCGCCGCTCGCCATCGGCACGTCGAGGCGCAGCTGCGGCCGCTCCGCCAGCGCCTGCGCCAGCTTGTCGAGCTTGCCGCGCGCGGCGTCGTCGATCTGCGCCGAACCGGCGGCGAAATCGACATACGCCAGCTCCTCGCCGCTGCCGCCGAACAGCGAACCGAGTGCCGCGAACGGCGCGGTGACGATCTTGCTCAGGGTGTTCATCAGCACCGTGCGGACGATCTGGCCGTACGAGAACTGCGGATCGTCGAGGCTGCCGCCGACCGGCAGCTGCAGATCGATGACGCCGTGGCGGTCCTTGAGCAGCGCCACCGCGAGCTTGATCGGCAGCGGCGCCGCATCCTTGGAGCCGGTGGCTTCGCCGAACTCCAGCTGGTCGAGCACGACGTGGTGCTCGGCCTGTAGCGCGCGCTTGTCCAGGCGGTAGCGCAGCTCGGTACTGAGCTTGCCGCGCGCGATGTTGTAGCCGGCGAACTTGCCCGAATACGGATTGAAGGTGCTCAGCTCGATGTTGCGGAAGCTGAGCCGCAGGTCGCTGTCGTCGGTGGGCGCCAGCGGCGCGAGATGGCCGCTGATTTCCACTGGCGAGTAGCGGTCGACGCGGCCCTGCAGCTTGAGCGTGGCGCGCGCGCCGGGCGCGGTCGAGACGCCGCCGATGTCGCCGCCGAGCGCGACGATGCCGGTCGCGAACGACGGCGTGATCGAGCGGTCGGCAAAGTACGCGGAGCCGTCGTCGATGCGGATGCTGCGCACGCGCAGCGGCAGCGGCAGCGGCAGCGGTGCGCCGGCGCCGGCCTTGCCGGCAGCGGGCGCCGCCGTTTTTGGTGCAGGGGTTGCCGGCTGCATCAGCGCGGCGACGTTGAGCTGGCGCTGCGCGTCGATCTCGACACGCGCATAGGGCTCCCGGAGCAGCACCGTGTCGACGTCGAGGCGGTCCGGCTGCTGCGTGAACGCCAGCTGCCTGATCTCGACGCGCCGCCACTTGATCACGTCGTCGCCACCACGCTCGCGCAGCGCGAAGTCGTCGAGCTGCACGTCGCCGGCGACGCGCAGGCGCGGCTGGCCCTGCGCGGCGTAGCGCAGCTGCAGCTGCGTGCTGGCCGTGCCGCTGCGCAACTGCGCACGCATGTACGGCTGCAGATACGGCTGCAGCGGCGGCAGCGCGAAGCGGTCGACATCCAGCTTGAAGTCGGCGAGCAGCGGCTGCAGCCGCAGTTGGCCGTCGGCGCGCAGGCGCGCGCGGCCGTCGATGCCGAAGGCGGCGGCGATCGCCAGGCTGGCATCGCTGGCGCTGCTGAACCCGGACACCGTGGCGCTGATCGGCGCCAGCGTGAAGCGCGTAGCCGGCGACACCGCGCGATCCTCGACCTGCACGCGTGAATCGGCGAGTTCGATCTTCGCCACCTTGATCTGCCACGGCGCGGCAGGCTCCGCGCGCGGCGCCTCTGCCGGTGGCGTCGCCGTTGCCGCAGGCATCAGCCGCATCAGGTTGAGGCTGCCGTCGGCCTCGCGGCGCAGATCGACCTGCGCACCGGCGAGGCGGACCGCAGCGATGCCCAGTTCGCGTCTGGCGAGCGCGAACTGCAGCGAATCCAGCGTCGCCTCGCGCAGCTTCAGGGGCACCGCCTTCGGCGCCGCACGCTCGGCCACCGCCAGTTCGCGCAGCTGCACGGCCGGCAGCGTGATCGTCAGGTCCAGCGCCGGCGCCAACGTCAGCTGGTAGTCGCCATGCAGATCGACGCTACCGCCGGCGAGCTTCACCGGCAGCTGGTTCTGCAAATAGCTGTCGAGCGTGGCCAGCTGCAGTTGCCGGAGGCTGAAGCGGCCCTGCGAGCCGAACGGCTGCAGGCTGAAGCCGCCATTCCATTCGAGCTGCTCGCCGGCCGCCGAAGCGGCACTGAACTGGTACTGGTTGTCGTGCTGCGGCTCGGTGCGGAAATCGCTGAGCGCGAAGCGGATCGGCGTCAGCTCCATCGCGAACGGCTGCGGCCGGCTGCGATCTTCGAGCGCGAGGCGTCCGTCGTTGACGGCGAAGCTGCCGATGCGGATCAGCGGCAAGGCCTGCGGTTGCGGTTGCGGTTGCGGCGGCGCATCGGACGGCGGCAGCAGCCGCAGCAGGTTGAGCGTACCGTCCTTGTCGATGATCAGCGCGAGGTCCGGCCTGTCGATGCGCAGCTCGGCCAGCGTGATCGCTCGCGCAAACAGCGAGCCGAGCGGATCGGCGTTGAGCAGCAGCGCGTCGAAGCCGAGCAGCGGGGTGCCATCGGCCTCGCTGAGCTTGAGCGCGCTCATGCGCAGCTCGAAGCGGAACGGGTCGAAGCGCAGCTCACCGATCTGCAACTGCCGCTGCAGATCCTGCTCGACATAGCGCACGGCGTAGTCGCGCGCGAGCGTAGGCAGCAGCAGGTAGCCAAAGCCGGCGTAGGCCAGCAACAGCATCGGCAGCACGCTCAGACGCAGGCAGCGGCGGCGCATCCAGCGGAGGATGGCGGGCATCGACTCTCTTCCAGTTCCGGCATCCCGCCGGTCTTGTTATAGGACGTTGCGGCGCATTTTCGCACGGCCGCGACAGGCATGACCGGCCGGCCATGCCTCTCCTCGTATTGATAAACTAGTCATTAAGCGCGGCATGGCCCGTGCATGTGGTTTGCAGCCGGACGGCTGTACGTCTTCATCCCCTCTGCGGAGTCGTGGTCATCATGCGGTCATCACTTTCATTGCGCCTTCATCCTCTGGCGACGGGCGTGTTCGGCCTGTTCGCCCTGTTTGCGGCCAGCGCGGCATCCGCCGTCGAACTGGCGCGCGTCGAGGGCTTCGGCCCGGTATCGCGCGGCATGGCCGGCGTCGGCGTGGCCGTTCCGGTCGGCAGCGGCGCAATGATGCTCAATCCGGCCGAGCTGCTGACGCTGGACGCGGAGCAGGAACTGCTGCTGCAGTTGTCGGAGATCCGCCCGGAAATTCCGGTCATCCAGAGCGATACGCGCGAGCGCCGCGACACGCTGCGCCTCGGCAACAACCGTGGCCCTTACGATCTGCCCGAAATTGCCTACGCACGCCGCTTCGGCGATTGGGCGGTGGGCGCCGGTGTGTTCGCGGCCGGCGGCTTCGGTGGCGAGTACGGCGACAGTTCCTTTCTTTCGCGCACCACCACTTACGGCGTCGATACCGGCCTGCGCGCGTCGACGCGGCTCAATCATCTGCGCATTCCGTTGGCGTTGGCGTGGCGCCCGCATGCGCGCTGGCGCGTCGGCGCCAGTGTCGACGTCGTCAATGCCTCGATGAATCTGGCGAGCCTGCTCGACGTGCAGCAGATCGGCATGCTGATCGCCGACGGCCGCGTCAGCGGCTCGCTGTTGCCGGTGCTGGGCGGCGTACCGGATCTGGCCGGTGCGCATTTCGATTTCGTCCGCAACAACATGGTCAGCTCGGAGCTGTCGGCCTGGGGTGTCGGCGCACGCCTCGGCCTCAGCTTCGATCTGGATACACGCACCACGCTCGCCGCCTCCTACGAGTTCGAAAGCCGGCTCGGCGAACTCAAGGGCGAGGGCACGCTGACCGCGGTCGACAGGAACAACCAGCAGATTCCGCTGCGCGGCCAGGGCCGGCTGCCCGCCTTCGAGTTTCCCCAGGCCTTCGTACTCGGCGTCGCGCATCGCTTGACGCCGACGCTGGCGGTGCTCGCCGACCTGCGCCGCACATTCTGGGCGCAGACCCTGGGCGATACCGAGGTGCATTTCCGCAGCGACGACGGCGCGAGCCTGCAGGTGCTGCTGCCGACCGGCTTCAACAACCTGACGACGCTGGGCATCGGCACGCAATGGCAGTTCGCGACGCAATGGACGCTGCGCGCCGGCGCCACGCACGCATTCCAGCCGACGGTGCCGGACGATCATCTCAGCGGCGCCTTCCCGACCATCACCCGCAACCACGTCGCGGCGATGCTGGCTTACTCAAGCCCGGGCCGCCATCACGAGTTCAACGCCGGCCTCAGCTACGGCTTCACACCCACACAGCGCAATCCCGGCAACAACATCAACAGCATTCCGGCCATCGAGGCCTACAACCGCCTGCTCACGCCGGTGCTGGCGTACCGCTGGCGCCTGTGAACCGGCGACCGTGAACAGAATCCCCGGCTTCTGTTTACTGAGAAAATAGTCAAAAATCGGCGACGGCCGGTACGCGCACGTACGATCCGGCCTGCCGCACGCAGCACATAAAGACTATTAAGGGAGAACGGCGACATGCACGGCCAACCGGCATTCACCTCGCGCGGTCCATCGATCTGGGCCGCGCTTCTGCTGGGCGCAGGCATGGCCCTGTGCACCGGCAGCGCCGCGGCCGTCGAGCTGGCGCGCGTCGAGGGCTTCGGCCCGGTCTCGCGGGGATTCGCCGGCAGCGGGGTTGCCTTTCCCACCGGCGCGGCGGCGATGATGCTCAATCCGGCGGAGCTGCTGAGCCTGGACCGCGAGCAGGAGCTGCTGTTCCAGCTCACCGAGATCCAGGCGGACATCATCGTCCGCGACAGCGCCAGCGGCGAGCGCTTCGACACGCAGAATCTCGGCAACAATCGCGGCCCCTACGATCTGCCGGAGATCGCCTATGCGCGCCGCTTCGGCGACTGGGCCTTCGGCGCCGGCGTGTTCGCGGCCGGCGGCTTCGGCATCGAGTACGGCAACGACAGCTTCCTGTCGCGCACGAGCACGTACGGTGTCTATACCGGCCTGCCGGTGTCGACGCGGCTCGGCCATCTGCGCATTCCGTTCGCGCTCGCCTGGCGGCCGCATGCGCGCTGGCGCGTCGGCGCCAGCATCGACGTCGTCAACGCCTCGCTGAACCTCGCCAGCCTGCTCGACGTGCAGCAGGTCGGCATGCTGATCGCCGACGGCCGCACCGGCGGCACGCTGGTGCCGGTACTGGCCGGCATTCCCAATCTCGCCGGCGCGCACTTCGACTTCGTGCGCGATCACCCCCTGAGTTCGGAGCTGTCCGGCTGGGGTGTCGGCGCGCGCCTGGGCGTGAGCTTCCAGCTGACGCCGTCGACGACGCTGGGCGCGGCCTATGAATTCGAGAGCCGGCTCGACGATCTCAAGGGCGAGGGCACGCTGACCGCGATCGACAGCAACAACCAGCAGATCGCGATCCGCGGCAGCGCGCGCCTGCCGGCCTTCCAGTTTCCGCAGGCCTTCGTGCTCGGCGTCGCGCATCGCGTGTCGCCGACGCTGGCGGTGGTCGCCGACCTGCGCCGCACGTTCTGGTCGCAGACGCTGGCCGACACCCAGATCCGCTTCCGCGCCGAGGACGGCTCGACGCTCGACGTCAACCTGCCGACCGGCTTCAACAACATGACCACGGCCAGCCTCGGCGTCGAATGGCAGTTCATCCCGCAGTGGACGCTGCGCGTCGGCGGCGCCCACGCCTTCCAGCCAACGGTGCCGGATCAGCGCGTCAGCGGCACCTTTCCGACACTGACACGCAATCATCTGGCGACGATGCTGGCCTGGCTGAGTCCGGCCGGCGCGCATGAGTTCAATCTGGGCCTGACTTACGGCTTCACGCCGACGCAGCGCAATCCGGGCAACAACGTCAGCAGCATTCCGGAGATCGAAGCCAAGAACCGCCTGATCAATCCGGTGCTCGCCTACCGTTATCGCTTCTGAACCCGGGCGCAGCAAAAAAAAGAAGGCCGCGGTCCCCACCGCGGCCTTCCCGACAACACCACACTCCCCAACCAATCGGAACCACTGTTCGTCATCGCCGATCGCCATGACGAATCGGACGCGAGCTTAGCGCCAGCGTCGCTTCGTATCCACTTTTACTTACAGCGCAGTAAGACACCCCTTATTCGCTGTGCTCATTGGCCTGCGCTGCCGGCAGCGGATCTGCCGATGACGCCGCATCCAGTTTCAGCGCGACCCCGCTGCCGCGCAGGCGTAGCGCCTCGCCGATCAGCCAGGCCAGGGTCGCCGCCGCGCGGGCAGGCGCAAGACCGGCAGCGTGGATGTTGGAAATGCAGTTGCGCTCGGCGTCGCAGCGGCCGAGGCGCGGCGCGTACGTGAGATAGATACCAAGACTGTCCGCTGCCGAAAGGCCGGGCCGCTCGCCGATCAGCACCGCCACCAGCCGCGCACCGAGCCGTTCGCCGATCTCGTCGCCAAGCGCGACGCGCGCCTGCTGTGCCAGCACCAGCGGCGCCACGCGCAGCGCCGCGAGCTTCGGCAGCAATGCGGCAAGCAGCGGCGGCGCCTGCGCATGCACCGCAGCGGCCGACAGGCCGTCGGCGATCACCAGCGCCAGGTCGTAGTCGCCGCGCGCGGCGTCGAGCACCGGCAGGTCGGCAGCGTCGACGCGCCGGCCGAGATCGGGACGGCGCAGATACATGCTGCGATCGGCCGCACGCGAGCGCAGCTGCAACTGCGGCGACGGCAGCGCCGCCGCCAGCGCGGCAAGGTCGACGGCGCCGTGCACTGCATCGCGTGCGCGGCTGTGCGCGAGCTGGAAGTCGAGCAGCGCCGGCGTCGGCAGCGCGTCGCCGCTGCGGCCCAGGCCGATCCGTGCACGCGTGGCCAGCCGCCAGCGCGCGAAGGGATCGGCCGCCGTCTCATGTTCGGTGCCCGATGGCACGCCCCGCGTCACCCGCGTGACTCCAGTGCCAGCAGTCGCTGCAGGGCCGCGCTGTCGGCACGCGGCGGCGGCAGCTGGCCGCGCGCGTCGAGCAGGCCGATGCGCGCCAGCCAGTCGTGGAATTCCGGCGCCGGCTGCAGGTCGTGCAGATGCCGCAGGCCGAGCACGTCGTGATACGAGAGGCTCTGGTAGCCGAGCATCACGTCGTCGGCGCCCGGCACCGCGATCAGGAAATTGACGCCGGCGCTGGCGAGCAGATTCATCAGCACGTCCATGTCGTCCTGATCGGCCTCGGCGTGGTTGGTGTAGCAGACATCGACACCCATCGGCAGGCCGAGCAGCTTGCCGCAGCAGTGATCCTCGAGCCCGGCGCGGATGATCTGCTTGGCGTCGTACAGGTATTCGGGGCCGATGAAGCCGACCACCGTGTTGACCAGCAGCGGCTTGTACGCACGCGCGACGGCGTAGGCCCGCACTTCCATCGTCTGCTGGTCGACGCCGTGATGCGCGTCGGCCGACAGCGCGCTGCCCTGTCCGGTTTCGAAGTACATCAGGTCGTTGCCGACGCTGCCGCGCTTGAGATCCAGCGCCGCTTCGCGCGCCTCACGCAGCAGCGCCAGATCGACGCCGAAGCTGCGGTTGGCGCGCTGGCTGCCGGCGATCGACTGGAACACCAGATCGACCGGCGCGCCGCGCTCGATCGCGCGCAGCGTGGTGGTGACGTGGGCGAGCACGCAGGACTGCATCGGGATCGCGAAGCGCAGGCGCAGTTCGTCGAGCATCTGCAGCAGGCGGATCGTGTCCGGCACCGAGTCGCCGGCCGGGTTGATGCCGATCACCGCGTCGCCGATGCCGAACAGCAGGCCGTCGAGCGTGGAGGCGGCGATGCCCATCGGCTCGTCGGTCGGGTGATTGGGCTGCAGGCGCGCGCCGAGCCGGCCCGGCAGCCCCAGCGTCGTGCGAAAGCGCGTGACGACCCGGCATTTTGCCGCCACCGCGATCAGGTCGGCGTTGCGCATCAGCTTGCTGACGGCGGCGACCATCTCCGGCGTCAGGCCCGGCGCCAGCTGCGTCAGGGCCTCCGTTGTCGCCGCGTACGACAGCAGCCAGTCGCGGAACTCGCCGACCGTCATCGCCGCCACCGGCGCGAAGGCGCGCGCATCGTGCGTATCGATGATCAGCCGCGTGACTTCGTCGGCCTCGTACGGAATCAGCGCTTCGTCGAGGAAGACCTTGAGCGGCAGCTCGGCCAGGCAGAGGCGTGCGGCGATGCGCTGTTCGTCGCTGTGCGCGGCAATGCCGGCCAGCTCATCGCCGGAACGTCGCGGCGAGGCGCAGGCGAGCAGCTGCCTGAGGTCGTCGAAGCGATAGCTGCGAACACCCAGTCGTGTCTGGTAATGCGCCATGCAAAAAGCCACCGGCGGAGCGGTGGCTTGAGACACGCATGGAGCGGGCCATCGCGTTAACAGGCCCTAGGACGCGATCCCCAGCTGTTGCTCCAGCGCCGCCAGCCGCGCTTCCAGCGTGGCGACGCGTGCTTCCAGCTGTTCGACGCGGCCCGATTCGGCCTGGCTTACGGCGCCGGGTGCCGGCGGCGGTTCCGAGACCGGCAGCACCTCGCCACCGCTGAGCAGATGTGCGAAACGCACCGCCGACTGTCCCGGTGCGCGCGGCAGCTGGCTGACGAGCGGCTGGGCGCGGTCGGCCAGATCGTTGATCGCCGCGTGCACGCCGGCATCGTCACCCGGGCCGCCGATGCCGGCCGCATTGGCGCGCAATTCGGCCAGCGTCTGCGGACCGCGCAGGATCAGCGTCACCAGCACTGCCTGCGTGTGCGGCTTGAGCAGCAGCTGGTGCAGGAACTGGTGCCGCCACTTCTGCGCGCGGGCACTGAAACTGTCGCGCACCACCAGTTTGAGTTCCTCCAGCCGGTTGAGCGCGGCGCCGATCTCGCCTTCGCTGAGATTCATCACCGGATGCCGCGAGGTCTTCTGGTTGGCGGCGACCAGGATCGCGTTGACCGTCATCGGGTAGTACTGCGGCAGGGCGATCGATTTTTCGACCAGTGCGGCGATCACGCGGGCTTCGACAGGGTTCAGCAGCAGGGCGGACATCAGCGGACCATCAGACGAGCAAGCGGACGCGCATCGTAGGCGCTCGGCTGCACTGCCGCCAGCGGTTCAAGGTCTGCCACGCCCGATCGCCGCAGCCTGCAGCGGCTGGCGCCAGACGCGCCGTGCCAGCCGGCGCAGCAGCGGCTTGAGCAGTGCGTACAGCAGCAGCACCAGCAACGGCGCGACCAGCAGCCAGACGGCGACGCCGTAGAGCCCGACCTTGCCGTAGTCGGCGAAGAACTGCAGCGGCCCGGCGTGGAAGCGCTGCACCAGTTCGTCGACGGAAAAGATCGGCACATGCGGCTGGCCGAACAGCGTCTCGCCGGCGCGATAGAACGGCAGCAGCAAGGCCAGCTGCAGCGGCGTCATCAGGTAGTTGGCGAGCTGGATCAGCGGCTGGTTGAGCCGCAGCAGCATCGCCACCAGCGCGCACAGGCCGGTGGTGGCGCCGAAGATCGGGAAGATGCTGATCACCGCGGCCAGCGCCACCGTCAGCGCGATCTGCTCCGGTGTCATGCCCTGGCGCAGCTGTGCCACCAGCACCGGCAGCACGCGCCGGCGCAGCCAGCCACCGGTGCCGGCGTTCATACCGCCGGCGGCCGCTTCGTCCGCGATCGGCGCGCCGGCTGCCGGCGCAGCAGCAGCTCGCCGACCCGCGCCGTCTTCGGCAGCTTCCACAGCTGGATCAGCAGATAGCTCGCCATCGCGATGTTGCCGAGCGCGAAGATCAGCAGCAGCCAGATGATGCGGCCGGTCAGCGACGGTGTGCGGTAGGCGACCCATAACCAGAAGGTGAAGAAGGCGAGATAGGTATCGGTGAGGGTGGCGATGAACCAGGGGTGCATCACCAGCTCGCGCGGCGTCTGCCAGACCGGCAGCTGCAGCGAGGCCCAGATTGTGACACCGACGATCGTCAGCAGCACCAGCGAAAAACACAGGCGCAGCAGCGGGATGCGCAGCGCGCGATGCGCAGGTTTGGTTTCGGTGCTCATCAGTCGCGGTGCAGCGTGAGGTGCATGAGATCGATGCTGCCGACGCGGAAGCCGCATTCGCAGTACGCCAGGTAATAGCGCCACAGGCGCAGGAAGCGTGCGTCGAACTGCGCGACCACTGCCTCGCGCGCGGCCATCACCTGGCGGTGCCAGATCGCCAGCGTGTCGGCGTAGTCGCCGGCGTAGAACTGCGGGTCTTCCGGGCGCAGGCCGGCGGCCAGCGCCAGATCCTGGAAGTGTCCGGGCGGGCACAGCATGCCACCGGGGAAGATGTATTTCTGGATGAAATCGCGCTTGCGCCGGTACTGCTCGAAGATCGCCGGGCTGATGGTGATGCCCTGGATCGCCGCACGGCCGCCGGGCTTGAGCGCGCCGCGAATCGCCGCAAAGTAGGTCGGCCACCACTGCTCGCCGACCGCCTCGTACATCTCGATCGAGACGACGCGGTCGTACTGCTGCTGCACGTCGCGGTAGTCGCGCAGCTCGAAGTGCACGCGGTCGGCAACGCCGGCGGCGACAGCGCGTGCCTGCGCCTCGGCAAGCTGTTCGGCCGACAGGGTGATCGAATGGACGCGGCAGCCGTGGGTCTGCGCCGCCCAGATCGCGAAGCCGCCCCAGCCGGAGCCGATTTCGAGCAGATGATGCTCGGGCTTCAGCTGCAGGCGCTCCGCCATCAGGGCGAACTTGCGGCGCTGCGCATCGGCCAGGGTCTCGCTGCGCGAGCGGTCGAACACCGCCGACGAATAGGCCAGCGTCTCGTCGAGCCAGAGCTTGTAGAAGGCGTTGCCGATGTCGTAGTGATGGGCGATGTTGTCGCGCGCGCCGCGGCGCGTGTTGGCGCGCAGGCGGTGGCGCAACCAGCCGTACAGGCGGCCGATCCAGTTCTTTTCGTAAGGACCGCGGTAATGCGGCTCGTTGAGATAGAGCACCATCAGCAGGCTGCACAGGTCCGGCGTGTCCCAGCAGCCGTCCAGATACGCCTCGCCGAAGCCGACCTCGCCGCCGCGCAGCACGTGCCGCAGCAGGCCCATCGAGTGGATCTGCAGCACCCCATGCGGGCCGGATTCGCTGCCCGCGAAGTGGTGCAGCTCGCCGTCCGGCAGCCGCAGGTCGAGGCTGCCGACGCGCAGGCCGCGCAGCATGTACAGCATCAGCCGCAGCTGCAGTCCCTGCCGGCGACGCTTCGCTGCTGACAGGCCGCCATCGGCGCCGGCGAATTCGTGCTGCGTCTCGGTCTCGCTCATCCCCGTCTCCTGATTGCGGCATGCGTCATGGCGCCTGCCTTCCCTGTTCACGGCTTCAACTGCTCGGCCACTGCGGCGGCGCCGGCTTGCCATGGAAGCGGCCACCGCGCAGCCAGATCTTCAGTGCCTGCCAGTGGATCGCCGCCACCACCTTGAACGCCTGCAGCGGCATCGCCAGCACCTGCCGCAGCAGCGCGGCGTCGTCGAGCGCGATGCGGCGCCCGGTGACCGCCGTGTCGATCTGCGTGGTACCGCGGCCGTCGTGGCCGACGATGCTCACGCGCAGTTGCTCGCCTGGCGCGTCCAGCACGAAGCGGTAATGGCCGCTGCGATCGAAGAACGGCGAGACATGGAAGCACTTGGCCTTGTCCGGCATCACTCCATACGGCAGCGGCGCGCCGCCGGATGCAAGCACGTAGCTGTGCGCCTCGCCGAAGGTGTTGCGGACCTCGGCGATCACCGCGCGCAAGGAGCCGTCGGCGTGCTCGCAGTACCACAGGCTGATCGGGTTGAAGACGCGGCCAAGCACGCGCGGAAATGCCAGCAGGCGGATGCGGCCACCGTCGAGCGCGATGCCGTGCGCGTGCAGCGTGTGCTCGGCCCAGGCGCGCAGGCCGCGGCCGTCGCCATGGTCGCGCGCGTGCAGCGACAGCAGGTTGAAGCGGTTCACCGAGAACCACCGCAAGCGCTGCGCCAGCGCATCGACGCGGTCGACGTCGACCAGCAGATAGAACACGCGGTAGACGAAGCGATAGTGCGGCGGCGCCCGGCGCGCATGCATGACGCGCGCCGCATAGAGGCAGCCGTCGCCGCCTTCGTCCGCCGTGCTCACAGTTGCGCCCAGGCCGGCAGGCAGTCGCGGTCGATGCCGGCCACGCAGCGCAGGCCGGACTTGAGGCCGTCCTCGTGGAAGCCGTAGCCGTTCCAGGCACCGGCCCACCACAGCCCGCCGCGGCCCTGCAGGCTGGCGAGCCGTGCGTGGGTCATCACGCTGGCCGGACCGTAATGCGGGTGGTGGTAGACGGTGTCGAGCAGGATGCGCTCGGCCGCGATCGGCCGTTCCGGATTCAGCGTCACCAGGTACTGCGTGTCGCCGCCGATGCCCTGCAGCAGGTTCATCCAGTAGGTGCCGGAGATCGGCCGCTCATGGATTTCGCGCGGCCAGTCCTCGCGGCGGAAGTCGACGGCGTCGTTGAGGTAGTTCCACGCCGCCCAGGCGCGGCGGCGGCGCGGCATGCTGCGCAGGTCGGTGTGCAGCACCACGCGGCTGGCGTTGTAGGGGATGCCGCCGAGCACGCTGCGCTCGTCGTCGCGCGCATCGGCGAGCAGTTGCAGCGCCTGATCGGAATGGGTGGCGCAGACCACGTGCGCGTAGCGCTGCGTCTGGTCGCCGCAGCGTACCTCCACGCCGCCGTCGACGCGGCGCAAGGACTCGACTCGCGCCGACCGCCGCAGCTGGCCGCGATAGCGCGCCATCAGCTTGTGCACGTACTGGTGGCTGCCGCCGATCACGGTGCGCCAGGTCGGCTGCTGCGTGGCGGTGAACAGCGAGTGCGCGTCGAAGAAGCGCATGAAGTCGGCCGCCGGATACTCGGCGGCCAGACGCGGCGAGCAGCTCCAGATCAAGCCGGCCATCGGCAACAGGTAGCGCGCCGACAACTCCGGCGAGAAGCCGGCGCCATGCAGGAATTCGCCGAGGCTGCCGGCCGGCAGGGTGCCGGCGCGCAGCAGCCGATTGCAGTGCGCATTGAGGCGCAGGATGTCGCAGAGCAGCCGCCAGTGCGCCGGCCGCAGCAGGTTGGACGGCTGCGCGAACACCGTGAACAGCTTGTCGCTGCCTTTCCACTCGTAGGCTCCGTTGCCGAGCGACACGCCGAACGACATATCGGTGGCACGGGTCGCCACCTCCAGCTCCGCGAACAGCGCCGTCAGGTTCGGATAGTTGATGCCGTTGAAGACGATCCAGCCGGTATCGACCGGCTGCTCGCCGCTGGCGGTCGGCACCCGCACCGTGTGCGTATGGCCGCCGATGCGGCTGTCCTGCTCGTACAGCGTGACCGCGTGGCGCTGCGCCAGGAAATGCGCCGCCGCCAGGCCGGAGATGCCGGAACCGATAACCGCGATGTCCATGAAGCCGCAAGCCCTCGTCTTTACACCTGTCTACGCCTCAGCCGCGCCGACGGATGCACGGACGAACCGGCTCAGGGACCAGCGATCCGCGCCAGCGTCGGCCACACACCGTCGAGCAGCTTGCCCTGCACGGCGGCGCGCGGATGGATGCCGTCATCCTGGAAGGCGTCCGGATCGGTGGCGATCGGCGCCAGGAAGAACGGCGTGCACGGCACGCCGTTCTTCCTGGCGACCTCGGCGAAGCTGGCGGTGAACGGGCCGACGTAGGCCTCGCCGTAATTGGACGGCAGGCGCATTTCGAACAGCACCGGCGTGGCGCCGGCGGCCTTGCTCAGGCTGACCATCTTCTGCAGGTGCTCGCGCAGCTGCGCGACCGGCAGGGCGCGCAGGCCGTCGTTGCCACCAAGCTCGATCAGAACCACTTTCGGCTTGTGGCGGTCCAACAGCGCGGGCAGTCGCGCCAGCCCGCCGGCGGTGGTCTCGCCGCTGATGCTGGCGTTGACGACGCGTGCGGGATAGCCTCGTTCGTCGAGGCGCTTCTGCAGCAAAGCAACCCACCCTTGAGACGGCGTGATGCCGAACGCGGCGCTGAGGCTGTCGCCCAGCACCAGCCATACCGGTGCCGTCCGCGCGGACGCCTCGGCCGCCTGCAGCAGCGGCGCCAGCAGCAGCAGCGATGCGCCGGCACCGGCGCACAGCAGGCGGCGGCGCGCGGGGCTCAGGGGCCTGCCGATGAAAGATCTCATCTCGATGTCATGAACCGGGTTGTCAGTGATGAAAGCGGAAGAGGCTTTGAGCGTCGCAAAAGTTCCGGCAGCGGTCGCGGTGCGCGGCGTCGGCAAAGAGGTTAGCAGCGGCGGTCAGCCGCTGACGATTCTCGACGGCATCGATCTCGACATCGCCGCCGGCGAGACGCTGGCCATCGTCGGCAGCAGCGGCTCCGGCAAGACCACGCTGCTGTCGCTGCTGGCGGGCCTGGACCAGCCGACGCGCGGCAGCATCGCGCTCGACGGCACGCCACTGGAAGGGCTGGACGAGGATGCCCGCGCGGCGCTGCGCGCCGGCCGGGTCGGCTTCGTGTTCCAGTCGTTCCAGCTGCTGGCCGGCTTCACCGCGCTGGAGAACGTCATGCTGCCGGCCGAGCTGGGCGGCTTTGCCGATGCCGAGGCGCGCGCGCGTGCGGCGCTGGAGCGTGTGGGCCTTGCGGCGCGGCTCGGCCACTACCCGCAGCAACTGTCAGGCGGCGAGCAGCAGCGCGTGGCGCTGGCGCGCGCCTTTTGCGGCGAGCCGAAGATCCTGTTCGCCGACGAGCCGACCGGCAATCTCGACAGCGTCACCGGCGAGAAGATCGTCGAGCTGCTGTTCGAGCTGAACCGTGCACGCGGCACGACGCTGGTGCTGGTCACCCATGATGCGCGGCTCGCCGCGCGCTGCGGCCGCCGCATCACGCTGGCCGGCGGCCGCCTGCAGCCGTGAGACCGGCAGCCGCCTCAGTCGAGGCTGCGCAGGCGCTGCTGGCGCGCGCGCCATGCCGTCAGCAGCAGCGCGCCGAAGGTCACCGCCAGCACCAGGCTCTCTTCCCAGGGCTCCAGCGGCTGCTCGTCGCTGATCACCAGGCCCAGGCTGATCAGCACCAGCACCAGGTGCACGGCGAACACCGCCATCGACGCGCGACCCAGCAGCGCCAGGCAGCGCAGACCGTGGAACAGCGCCGGCACCAGCCACGAGGCGCTCACCGCCAGCACCACGAAGTTGACGACGCGCAGCGGCCGCAACGAAGTCTTGTCGAACAGCGCGTAGATCCAGCCGGGCCAGAGGCCGCCGAGATTGTGGAACCAGGCCAGGAAGGCCAGCGTGCAGACCAGCGCGGCGGCGCGCATCGGCGCCGACAGCTGCAGCGCGCGCGGCGGCGCCGGCTCACTGCTCAGCGCGCCGACCCACAGGCCGCCGACCCACAACAGCTGCCAGGCGAACCAGTTGAAGGCGCCGAGCGCGTGCTCGGGGATCGACGGCACGTGGATGCCGGTGGCGACATTGAAGCCTTCGAGCAGCAGGCGACGTCCGCCGAACTGCGCGAACACCCAGATCAGCACCGACAGCAGCAACAGCTTGTTCCAGCCGTCGCGTCGGCCAGCGTCGAGCAGCCAGGGCGTGGCGATGACGAAGACGATGTACATCGGCAGGATGTCGAGCAATGGCGGCTGGTACATCAGCAGCGGTGCCGCCCACAGCGCCACCGAAGGCTCCTCGAAGTAGAAGCTCAGCAGGCCCGCCAGCGCCGGCCGCTGCCCGTAGGCGGCGATCATGGCGATCACGGTGAAGGCGAACGCCAGCAGGCCCAGATGCCAGACGTAGAGCTTGCGGGCGCGCAGCAGCAGGCTGGAGCGCACCTGCTCGCGCTGGCCGGCGGCCAGCTTGCGTGCGTAGATCGCGCCGGTGAGAAACGCCGACAGGAAGACGAAGCCTTCCGCCGCCGAGACGAAGCCGAACAGCTGGCTGCTGTAGGCGGAGAAGCGCGTCGGCAGATGGGTGACCGTCATCAGCACCAGCAGCAGGCCGCGCAGCGCATCCAGTTCGCGTTTTCTCGACATCACCCAGCGCGTTCTCATGTGGCCGCCGCACGGCCGGGGCGGCAACCGTACGCAATGCAGGACCGCCCCGGCAAGCCTTCGCCGCCGCAGCGTTTCGAATAGGACACCCTCAAGATGGCAAGTGCTTCGGCTCTGGGCTTCGCGATACGACGGTTGCGCCGCGGCTGGAACAGCGGCGAGCTGCTGATTCTGGCGCTGGCGCTGGCGATCGCCGTCGCCGCCAGCGGTGCCGTCAACCTGTTCACCGAGCGTGTGCGCAGCGCCCTCGACGAGCAGAGCGGCGACACGCTCGGTGCCGATCTGGTGCTGCGCTCGCGCAAGCCGGTGCCGGACGAGCTGCGCAAGCAGCTTGCCGACGCCGGCCTGCGCAGCGTCGACGTGACGCTGTTCAGCAGCGTCGTGTTCCACGCCGAGCGCAGCGTGCTGGCCTCGGTCAAGGCGGTTGCCGACGGCTATCCGCTGCGCGGCGCGCTGCAGCTGTCCGACGAGCCGTATGGCGAGCGCCGCGCGGCGCCGGGCGTGCCGGCCGCCGGCGAGGCCTGGGTCGATGCGCGGCTGTGGCAGGAGCTGGATCTGCAGCGCGACGGCGTCGTGCAACTCGGCAGTCTGAAGCTGCGCGTCAGTGCGGTGATCGACAACGAGCCGGATCGCGGCAATGGCTTCGCGGACCTGGCGCCGCGGCTGATGCTCAACCATACAGATCTGCAAGCTTCCGGCCTGCTGGGCATTGGCAGCCGGGCGCAGTACAGCCTGTACCTCGCCGGCGAGCGGGCCGCGGTGGCAGCACTGCGTGCGCAGCCGGAACCGGACGGCATGCGCCTGATCACACCGGACAATGCGCGACCGGAGCTGCGCAATGCGCTGAGCAGCGCTGGCCAGTTTCTCGACATCGCGGTGCTGGCGGCGACGCTGCTGGCCTGCGCCGCGGTGGCGCTCAGCGCACGCCAGTACGGCGACAAGCTGCGCGACGAGATCGCGCTGCTCAAATGCCTGGGCGCGCGCCGCGCGTTCCTGACGCGGGCCCTGCTGCTGCAGTTGCTGCTGCTCGGCCTGGTGGCCGGCGTGGTCGGGGCGGCCGTCGCCTGGTTTGCGCAGCAACTGATCGCCAGCCTGCTCGCCGGCCTGCTCAAGCTGCAGCTGCCGCCGGCGCCGCTGGCGCCGCTGGCCGGCGCGGTGCTGCTGGGCATGCTGATGCTGCTGGGTTTTGCCGCACCGGCGCTGCTGGGCGCGCGCAATGCGCCGCCGCTGCGCGTGTTCCAGCGCGGCGAGACCGGCTCGCTGGCGACACGCGCGATCACCCTGATCGCGATTGGTACCGCCGGCGCGCTGCTGTGGCTGGCGACCGGCGATCTCAAGCTCGCCGGCTTCGTGCTCGGCGGTGCCGGCGGCACGCTGGCGCTGCTCGCCTTCGCGGCCTGGGCGCTGACGCGGCTGCTGGCGCCGCTGCGGCAGGCAGGCGGCGCCCGCGGCTTCGCCTGGCGCTTCGGCCTGGCCAACATCTCGCGGCGCCGCGGCGCGACGATCGCGCAGGTCACCGCGCTGGGCCTCGCCCTGCTGGCGCTGCTGCTGGTGTCGGTGGTACGCGACGATCTGCTGCGGAGTTGGCAGCAGCGGCTGCCGGGTGACACGCCCAACCAGTTCCTGGTCAACATCCAGCAGGAGCAGATCGAGGCGCTGCAGGCGTTCTTTGCCGCGCAGGGGCATCCGCCGCTGACGCTATGGCCGATGGCACGCGGCCGGCTCGTCGGCCTCAACGGCAAGGAAGTCAGCGCCGAATCGTTCGACGATCCGGAAACCCAGCGTTGGATCAACCGCGACTTCAACCTGTCGTGGACCGACACCCTGAGCCCGGACAACAAGATCACCGAGGGCCGCTGGTGGGGCCGCGACAGTCACGGCAAGGCCGAGCTTTCCGCCGACCAGTACGCGATCGAGCGCCTGCATCTCAAACTGGGCGACACCATGACGCTGGACTTCGCCGGTGAGCAACAGACCTTCACCATCACCAGCTTCCGCACCGTGAAGTGGGACAGCTTCAAGCCCAACTTCTTCCTGCTGGCGCCGCCCGGCGCGGTGTCCGACGCCGTGCCGCGACAACTGCTGACCAGCTTCTACCTGCCGCACGAGCGACGGCCGCTGCTGCGCGAACTGGTCGAAGCGTTTCCCAACGTCACCGTCATCGACGTCGAGGCGCTGATGAACCAGGTGCGCAACGTCATCGACCGCATCGTCAGCGCCGTCGAGTTCCTGTTCGTGTTCACGCTGGCCGCCGGCCTCACCGTGCTGCTGGCGGCGATCGAAGGCACGCGTGCCGAGCGCATCCGCGAGACCGCCTTGCTGCGGACCCTGGGCGCCAGCAGCGGCGCCATCGCGCGCGGGCTGATTGCCGAGTACGCGGTGCTCGGCCTGCTTGCCGGCGGCGTCGCCGCGCTGGCCGCGCAGACCCTGGCCTGGGTGCTGGCGGCGCAGGTCTTCAACATTCCCTACGGCCCGCGTCCGCTGCTGTGGCTGATCGGCGCCGGCAGCGGCGCGCTGGTGGTCAGCCTGCTCGGCTGGCTGTCCTTGCGCCGCGTGCTCAAGACGCCGCCGCGACAGGTGCTGGCGGCTTCGTGAAACCATCGGGCTACGGCTCCGTAGCCCGGTTCGTCGACCGCGAACCGGGGCCGGCAGCGTGAAGCTCCCGGCTTGCCTGCGGCAAACCGGGCTACGAAGCTAGAAGCGATAGCCGACGGTCAGGCCGTAGGCCAGCGGATCGATCTTGGCGGTGCCGATCTTGGCGCCGTCGAGCTTCACGTCGGCATCGATGTCGATGTAGCGCACGTCGATGCCGACGAGCCACGGTCCGCCCAGCTTGAAGTCGACGCCGGCCTGTGCGGCGAGGCCGAAGGAATCATCCAGCCGCAGCTTGCCGCCGCCGTCGAGCTGCTCGTCGAAGAACATCGTGTAGTTGAGGCCGGCGCCGATGTAGGGATCGATGGCGGCCTGCGGCAGCAGGTGGTACTGCAGCGTCAGCGTCGGCGGCAGGTGCTTGACGCTGCCGGCCTTGGCACCGGCGAGCGCGATGTCGTGCTTGAACGGCGTGCTGGCGAGCAGATCGAGCGCGAGATTCGGCGTGAAGAAGTAGTCGAGGTTGAAGGTGAACCCGACGCGCTCGTCGACATCGAGGGCGACGCCGGCAACGGTGCCGTTGTCGGACTTCGGATCGACCTGATGCGCGCCGGCGCGCAGCAGCCAGCCGCTTTCGGCGGCCTCGGACCGCGGCGCCGCAGCGGCGGCCAGCAGCACGAGCAGGCCGAGGCCGGCGGGCAGCGCCTGCTGCCGTGCAGCGGCGAGGATGCGGGGGATTGTTCTCATGGTAGGGCTCCTGCGTGGGCGCCGGTTTGGCGCGCGGAGCAAAGCCTAGGCAGGGCCGTCACGCCCGCCCTTGATGGTGGTCATCGCGGCGCCATGGCGAATCGGGCACGCGGCGGCCGGCGCTCTTCGTGCACACTGCGGGCAGCCCCTGTGTTCCAGGGCCTGTCAACGCGACGGACACTGCTGTGATGCCAACCGATTTGCGGCCGGACCATGCGCGACCAAGAACTTTGGTGGCCGCAAATGAGCGGGGAGCAAGGCCGCATCGCCGCCAATCGGCTGGCACCCCGCCGCGGCGCGACCGCCTTGATGCATCGCTGCGGCATGTCTGGCTCGAGTACGTCCGCTACAGCGCGCTCGCCCTTGCCTGCGGCGCGGCAAAGCAGTCGCCGTCTCAGCGACGGCCATCGCGTTAACCAGCCCCAGGCCGATGCCCGTTCCGCTCGCGTTCCTCCTGACCCAGTTCGGCAGTTTCTTCCTGCTGCTCGCGCTGGCGCTGCTGGTGGCGGTCTGGCTCGCGCGTACGCCCGGCGCCGGTCGTCGTGCAGCCGTGGTCTGGCTCGGCGCGCTGCTGCTGTGCGTCGGGACCGTGGCACTACTGAAGATCTATTTCATCGCCTGCCCGCTCAGGCCGCTGGCGCTGCGCAGTCCGAGCGGCCACGCCGGCTTCAGCTGCTTTGTCTACGGAGGTGTGGCGCTATGCCTGGCGCGCGACGAGACGCTATGGCGGCGCCTGCTGCTGCCGCTACTCGCCTGCGCCTGGATCGCCGCGATTGCCTGGTCGCGCGTGATCCTGCACGCGCACAGCGTTAACGAGACCCTGCTGGGCCTGGCGATCGGTGCGTTCGCGCTGCTGGTTTTCGCCTCCGCCAGCGGCCTGCGGCCGCGACGCCGGTTTCCGTTCTTCCGCTGCGCCGCGTTCGCCGCGGCCCTGGCTGTGCCGATGCTGCTGCTGCACATCGGCTTCAGCTTCGAGCACTGGCTGGATCAGCTGGCCCGGATGCTGCGGCGCACCGCACCGATCTGCGCCACAGCCCGCACGGCCTGAGGCGGGCCCGAGCCGGCCTGCGCCGCCTTGCGCGGCCCGGTTGCTGCGGGCCACGCACGTCGGGCACGCCGGCGCTTCAGCTCCCCGGGCAGGCCGGATTCAGCGTGTCGAGGTCGACGGCCGCCTGGGTGTCGACGATCTGCAGATCGTTGATCTCCTGCGCGCGCTTCTGCTCGCAGGTCTGCGTCTGGATCTGGCTGACGGCGAGATCGCCGACGGTGGTGGCCGCCGCGGGCGGCATCTCCTCGTCGTTATCGTCGTCCTGCCCGCAGCCACCGAGCAGCACGCTGGCAACCAGCAGGCCAGCCGACAATGTCCACGCCCTGGCGTTCTTGCCTTTCATGGCGTCGCTCCTGCCGGGGCCAGGGCCAGCGCCGGGCCGGCCGAGCCTGGCAGCGGCGTCGCCAGATACGGGAACACGCTGAGGTAGCTGGCCGGATCGGGCAGGGCACCGTCATTGACCACGGCACCGGCGTTTCTGACCGCGGGCGTGGCGCCGCTCACATCGCAGGTCTGCAGGTTCAGCGTGTTCGCCGCGATCGCGCCTTCGGCGACGGTCAGGGCGATATCGACGACGTCGTCGATCGGCCGCCGGCCGTTCGGGAAGCCCGCCAGATCGCAGGCCAGGAAGCCGAGGTCCTTCTGCTCGGCTGGCGGCGCGGCAGCCACCGCCGTGTTGAGCCGCAGCATCTCGCCCGGCGTGCTCAGCGTCGCCGGCGCCGTGAACTTGAACGGCTGGCCGTTGGCGGTGGCGGTGATGCCGGTGACAAAGGCAGCCAGCAGGTCGTTACGCGGCGTGGCAGGCGGCGGCACGTCGAATAGCACGTTCACCAGCACCGGCAGGCTTGGGTACAGCACGTAGGTGCCGAAGTTGGCGACATCATCCTTGGGCTGGCTGGCGTTGAACTTGTCCTTGTCGGTGATGCCGATGACCACCTCGTTGACCAGCGGCGAGCCCAGGCGCGACACCTGCGTATAGGCGCCGCCCTCGATCGCCGGACCCTTGCTGGCGCCGCTGCTGACCGGCCCCTGCGGCGAGGGGTTGAGCACGCGCGACTGCGGCAGGCTGGCCGTGGTCCAGGCCCCGATCACCGGATCGCTGCCGGCGGTCAGGCAGCTGGTCGGCACTTCGAGCGCCAGCGAGGTGACGTTCTTGTTGCCGATGACGTTGCCGGCCGAATCGCGGGCGCCGAGCGGGTCGAGATTGACGAGGTCGAAGACCTGCCCGAGGTTGACGACGAAACCTTCGCGGCGCTGGCCGACGAAAACGCGGCCCGGCATCGCGCAGCCCGGAATCGTCACGGTGTGCACGAACTGCGCGGCGTATGCGGCGTAATCGGGTATCGACTTGCTGCCGACGTTGTCGGCCGGCTTGCCGAACACCGCGCCGTCGGCGCCGGTGACGGCGGTCCGTTGGCCGCTGCGGCGGTCACCGCGCACCAGCGTCAGCGTATAGCTTTCGCTGACATTGAGGCTGGCGCCGCCCTTGTCGATGACGCCGATGTTGTTGAGCGGAACCGCGACATTGGCGGTTGCGCCGGTCGGCACCGACAGGCCCTTGTAGGTGTTGGTGAAGCGGAACTGGAACGTCAGATCCTCGATTGCATCACCGTTGTTGTCGACGTGAATCTCGTATAGCGCAGCCGGATCGAGCTTGAAGTAGTTGGGTCCGCCGTAAGCATCCTGCAACGGCAAATAGTTGGCGATCAGCGTCACATAGCCAGCCCGGCCCGACTCGTAGGACCTGAACATGTAGAAGTCGGTGCCGTCGACGCGCGGCGAGCCGGCGATGGCGGGCGCCTCGCGGTGGCTGGACGCCCAGCTGGCGGCTGGAAGCAGGGCTGCACAGGCCAGCAGTGAAGCATGCATCGAGCGCATATGGTTCTCCCCTTGTGAGTCGGAATGGTTGGACTCGACGGGACTTACGGCCGTGCCGCGGCTTTGGATGCAGGCCCGCGCTGCATCCATGCACGCAGCGGTGCCGTATGAGTGCCCACAAGACAGGAGATATGCGTGGCTTCGATACCGGGCATGGCCGGATGGCGGCTGGTCTGCGCCCTGCTGCTGGCCGTGGCGGTGAGGCCGGCGCTGGCAGCCGGTGACGTACCTGTCTACCGGCCCAGCGATGATCGCCTGGTGCTCGAGCGCGCCGCCGATTCGACGCCGCAGCAGCGTGCGCTGCGCGCTGCCCGGCACGCCATGGATGCCAGGCCGCAGGACGCAGCGGCGGCGATCGCCTACGCGCGGCTGGCGATCGAGCTGGGCCGGGCGCAGGCCGACCCCCGCTACTACGGCCATGCGGAAGCCGCTCTGGCGCCCTGGTCTGCGCGGAACGACGCCGAGCTGGACTGGCTGCGTGCGCTACTGCTTCAGCAGCGCCACGATTTCGCCGGCGCCTTGGCGGTGCTCGATGCCCTGCTGCGACGCGAACCGGGCAATGCGCCGGCACTGCTGAGCCGCGCCTCGCTGCATCTTGTGCAAGGTCGGCCGAAGGCGGCGCGGCGCGACGGCGCGGCTCTCACCGGGCGGACCGGCGCGCTGGTCGTGGTCAGCTGCGCCGCCGCCGCCGCCAGCCTAGCCGGCCACGCCCGGACGGCGCTGCGCAGCCTGGCCAGCCTCGACTCGCCGGCATTCGCGCAGGAGCCGATCGAACAGCGGATCTGGGCGCTGACGCTGGCGGCCGAGATCCAGGCGCGGATGGCGCGGGCCGGCGCCGCCCGACAGGCTTTCCGCAGGGCGCGCGAGGCCGCCGCCGCGGCCGGCTACCGTGACCCCTATCTGCGCGTCGCCGAGGCGGATTTCCTGCTCGAGCAGAACGAGCCCGCCGCGGTCCTGACGCTGCTCGGGGACCACCGCCGCGAGGACAACGCCCTGCTGCGCCTGGCGCTGGCCGCCGCGCGCCTGGGCAGCCCCGAGGCGGCGACGCTGCGCGCCGAGCTGGCGGCACGCTACGCCGCCTCGCGCGCGCGCGGCGAGCGCACGCACGCACGCGAGGAGGCACGCTACCGTTTGCAGCTCGCGCAGGATCCGGCCGGCGCCCTGGCGCTGGCACTCGACAACTGGCGGCTGCAACGCGAACCGGCCGACGCGCGCCTGCTGCTCGAATGCGCGCTGGCGGCCGCACAGGCGCCGGCCGCGCAAGGCGTCGTCGACTGGATGCGCGAGACCGGCATCGAGGACCCGCGCCTGCGCGAGCTCGCCGCCGCACTGCGGATGACGACGCCATGAGGCGCGCCGGCTGGCGGGGCCTGCTGGGCCTGGGGCTGATCCTGGCCGCGCCGCTGGCATTCGCGCACGCCTCGAGCAGCAGCTATCTGCAATTGCGCCTGGACGATGGCCAGCTATCCGGACGCTTGGACATCGCCCTGCGCGATCTGGACATGGCGCTGGGGCTGGACGGCGACGGCGACGGCGCGCTGCGCTGGGGCGAGGTGCGCGGCGCGACGCCGCGGATCAGCACCTATGCGCTGTCACGGCTACAGCTGCGCGCCGGCACCGGCGCCTGCACGCTGCAGGCCGGCGAGCTGCGCATCGCCGAGCACGCCGACGGTAGCTACGCGGCGCTGGCGCTGCAGGGCCGCTGCCCCGCCTCCGCCGCGCCGCTGACGCTGGATTACCGGCTGCTGTTCGATCTCGATCGCCAGCATCGCGGCCTGCTGGCGCTGCAGGCCGGCGCGCAGACCTATAGCGCCGTGTTCGGCCCGCAGAGTGGTCCGCTGTCGTTCGGCGGGCCGGCGACGGCCGCCCTCTGGCCATTGCTGCGCAGTTACTTCAACGAGGGGCTCTGGCACGTCTGGACCGGCCTGGATCACGTGCTGTTCCTGGCCGCGCTGTTCCTGCCGGCCGTGCTGTGGCGCACGCGCAGCGGCTGGTCGGTGACGCCGACGCTGCGCAGCGCCCTGCTGCAGACCTGCGGTGTGGTTACCGCCTTCACGCTTGCCCACGCGGCGACCCTGAGCCTGGCGGCGCTGGGCTGGGTGCACTGGCCGACGCGCTGGGTGGAATCCGCGGTGGCGGCGACCGTGCTTTTCGCCGGCCTCAATAATCTCTGGCCGATGCTGCGACGGCGGCTCGCGGGCGTCGCGGCGCTGTTCGGCCTGATTCACGGTTCCGCCATGGCCGGCGCCCTGCTCGAACTCGGCCTGCCGATCGGCGGCCGGCTGCCGGCGCTGGCTGCCTTCAATCTCGGCGTGGAAGCGGCGCAGCTACTGCTGATCGCCGGTGTCGTGCCGTTGAGCTACGCGCTGCGTCACTCGACGCGCTACCGGCGCTATGTGCTGCTGCCCGGCTCGGCGCTGATCGCGCTGATCGGCTTCGCCTGGCTGGTACAGCGCGCCTTCGCGCTCGGCTGAAGGCCGGGCGACGGCGCCCTTCACACCGCGTACGCTTCAGACCTTCAGATAATCTCGGGCGCCTTCCGCTGCCTCACGGCCCTCACAAGCGGCAGTGACGACGAGGTTCGAGCCGCGGAGCCCGGAATCGACCCTCGCCGCCTCCCGGCGGCGACAGGGGTCGCGGCGCTTTCGGATCTCGTCGGCGCTACACCTTCAGATAGTCGAGGATGCCTTCCGCGGCTTCACGGCCTTCGTAAACGGCAGTGACCACGAGGTCTGAGCCGCGGAGCCCAGGATCGTTCTTCGCCGCCATCCGGCGGCGACAGGGGCCGCGGCGCTTTCGGACCTCGTCCGCGTTACACCTTCAGATAGTCCAGGATGCCTTCCGCCGCCTCACGGCCTTCATAAACAGCGGTAACGACGAGGTCCGAGCCGCGGACCATGTCGCCGCCGGCGAAGACCTTGGCGTTGCTGGTCTGGAACTTGATCTTGGCCTTGCCGTCGGCCTTGACGCGGCCGTCGTCATGCAGCGCGATGCCGTGCTCGCCGAACCATGACGCCGGGCTCGGGCGGAAGCCGAAGGCGATGATGACGCGGTCGGCCGGAATCACCTGCTCGGAACCCGGGATCACTTCCGGCTTGCGGCGGCCGCGCGCGTCCGGCGCGCCGAGCTTGGTCTCGACGACCTTGACGCCCTCGACCTTGTCCTTGCCGACGATCTCCACCGGCAGGCGGTTGAACAGGAACTCCACGCCTTCTTCCTTGGCGTTGGCGACTTCGCGCTTGGAGCCCGGCATGTTGTCTTCGTCACGGCGATACGCGCAGATCACGCTGTCGGCGTTCTGGCGGATG